>NZ_CAKTTZ010000011.1 GCF_934617235.1 uncultured Ellagibacter sp. | reverse complement strand
CTGCGGAACTGCGCGCGGGACCCCCGCCCGCGGCCTTTCGAGTCGAAGGCGGGTTCGATCTGCGGGTTGCAAGTTGGGATTTCGTGTTTGGACGGTTTTGTTCGCGCGCAGGAGTCACTGGCGCACCCGGATTGCACGGGTTTCTGTGCAAAACCCTTCGTCGTAGTTCCTCATCCTGAGTTATTGCTATGACGTAGCTCCTGAATACGGGCGGGGGAGCTCGCGCGCAGTTCCGCAGCGCAGCGAGGACTGTCTGAGCACGAGTTTCCCCGCCCGCATTCAGGAGCGGACAAGGCGTTCTACTTATTCGCGTGGTCCAGCCTGCGAGACTTGAGGTTGCAACGCGTCTGAAACAATTGGCTGGCATACTAAAGCGCATCACGCGGATTATTGCGCAAGGAGGCTCCATGAAAGCTGGGGACAAGTATCAAGCATGTGTCGACGCGCTCGCGGCGTACGCGAAGGGTGCCGGTTTCTCGCAGGTCGTTATCGGGCTTTCGGGCGGTATCGACTCGTCGGTGACGGCGGTCATGGCGGTTGACGCGTTCGGCGCCAAGAACGTGCACGGTGTGCTTCTTCCCGGTCCCTACTCGACTGGTCACTCCATCGATGATGCCCTCGCCTTGGCGGAAAACCTCGGCATCGAGAGCCATACGGTGTCGATCTGCGAGCCGTTCGAGGCATTTGAGCAGGTCATCCGCAAGTCCTATAAGGAAAAGCTCGAGGGTTTGGCTTCCGAGAACACGCAGGCGCGTTGCCGCATGGTGATTCTCATGGCCCTTTCGAATGCGAATCGCTGGATGCTCGTGAACACCGGTAACAAGTCCGAGGCCGCCATGGGCTACTCCACACTCTACGGCGACACGGCCGGCGCATTCGCCCCGCTTGGCGGCTTGTACAAGACCGATGTCTACGAGGTGGGCCGTTGGCGCAACGAACAGGCGCGCGCGGCGGGCGACGTCGAGCCCATTCCCGAGAACGTGTTTGTGAAGCCGCCGAGCGCCGAGCTCGCTCCCGGCCAGAAGGACGAGGCCTCCATGGGCATCGACTATGAGACGCTCGACAAGCTGCTGATTGCCGTACTCGAACAGGGACAGTCGGTCGAGGACGCGTGCGACGCGATGGGCTTCGACCTCATGCAGGCGACAGGCCTGCTCGCACGAGCGGACTCCTACGCGTTCAAGCGCGCCCAAGAGCCTCCCTTTCCCGACGTGAAGTTCTACGGGTAACGCTATCTTTCCGTGAGCAAGAAAGCCATGTAGAGCGGCAGGGTCAGAATCGCGCCTGTACGGCCGATGTTCAAGTCTGCGAGTTTTATCGCTGAATCGACACGGTATTTTTCCGGGTGTTTGAGCACGGTTTTCACGCTTTTCGCGTTGCCATCGCGCGCTTTCACCTCAACGGGTACGCATTTGCCCCGATAGCGAATCACATAATCGAGTTCGAGTCTGGGACGATCGTTATTGATCGAGAATGAGGGTCGTGATCCCTGGGTCAAAACGCTCAGGAAGAGCCAAAGTATGCGCTTGATTTGGATCTTCCTGAGCTGGGCAAATAAACTTTTCCAAGGGACTTTTTAACGGAGACTGCAACTTTTTCAAGCGACTTTTCGTAGATTGAGCAACTTTTCCAAGCGACTTTTGAACCATGCGCTGCTTTAGTTGAGCTTGAAGTGAGCTGGAAAAGCTTCGTGATCTCTGAGGCGTATTCGCGATATCCGGCAAGGACCCCTCCCTCCCTCCCTCCCTCCCTCCCTTTCCCGACGTGAAGTTCTACGGGTAACGCTGAAAAATCGGCGGCGCACGGAAGTCTGCGATAACTTCCGTGCGCCGCCTGCGAGGGAATTGGTATTGGGGCGGATGGCCTCCTGGAATAATGGGAGGCCATCCGTTCGGAGGGCTATTTTCCGCCGAGGGGGATGAACATGGTTTCCGCGCTGCCGTCCCATTTGTCCTTGGCGTCGATGATGGCGTTGTGGAGTGCTTGGGCTCGTGGGGTGATCAATTGCACGGCGAAGCCAAGTTCCTTGCGCATATCGCACACCATGAAGGATGCCTTGCCAGTGTTCTTCTTGATTGCTTCAACATCCGCTCCGGTCGCTTTCGCCTTTTCGATCGCGTTCGCCATGTCGGGGTATCCCACCGTGATAACCGGGATCTTGAGGAATTCGCATGCGTCCTGCGCTTCTTCCAAATCCTCAACGAAGATATGCAGGTGGTTGAAGCCAGGTTCGCCTTCGGTATTAATCTCGCTGAACATCGTGGGAACGCTGAAGGGAACGGGTTCAACAACCTCGATAGTGTGGCTCCCCCAAGCGCCGTAGGCGGCATGGAACTCCAGGCCTGTGCAGTCGACTTCGTCGCCATGGAAGAGCAGGCGCGAGAAGGTGTTGGTGGTGTAGAAGAATGGACCGGAGCCGAAGATGCGGTTGTGGTCGGTCATGAACTTACGCCAATCCTGCGCGTAAAAGCCCAGCATATGGACCCAGTCACGGCCCTTGAAGTAGTCGGTGTAGTCTTTCGAGATAACGTTGCTCATGGGAATTATCCTCTCTTGAAGGCGCCTGCGGACGGGGGAGGCGCCGCAGGCGCGCTTGCCGTTAATCCAGCTGCTTGGCAGTGGTCATGCCGAATTTACCGCCATCCAAAATAAGGTCGACGCCGGTTAAGTAGTCGTGTCCTGGCTCAAGCAGGCGCACGATGAAATCGGCCATCTCTTCTGGTTCGCCCAAGCGGCCGAGTGCGGTGCCTTTTGCGATGCCGGCAATGATCTCATCAGGGGATTCGCGCAGCATGGGGGTGTCGAACGCGCCTGGGGCGATCGAGAAGATCTGACAGCCCTTGCGCCCGAAGCGCAGGGTGTTGGCGCGAGTGTAGTACTGGGTGAAGGTTTTGGAGATGGGGTAGTAAAGGTAGTCCTCACCCATGTGGCGCATCGCCTCTGGAACTTCGCGGTTCTGGATGGCCACTTTGATCTTGGTGAAGAACTCGGGGTCGTTCGGGCTGTCCCACAGTTCCTTTTCCTCGGGGGTGGGCTGGACGAAGTAGCCGTCAATCGACGAGGCCCCTTAACTCTCCATGTCCTCCGGCGCAGGCTTCTTCAGCAGGAAAGTGATGAAGAGCAGGATGATCCAGGCGACGAGCGCCACGACCATGCAGATGCGCATGCCGCCAGCGGGGTCGACGGCCAGAATCAGCGTGAACACAGCCATGCCGATGCCGGCGCCCAGGTTCTGGCCGAGCTGGATGGTGGAGTTGCCGATGGTGCGCTCTTTGGCGGTGAGCATGATCTGGGGTGCCGCGGACTGCGTGACCTGCTGCTGCGAGTTGAAGATGCCCGCCAGGAACATGAGCACGTAGATGACCCACACGGGCACACCGGGCACGAGGAAGAACACGAAGCACGCCATGACGACGACGCGGACGACGTTGCCGATGGTCATGACGGTCTTGGCGGTGCCGGCCTTGGCAACCATCTTGCCGAAGATCGGGCCGAGCACCAATCCGAGCACTGCCATGAGTGCGGATGCGAGGCCAGCGGCGGTTGCAGAGCCTATGGTCTGGCAGATGGGGTCGTTCGTTAGGGTGCGCATGATAAAGCCGGCAATGAAGAAGACGATGGTCATCGAACCGAAGTTATGCAGGAAGTTGGAAGCGGTGAGCACCAGCACGTTGCGGTTCTTGAGCGTCGCGATCGGGATGATGGCGTCGTTGCCCTTCTTCTTGATGTTGATTGCCAGAAGGATGAGGAACACGATTGCAATGACGAGCAGCGCCGTGTTGAGCGGCGTGCCGAATTTCACGTAGCTCGTACCCATAGACAGGCCGACGATGAGCGCTGCGAAGGCGATCATGACGCAGACGGCGCCGACGCCGTCAAAGCTCTTGCCCGCAGAAGCCAGGTCGGCGACTTCTTCCTTTTTCACCTTCACGCCGAAGAACGTGACGAGTGCGCCAATGACGAGGACGGCGACGCAGACCCACGTCCACACGCGCCAACCCAGCGAGTCGATGACGAAGCCGGCGACGATGGGGCCGATGAGCGTTGCGGCGGACATGACCGTGCCCACGAGACCCAGGTAGAAACCCGCTTTCTTGCGGTCATAAACGTCGCGGATGATGGTGAAGCCCACGCCGAAGACGGCGGCGGACACCATGCCCCAGAAGATGTTCGCAACCACGATCATCATCATGTTCGTGGCAACGGCGCGCACCAGAAGGACGCAGGCGCCGCCGGCGAGGCCGATCGTGCACAGGATGCGCTTGAGGTGCGGGTTGCGCGCGGCGATGAAGCCGAACACGGGCATCAGGGCAACGGAAAGCACGCTCGAAATGCTCTGCGCCAGGCCGTAGATGTCCATGCCGCCGATATCCGCCGCGGCGGCGGGTAGAACGGTGGCATTCGATGTGGAGATAAGCAGATTGGCGATGATTCCGCAATACACGCCGATCACCGTCAGAAGCTTCTTGCTTTCGGGCGCGTTCATGAAGGCGTTGGCCTTGGGGGCCTCGGCCTGAGTGTTGTCAGACATTGTCGCTCCTTGGAGTTTACGACTCCCGACTGCGCACGGAGTGTGCTACTGTACAGGAAGCCTTGTGAATGAGGCTATCTGGGCGGGACCTCGTTTAGCGGCAGGGTCCCGCCTTTTTGCTGTCGCTAGGCGAGCTCACCGCCGTCGATGACGAGGTGCTGCCCGTTCATGAAGCTCGAGGCGTCGCTTGCAAGGAAGAGCACCCCGTTGGCACAGTCGTCGACGTTGCCGTAGCGGCCCAGGGGAATCTTGCCGATGACGGAGTTGATGTAGGCCTCCATCTTGGTGGCGCCATGGGTCATGTCGGTGTCGATGAAGCCCGGGTACAGCGTGTTCACGCGCACGCCCTTCGGACCGAGTAGCTTGCCCCACTTCTGCGTGAGCGCGCGGACGGCGCCCTTCGTGGCGGTGTAGGCGGTGGAACCGGCCGCATGCCAGGAAGCAAGCGAGCCGATCGGGATGATGGCGCCCACGCCGTTTTTGGAGCACTCCTCCCAGCCGTATTTCACCATGAAGAAGATGCTGTCCAGGTTCACGGCCATGATGTTGCGCCAGTTCTCCGTGTTGAAGGCATCTTCCATGCTGCGCTCGGAAAGGCCCGAGGTCCCCGCAGCCAAGACCATGATGTCCAAGCGCCCGAAGTCGGCGACGCACTTCTCGACCGCCGCCTTGCAGACTTCCTCGCTCGAGGCGTCGCCCGCGAAATACGATGCTTCGCCGCCGGCCGCTTCGATTTCGGCGACGGCGTCTTTGAGCTTCTCCTCGCGGCGGGCCACCAAGAACACCTTGGCCCCGTGCGCGGCAAGCACCTTAGCGCTCTGATTGCCGATGCCGTGCGAGCTCGCGCCAGTGACAAGCGCCACGCGTCCGCTCAGGTCGTAGTAATCCCTCTCCATCATTTCCCCTCTCTTTTCGGTATGCACAAAGGCCCGCCCGCTTTATGCAGACGGGCCCAAAACCCACCATTGTTCGATTTTGTTGGGAAAGCCTTGATCCCTACTTGCCTCCCATAAGCGCGGACATGGGAATGAGCGCCGGCGTGCCTTCCTGAGCGTTCTCGTGGAGGGCCTTTACGCCTTGCCAGAGCTGCTCGATCGGCGCGTTGCACTCGATAAAGCAGCCCAGCTGGTCGCGTGCGTCCATGTACACGACCTTAAGCCCCTGGCCGGAAACCATTTCCATGGCAACTTCAACACCTGCGGCCTTGAATTCTTCGGCCACCGCGTCAACGTCGTCTGACCAAATGCAGAGGTGGTGCACGCCGAAGCCGTTATCCTTGTACACGTCGGGTTCGTCTGTGACAACCTCGATGAGCTCGATTTGCACGTCTTTGATGTGGCCCAGCGCGCAGCGGCTGCGCATGCCGGAGTCCTTGCCGTGGTACTTAAGCGAGGCTGGTTCGGACACGCCCAAGTCGACGAATGGACCGGCGCCGATTAGCTTGCTGAACATCTCGGCGGCCTTTTCCAGATTTTCGACGTAAAAGCCGATTTGCTTGATTCCGTACTTTCCGAGTAAATCTTTCATCTCTTGCTCCCTTTCGGCGAGGTTGCCTGAAAAGGTCATCTCGCCTGCATAATTAATGGATGAAGCTTTGCTAGAAAACAGAGAATGTGCGAAAACAGATGAAGCCCGAAGTCTTTTAGATGCTCTTGCCGATGAGGCTCACCCACTGCCCGTCCGAGAAAATCAAGGCGGGCAGCAGGTTGATGTGTCCTGCATGAGATCCGCTTCCCCAATAGCGGATGCTTCCCCCATGCACCGGGCCGAACTCCGTCCAAAGGCTTCCAGGCAGTTCGTAGTAACCGCGGCCAGTCTCGTCGTAGAGCTCGTTTTTTTCGTAGTCGACGCGCACGATGCGCACCCAGCCCTGTCGGGAGTCGGTTTCGCCTACGGGCGGCTGCTCGGTGCTTGTCGTGCGCTCGACTGCCATTGCTACACCAGTGCGATGTCGCCCAAGCCGCGGTCTTCCTCGACCGTGCTCACCTTCAGGGTCTTTTCTTTGCCGGCGCCCTCGATGGTAACCGTCCACTCGTCTTCTGCCAGCTCGTCAACCCAGAAGTCGCCCCAGCTGTTGGTGGTGTCGGTGTAGGTGTCGGTCCCGTTGGTGACGGTGACTGTTGCGCCTTCGACGATTTCCTCGTCTTCGGGCGTGAACACCGTGCCTGCGATGAAGCGCTTCGGCAGGCCTGTGTAGTACACGTGCGGCTTGGTGCCGTATTCCGGATGCAGGACTTCCGCACCTTCGAGGTCAAGCTCGTCGAGCTCGCCGAATTCGATGACATGCACCGGGCAGTTGTCCATGCAGCGCGGGACCTTGAGCGGCTCGTCGCCGTCGAGGATATGAGCGCATCCCGTGCACTTCTGCGGAATGTCGAGCTCTTCGTTCCAGAAGATCTTGCCATAGGGGCAGGACTTGACGATTTGCTTTTGACCCTTGGACTTAACGGGGTCGATGATCACGAGGCCATCGTCGCGGCGATAAACGGCGCCGTCCTTGCCCGCAGCGATGCAGGGAGCGTTTTCGCAGTGCTGGCAAGGCACGGGAATGTAGCTCACTTTGACCTGGGGGCGCTGGCCGCGCTCTTTCTGGTCGACCTTCATCCAGAACTGGCCGGATTCCGGTTGTTCCTGGGTGTACGGCATCCAGCAGTTTCCGCAATGCTCGTCCTTGCAGCCGATCTGGCAGGCGTGGCAGCCCATGCATTTTTCGGCGTGAATCACGAAGCCTTTCATCTTGTTGTCCTTCCTTCCTACGCCTCGACGACCCAGGCATCGCGGGTGATGCCCTGACCAGCGTCGTAGGCACGGTCGAATGCCTCGGGGTAGTCCTTCTTCCAGCTGTCGTATTCTTCCTGGGTCAGCTTCTCAGCTTCGATCAGGTAGCCGGTGACCGCGAAGCCCTTGCAGTTCTTGGATACGGTTGCTTCGGGGCTGATCAGGTTGATGGCGCCGCCGCGGTCGATGTGCGGGGCGATCGGGTCGACGCGCGAACCCTTAGCTACGACCACCGAGCCTGGCGCGATGCGCTGGGAGACGCGGGCGCCTGTGAGGATGATGCCGCGCTCGTTGTAGACCTTGACGATATCGCCGCTCTTGATGCCGCGGGCCTCGGCGTCCTCGGGGGCCATCCAGACGGGCTCGTACAGATAGCCGTCGGAACCCTTCACCTTGGTCGTCTCGATTTCGCGGTACCAGGCGATGTCGTCGCCCTGGACGTGCACGCGGAAACGCGCGGGGTTCGCCGTGACGAGCAGCGGGTATTTCTTGCAGCGCTCGCCCCAGAGCGACTCGTCGTGCGTCCAGCCTTCCTCGGCCGGGCCGCCCGTGATCCACTTGGCGATGGGCTGACGCTCCTTGTCGTCGGGGAAGTTGTCTGCGAGTGCCTGGGAGTAGAACTCGAGCTTGCCGGAGGGCGTGTCGAGCGGGAAGTTCTCCGGGTCCTCGTAGAAGCCGCGCATGCCAGGCAGCTCGTCGCGCCAGTTCTCCTCGAGCTTGGGATAGTAGAGGCCCTTTTCGACGAGGGTGTCCCAATCGATCTCGGTGGCGAGGTGGGAATTGGTGAAGCCGTACTCGAGCCACTGATCGGTGGTCATGCCGAGGTCGAGCTCTTCGCGCTTGCCGAAGCGGTCGAGCACTTCGAGGGCGATTTCCCAGTCAGACTTGGAGACGCCTACGCGGTCGCATGCGTGCGGGGTGTAGCCGGCCCAACGCATGCCGACGGTCATCGATGCGCCCATAGTGTCATCGTCTTCGAGGCACGTGGTGACGGGAAGCACCAGGTCAGCGAAGAGCGAGTCGTTCTCCATCCACTGATGGTTGGTGACGAAGAACTCCACCTCGTTGCTGCGGATGGCGTCCTGGAACTCGAAGCCGCCGTTCCAGCAGTTCATGTTGCAGGGTTTCTCGGACCAGAGCATGTGCACAGGGTTGATGCGCGGTTCCTCGGTGGGAACGGGCAGACCCGCGCGCTGCGCCATGGCCTGAGCCATCATGAGGCCCATCTTGGGGTCGCCGGGGTAGGTGAACTTCTTGAACTGCTCGTCGGTTGGCACGTAGACGATGCAGGGGCTGCCATACCATTCAACATGGCCGTTGCGGATGGCCTCGGCGATGGCGGTGCGGGGCAGGCTCTGCGCGGAGGGGTAGAACATGCGGCAGTGGTTCAGCAGGGAGAACGGGCGGGTGGAGGATTCGGCCAGCTTCTCCTTGGCGACCAGGGTGGCCTCGAGGTGCAGCTGCTGGACGCCGGGCTTGCCCATGCCCTGCATGGCGAGCAGATACGCCTGCGTGCGGCCCGGTTCATGGGAATAGGGGGTCTTGATGGAGCCGGAGCTGTAGTGCACGTGCGACGCGCGCTTCTTGCACAGGTTGCGCGCATAGGCCTTGATGGTGTGCGGGGGGATGCCGCAGCGCTCGCTCGCCCATTCGGGGGTCTTCGGAATGCCGTCTTCTTTGCCGAGGACGTAGTCGACGACCTTGTCGAAGCCGATGGAGTGCGTGTCGATGTATTCCTTGTCGTAGATGCCCTCGGTGATCATGACGTACATCGCGCCGAAGTCGAGTGCGGCGTCGGTGTTCGGCAGGATGGGGATCCACTTGAAGGTCTTGTGGCAAACGGCCGTGTAGTTGCAGAACGGGTCGACGGACACGAATTCCTTGCCGAGCTCTTCCCAGTACTTCAGCAGGCGGGAGAAGAACATGGACGCATAGTTCTGCGTGAGCTCCCAGTCGCCTGCGTCGAAGACGAGCAAATCAGCGTTCTCGCTGACGTCCTTGACGACGTTGTAGTTGCTGTAGCCGTTCTGCGGGGGCGCGATCATGCCGCCGCCGCGGTTGAAGCCGGCACCCCAGAAATGCTTGGCGCCCCAGTACCAGCCCTCGACGGAGTCGGGCGTGCGCGTCTCGCGAGTGTAACCGCCCAAAAGGTTCATGGCGGTCATGTGCATGCCGCCGCCCGCGTGCAGGTCCTTCGACTCGCGATGGCCGTCTTCGCCGATGCAGAGCACACTGTAGGGACCGTACTGGTCGATGACGCGCTTGATTTCGGATTCCATGATATCGAGCGCTTCGTCCCAAGAAATCTCGACGAACTTCGATTTACCACGGTTGGCCGCGTTCATGGTCGCAGGGTCGCCGCCTGGCTCCCAGTCGACGCGCTTGAGCGGTTTCATCACGCGGTTCTTGGAATAGACGCGCTCCTTGTAGGCGAGCGCCATGTAGTTGGGGGCTGCCTTGTACTCGGGGCGGAATTTCTTGCCGTCGACGTCGAGCTCCCACATGGAGTCGGCAAGTTCCTCGTGAGTATACTTCTCATCGATGTGCAGGGGGCGGATTCGAACAATCTTCCCGTCTTTGCTGTCGACTGCGGTGGGCTCACCGCCCGTGCCGCCGCTCGCGATGCTCTGCACCGTTGTGGTGTAGACTTCCTTCTCGCTCATCCTCGCTCCTTCCTCTCTCACCTGTTTGGGCCGTTCTGCCCTTGGGTTCTCAGGCGGGCTTACTAGGCCCGTCATCCCCTGGATTCAGGTTACAAGGCGCGCAAAAAGAGCCGCAATTGATGAAATTGCGGCTCTTCCAATGCTTTGACAGGCAAAGCGAGGGTTTCGAGAGGGAAAGGGTTGCACAATCTCGAATGTGTTAAGGAGCTAGACGTCTTTCGAATTGTCGAGCCAGTAGAAACCTGTCATCTTCTCGTACAGGGTTCCCAGTTCCTGCGGTGTGAAGAGCATCCCGTCGAAGATCCACTTCTGCATGAACATCGCTTGGGACGATGCGAAATAATAGGCTATGTATTCACGCTCGATGCCGCTTGAAATATCTGAATCGCTCATGATTTCAAGATTGAGGCGCTCGAGGGAGTGCGTGACGACGCGGATGAAAGTGTCGTCAACCCCCTTCATTGGGCGGATGAGCTTCTGGTAGAATTCCTTGTCTTCGTAGATGGGGACGTAAACGTTTTGCATGTAGATTCCCTGCAGGTCGCGCGACTGCCTTGTGGAGAGCAGCGTGTTCATCGTGTGGATGGGTTTTACGACGTCATCTTCGAAGATGGCCTGGAGAATATCTTCTTTGTCCTGGAAGTTGTCGTAGAACGTCTTCCTGGAAAGATGTGCCTTGCGGCAAATCTCTGTGACCGTGATCTTAGAATACGGCATCTCCATCACGAGTTCTCTAAAGCACCTCTCAAAAGCTTCCCTTGCCCCCATTGCTCCCCCTGGCTATTGGCGTGCGCGTTCCGCGAATTGCGTGCTATTCCATTGTATCGGGTTTCAGTGATGTGCGTGCTCGTGATCGCAGTCGCATTTTCCAAGGGATTCGCGCAGGCGATTGCATCCGCAGCCGGTTGAGCTGCCTTCGGCTTCGAGCGCCGTGGTCGTGCCGTCGTCGACGAGTTCCACTTCGAAGGATAAGTCGTGTCCCGCAAGCTCGTGGTTCGTATCGAAGAGAACCTGTCCGCCTTCGATGGCGAGGACTTTCGCGCGCGCCTTGCCGCCAGGTATGGAAAACTCGATATATTGTCCAATTGGCAGCTCGTTCGCATGGGGAAACGTATCGGCTGCGACGGGGATAACCCCTGTGGGGTCGTAGGTTCCGTAAGCCTTCTCGCAGGGGATGGAGAAGGTGCGGCGCGTGCCGTTTTCCATCGTCAAGAGCTGTTCTTCGAAGGCTGGAAGGAGCCCGCTTGCTCCGATAGTGACGGTGACGCTGTCGGGTACCAGCCAGGTGTTCACAAATTCCGTGCCGTCTTCCAACCATCCTGCGTAGTTGATCGCCACTTTTTGTCCTCTTTCCAGCATGAATGCCTCCTTTGCTTGGGTCCGTTCTCCTCCCAACAACTCTACAGGGGTCTCGCTGCGGGTGCATCTACCGAAAGGCGGGGCATGTTAAACGCGGGGTGACATATCGGCGATGGTGTTACCTGGGCGGTTACCCGAGGCGAGGTCCCATGGCGCATGCTCCGATGCGCTTTGCGTCGTTTTCGTTTTTGCTGGCGGGAAGGGGCGTAGAGCGCTTCGGTGTCGCGTTTTGTCCGGGAAAGCGCCCCAACCTGCCAGAAATCGGGTGGTTTTCATCAAAGGAAGGCATCTAGAGAGCGATAACCGTTCTTTGGGACGAGTAGCCGCAATCGGCGTGTGGGCATAATGCCAGGTCATCGTCTTGCGGTTGATAGGCGACCCTTATCTTCTTTCCGAGGTTCCTTCTCGTGATGATGAAAACTGCCCGATTTCTGGCAGGACCCCCTCTCTCTTTTCTTCTCCCTTCCCTGACGTGAAGTTCTACGGGTAACTTCCTGTGCGCTCCTTTGCGCGTGTTAAAATGTCTGCTTGCCCGCAAGGCGTTTTGGAACGCGCGGGCGGTATGAATTCGGCATGAGGGCATCATTCGCCTGACCTGCCACGATGCAAAGGAACACATGATGTCAAAGGGAACCTATTCGTTCACCACACCGATCTATTACGTGAATGCCGCACCCCACCTGGGCACGGCGTACACCACCGTCGCGGCCGACACGGTTGCGCGCTACCAGCGCATGAACGGCTACGACGTGGCGTTCGTCACCGGCATGGACGAGCATGGTCAGAAGGTCGCCGACACGGCCGCCTCGAAGGGCATGACGCCGCAGGAATGGTGCGACTCCATGGAGCCGGCTTTCCGCGACGTGTGGGATCTTCTCGACATCACCTACACCGATTTCGTGCGCACGACCGAGCCGCGCCATGCCCGCACCGTGCAGAAGTTCTGGCAGGACCTCTACGACAAGGGCTATTGCTATAAGGGCAGCTACGAGGGCTGGTACTGCGTGCACGAGGAAACCTACTACGCCGAGTCCGACCTCGAGAAGAACGAGGACGGCGAGTTCGTCTGCCCCGATTGCAAGCGCCCGGTGCAGAAGGCAGGCGGCGAGGAGAACTGGTTTTTCAAGCTGTCCGAGTTCCAGGAGCCGCTGCTCAAGTTCTACGACGAGCACCCCGACTTCATCCGCCCGGAAACCCGTCGCAACGAGATCGTCTCCTTCGTGAAGAGCGGGCTTAAGGACCTCTCCATCAGCCGTTCCACGTTCGATTGGGGCGTGCCCATGCCGTTTGACGAGGGCCATGTCGCCTACGTGTGGGCCGACGCGCTGCTCGCGTACCTCACCGGCATCGGTTACGGCGACGAGTCCCGCGAAGGCGAGTTCGAAGCCCGTTGGCCCATGCAGTACCACTTTGTCGGCAAGGACATCACGCGCTTCCACTGCGTGATCTGGCCGGCAATGCTCATGGCGGCGGGGTTGCCCGTCACGCACACCGTGTTCGGCCACGGCTTCCTGCTCACCAAGGGCGAGAAGATGTCGAAGTCGAAGGGCAACGGCATGAAGCCCGCCGACCTCGTGAAGATCTTCGGTGTTGACGCGTACCGCTACTACTTCATGAGCGACGTGCAGTTCGGCCATGACGGCAACATCTCGATGGAGCGCATGGTGCAGGTGTACAACGCCGATTTGGCGAACACCTGGGGAAACCTGTGCAGCCGCGTTTTCAATATGACGAAGAAGTACTTCGATGGTAAGGTTCCTGAGGTTCCCGCCGACGCTGCCGTGCGCGTGGCGAACCCGATGCTGCCGATCGCCGAGGGGCTTTACGCGAAGTACGACGCGTGCCTGGGGCAGGTCGACTTCACCGGTGCCGCCGCCGCGGTGCAGGAGCTTGCGGGCCGTGTGAACCTCTACGTGGAGGAAAGCGCCCCGTGGAACCTGGCGAAGAAAGAGGAGACGGCGGGCGACCTGGCTGCCGTCATCTACAATTCGCTCGAGGCGATCCGCATCATCGCGCTCTACATGGCGCCGTTCATGCCGAACACGTCGGCCGAGGTCTTCTCTCGTCTTGGACTGGGCGATATCGCCGCTTGCACCGGCATCGAAGCGGCTACCAAGTGGGGCCAGCTGCCTGCTGGCAACGCCGTCACTGTGGGCGACCCGCTGTTCCCGCGCCTGAACATGGACGAGATCGACCTCGACGCCGAGTAGCGCATCGGGTTCGTGATTTTGGAGATGAGCGACATGGGCATGACCGCACCTGAGGTGTCGACGTTCGAGATGTCTGGCGCGAGTGGCGTGGTTGGCGAGGCTGCTGTTGCCAAGGAGGCCACGATGGCCGGCGAGGCGGCCGCGGCTGCCGGCGCACCCGAGGCGGCCGCGGCTGCCGGTGCACCTGAGCCGAACACGACGGACGAGCTGACGGAGCCCGAGTTCTTCGACAGCTTGTTCCGCAAACGGAAAAAGCACGGGGAATGGAAGATTGTGGAAGCGCCTGACCTGAGCGTTTTAGCGGTCGATGCCCATTGTCATCTGCAGTACCAGAAAAACCCCGGGCTCGCGCTCGCCCGCGCGGGCCTTCACGGGGTCGGTTTCATGTGCACGGTGGTCGATGTTTTCGAGGACGGCACGACCACTTATGACAACCTTTCGAAATGGAACCACGAAGCCGCGCTTTCCATGCAGCGGCTCTTCTCCCGCTGTTGAGGCCAGCCGTCTCCGCGCGTGCCGCGGATGCGCATTGCAGCTGGCCTTCACCCTCATAACGCGAAGCACTGGGGCCCCGAAATCGAGGAGCGCCTGCGCGCGCTGCTGCACGACAAGCGCACGTCGTGCTTGGGGGAAATCGGGCTGGACTACCACTACGACCTTTCGCCGCGCGAGGACCAAGAGCGGGCATTCCGCGCACAGGTGCGCATCGCGAAAGAGGCAGGGTTGCCCGTGATGCTGCACGTTCGCGAGGCGCACGACGACGCGCTCGCCATCATGCGTGACGAGGGATGGCCTGAGGCGGGGTGCATCCTGCACTGCTTCACGGACGATTGGGAAACGCTTAGGCCGTGGATCGAGGCGGGTTGCTCGGTCACGTTCGGCGGTGCGCTCACCTTCAACAACGGCGACGACATCCGTGCGGCAGCGGCGCGCGTGCCCGAGATGCAGCTCATGGTGGAGACCGACTCCCCGTATATGGCGCCCAAGCCGTTGCGCGGCGAGGTGTGCGAGCCCGCCATGGTGGTGTTCACCGAGAGTGCGCTCGCCGATGTGCACGGTGCGGAGGGCGAGGAGCGCCTGGCGTTGTTCCGCCGTGTGCTCACGAACGCGGAAAGCATGCTGAATCGTCCGCCGACCGCATGGCAGCTGGGGAAATAGACTGCCGTTTCGTGCAGCCGTAGTACAATGCGCACAGGTTTTTGCGCTTGAGAGGGGAATTCTTGAATCGTCTTATCATCGTCGGCTCGCCGCGCACGGACGGCAGGAGCGCGCATCTGGCCAATATGCTTTTCGAGACTTGCATCGAGGAATGCCCCGATGACGAGCTCGCGCTTGCGCCGGTTTCCACGCTTTCGGTGGCGGGATGCATGGGCTGCGATGCGTGCCGCGACAATATCGCGAAGCTTGTCGAGCTTGGCGAGGAAGCCCTTGAAGACGATTTCGCCCCCTGTGTCATTGACGACGACATGCAGGAAATCTACGAGCTCATCGATTCGGCGGACGAGATTACCGTGGTGAGTCCCGTGTATTTCGCGGGCCCTCCGTCGCAGCTGAAGGCTCTGCTCGACCGTTTGCAACCTTACTATTGGACGAATGCGCGCGCCGAGGAAAAGCGCCCGGCTGTGTTGCACGCGGTGGGCGAGGGCGGCGATCCGCACGGTTTTTCTGCGCTCGTGACTATCGTTCGTTCGGCGCTCGCCGTTGCAGGGTTCCGTCTGGAAACTGTGTTCGACTGGGTGGGGAAGATCGACAATGATGGCGAGATCACGGCCGAGGCCGAGGTGTACTCGATCGAGGATTTCTTCGCAGCTGTCGATTCCGCTGTAACGCCTGTTCAGGGTGCAGAAGGCGACGGGGCTGCGATTATCGAGTTTCCCCAAGCCGAAGGGGCTCCGAGCTCGGGTGAGGAGAATTCCCCCGAGCCTGGATCATCGCGCGGCCCTCGTGGTGGCGCGCGCACGAGGCTTTCGCTCGACGATGCGGGAGGTGCGAAATCGCCCCATGCGAAGAGCGCGTCGCGTCAGGGCGGCGGCAAGAAGCCCGCGAGCGCGAACGGCAAGCCGAAGGGGTCGCATCCGGGCGGCGGCTCGCGCAAATCTGAAGGCTCACAGAAATCCCGCGGTGCTCAGGGAAAACGAGGCAGCCAGCAGGGTGGTGCGCGGACAAAGGGCGCCGCGAAGAAGGGTAACTCGAAGAAGGGCAACGGCCGTGGCTAGTATGCTTTCCCCTTTGGCGACTCCTGCGGTAACGCGCGACGTTCTGGAGGAGCACGGCCTGTCGACAAAGCATGCGCTCGGCCAGAACTTCCTGGTCAACGATGCAATTCTGCAAAAGATCGTCGAGCTTGCGCGACTCGATGCGACCGACGACGTGCTCGAGGTTGGTCCTGGAATCGGGACGCTTACCATCGCGCTTCTGAAGTGCGCTGGGCGCGTGGTGTCGGTTGAGCGCGATGCCGATTTGCCCGCGGTGCTTGAGGACACGCTCGAGCCGTGGGCCGATCGCTTCGCTCTCATCTCGAAGGATGCGCTTGAATTGACTGAGGAAGAAGTGTGTCTTGCGTTGGCGAAGTGCGCTGTTCCGAGCGAGGGCGAGGGGCGTGCTTCGCGCGCAGTTCCGCGCGACGCGAACAGTCCAGTGGACTGTTCGCCAAAGCAGGACTGTTTGAGCGCGAAGTATGCCCCTCGCCCTCTTGGGTCTGGGAATGGTACTCGCCACTCTTTCCCCAACAAGTTCGTGGCCAATCTGCCCTATGCGGTGGCAGCCACGCTCGTGCTTGATTTCTTCCAGAAGTTTTCTCAGCTTGAGAGCGCGACGGTGATGGTTCAAAAGGAAGTCGCTGACCGCATGTGCGCCGAGCCGGGCTCGAAGAACTATGGTGCCTACACGGTTAAGCTGCGCCTGTACGCCGAGCCTGCGGGTCGATTCCTGGTGAGCCCCAACAATTTCTTCCCGCCGCCGCATGTCGACTCGTCGGTTTTGCGCCTCGATCGCAGACCCGTGTTCGACGCCGACGGTGTGCCGCTCGACGACGCGCTTCTCAAGGCGACGTGCGTCATGGCCGACGCCGCCTTCGCGAGCCGTCGCAAGACCATTTCCAATTCGTTTAAAACGTATTTTGCGAGCAGGGGTAACGCCGGCAAGGCCTTCGTCGGGTGTATTCCCGATTTGCTTGATGAATGCGGAATCGATGCCAAACGCCGCGGCGAGACGCTCTCGCTTGACGAGTTCATTGCGCTGGGCAAGGCTTATTTACGGAGGGAATCTAACCCATTATAGCGGTTATTGTACCGTTTATCGCGAGATTTCGCATGAAAATTGACGTCCGTGATACAATGCGCAACCGAGATAACTATATATGCGGGAGAAAGAGCCAGCATGGATTTAGCACAGCAAGCAAAAATCGTCGACTCGATTCATGACACGCTGCATGATTTCGTGGGTCAGCGCCTGAAGGTGCGCGCGAACATGGGTCGTTCCAAAATCGTTGAGAGCGAGGGTGTCCTTACCCAGGTTCATCCGCAGCTGTTCATCATGGAGGTCGATCGTAAGCGCGGTCGCACGGCGCGCCAGTCCTACCAGTATGTCGATGTCCTGACGGGCATGGTCGAGCTGTCCCAGAACGGTGAGCCGCTGTTCGAGCCGTTCGAGATTGAAAACCCCAACGCTATTCCCGAGAAGACTGAAGTCGTTCTCGAGGAAAAAGTTCTCTCCTAAAACCAGCCGCATGGTGCAAGGAGGTATGCCCCGACTCGCTCGGGGCATACTTGTTTTAGGGCGCGCGGCTTGCTGGCTGCTTGCCCGTTCGTTTGTCCCCATTGCGAGCCTCTCGCAAGATGGGCGTCAAGCTGGGTTGAATAGCTGGTCACTTCTTGAAACAATTGATTGCGAATGGATGACTGAATTAGTCGGGTTGTCCGCTTACCAAGCGGGGGACTATCTCGCTTATGAACTATAATGAGTACAAGCGCGGTTATTTGACGGCAATTGGTATTCTGAATTGATGATGCGATTATGAGCGGTTCGACGTTTAAGCACTTCGATTACCTGATGGATCACGATGCGGAATTAGAAAGCGCCCTGGGGCTCGTTGGTTTATCGAAAAGCATCAATCGCTGGAGATGCTCCGGGATGGAGTATCCTGGAGAAGCTTTGGTCGGTTGTCGAAAGATTGTTGAGACAGCGCTTAGGAAGCTTGCGGATCCGCTTCCGTACGATCAGATGAAGTTCCTCGAAGTTATCGATTATGCAGAAGACGAGGGCCTTCTCGATAGGTCTATGGCTCTGAAATGCCATGAGATAAGAAGGAAGGGAAACGAGGGCGCCCATGAAATGTCGGTTCCCGCCATCGATGCCCAGATGACCCTCAATCTCCTTGATGATTTTCTGCGATGGTGCGCCGAGGAAAAGCAGATAATCCCACCTCTCTCGAATCGCGATGCTTGTGAGGGTGATTCGATATTTGTTGTAAAGCCTGCCAGTGAAGTGCAGGGTATGGCTCGCCGAGCGAAGTTAGCTTCCAAGCTCAGCGACAATAGGGATATCGAGAGGAAAGCTCAGGAGGCAAAATCTCAGATTGAAGCTTTCGAAAATTCTGCTAAGTCCGATTTGCAGAAAATGGAAGAGCTCATCAAGCAGGCGGAAGAAATAGGAGCATCCGCCTCTGCTCGACAAGACGAAGCGACGCTTGCAGCACAGAGCAGGCTATTCGACGGCTTGCAAAAACAGATTGACTTGCTCAAGTCTAGGAAGCAGTCGGCTAGCTCAACTTTTGACGACGTTGATTCTGAAGTTAGAGAAATCTTGAGCGAACATGACTTTATCCAGAAGCTATTGCGCGGCGGTAGTCAGGCTACCGAAAAGCAGTTGGAGGTCATGGCATTTCCGAAGGGTGCTCATTCGACTACGAACATTTTGCAAATTGCCGGAGGAGCTGGAACGGGAAAGACCCTTTGCCTGTTGGCGAAGATTATTTCCGAGATTGACGATCAAGGTCAAGGCTCTCTTTTTGAGGCTCCTAAGAAGAAAGCGCTGTTTATTTGCTTCAACAAGGGGCTAGCTAAGTATGTAAAGGGCATCTTATCGAATTACGAAGATTCCTTGCCAGATATTGAGGTAGTTCATTACGACCTTTTCGTTAACCAACTTGTGCGCTCGAAGCCAAGGGAAGAATTCGCATACCTTGAGCCGTATGTTCAGGATGTAAGGTACGTAGGAGCCAGAATAATCTACGGTTTTGACGAAGAGTACAAAAACATGCTGAAGATGGCGTAGGCAACGGTGGCAAAGCGTTATCCGGACCGGGCTAATGAATACTATTTCAACACTTCTGATAAGGCCGAACTCGATTGGCTCAAGGACGAACTTCTCTGGATAGAGGCTAGATTTGAAGATGAGCGCGATGCAGTGCAAAAATACCCCAATGCAGTGCGTGTTGGCCGAGGGACGAAGCACGTTCCTCGCGAGGTCGTGAGGCGGATTATCCTCGAGATTTGGGTTGAGCTAAATAAGATGTTGGAAGCGAAGGGAAGATACACCATTGAGCAGGCGACTAAGCGGCTCATGAAGTCGAGCCAGCTTCCAGCATACGATGCCATCGCGATAGATGAAGTGCAGGATTTCTCCTTGCTTTCGATTAAGCTGCTGCTCCGATTCCGACGGAGCGCGAACACTCGGGTTTTTATATCGGGCGACGAGAACCAGAAGATTTACCAGCGTGATTTTACATGGAAGGAGCTCGATAAGGGTCTTACGGGCCACACGATCACGTTGAGTAAAAATATGCGCAATACCCCCGCCATCAGGAGTTTTAGCGATAGGCTTTTGGGTGTGGATTGCTCTTACGAGGATGCAATGAATCGCGTTCATATAAAAAATGACGAAGATGATGGGGTTGTCGATCTGTTAAAGAGGCTCACGGATCTCAAAAAAGATGAAACCACTGTTTTGATAGGTAACAAGGAAAGATGGAAGTGCGTTCTCGATGAGGAAAAAGTGGCAATAGTCGATGACGATTCAAAGGGAATAACCAGGCCTGGGCTTTATCTTCTTGGGAATTTAGCGGGCAAAGGCCTCGAGTTCGACAATGTTATCGTTGACTACTCGAGGGAGATTAGCGAGGACGAGGAAGAAGAAAAGCGCCTCCGGTATGTTCACTTCACTAGAGCAAGAAAGCGGCTCTACATTCGCTATAAAGGTACACCGCCAAGGCTTCTGTCTAAGTACTATGCTGATTTTCTTGAGCGGGGCTGAAGCAAGCACGAAGTTCGAGATTCGCGAGTTCAGTTTCCGGTAAGACCAGTCGAGCGATCTGTTGGCGAATGAAGCGATGGTTCGCATATGGCGACGATTTGCATGATTGGAGCGTCGGCGGTCTTTTTCTACGAGATGCGGCTGACATTATCTGCGCTCGACCTCTCATTACCTGCTTGTCCGCTCGCTTCGGTATTGTGTGGACGATTTGAGCATCTCGGGATTTGATTTGACAATCCGCGCATCATCCGTCATTATTTATCGACGCGCCAAGAGCGCAAAACCCGTGGGGATGTAGCTCAGCTGGGAGAGCATCACGTTCGCAACGTGGGGGCCGAGGGTTCGAATCCCTTCATCTCCACCATGGGAACTCAAGCAGGTCGGAAAACATTCCGACCTGTTTTTTATATTGTACATGTCCTAAGTCCCGCCATCAGAAAGATGACTCTTCGCAGGCTTCTCTTCCCCCTGTCCGCATCATGGGATGCGTGAAGATCTTGACGGAGCGTTTTCGTCAATCGTGAAATGCCGCTCGTGATACTGTCGCTTAGTGGGGCGGGACGCTACCCAAGTCACTCCTTTCTTTGATGAAAACTCTGCATGGGGGACAGAAATCGTCGATATGTGAGTCTGAAAAGGGCGTCGAGGGATGTTGGCTCTGTGAGGCTCCTCGTTTGCCCAGGTCATTTTTTTGAAGTCAAGTTTCCCATAGCAAACTCCTCGCATATCGACAATTTTTGTCCGCGACGGGCGGATTTCAAGAAAGAAGGCATCCTGGGGAAAAAGCTCGAGGGGGATCCATCCCCCAATTAACTATTTGCTCGAGGGGAGTGCGCAGGTTTTTTCGACGGGCGGCCGAAGACGAAAAAGCCAGGGAAAGTCGCACCTTTCTGACCTGGCGCTATGGGGCAGTGCCTGCTCTCGTATCGGCGATGGGCGGGCAGGTTCCGGCAAAACCTGCGCACATCGAGCAAAAATTGTTGACGAGGCGGGGAGGGACTCCAGCGATGGTCCCCGATACACCGCGAACCGGAGAGCGAGAAGGGGTGGCGATGACCCTTGATGCACCACAAATCGGGACGCGATCGGAAGGTTCCGGCGACGGCACTTGATGCATCACGAACGGGGGAGCAAAGAAGGTTCCGGCGACGGCCATCGGTGCATCCCGAATCGGGGCGTGATCGGGTGCGTCCCTCCGACCCTTCGAGTGCTCGAATGCTACCCTCGAGCGACCTTTCGGGAGCACACCCCTTAGTTGGTGGTCAAAAGAACGAGTTGTGCGCTATCATATTTTAGGATAATTTGACTTGCTTGAAATTGACCTGGGGTTTTATCTCAGGAGGGCACTCCAAGCCACCATGGGGAGGTGAATCGGGCGAAAAAACGTCGCACAACTCGCTCAAATGACCATGAACCCATGGTTCTGCTCGTTTCGTCCCCGATTCCAAGTCTCATTTCGCTCGGATGTCCCGCATGACGTATGGCGCGCGTGCGGTGTTGCTCAGAATGGGGCGTGGAAAGCCTGTTGATGCATAACCGCGATCGATTGTTCTGGTGATATAAGGAGAAGGCGGCGCTGACGGGAGTTTCTGGCGGAAAATGCGTTCAGGGGTTGTGGATGTGACAGGAGTCGGGTGATTCGCCCCACTTTGTCGCCAGTCCCCGCACGCTATCCTGCGGCGTCCAGCCCCCATTTCGCGGCGCCCCACTTCCATCCCATCCCGCGGCGCCCGCCTCCATCTCGCCCTCTCGCAGCGCCCGCGCTCCCTCCCGCCTACCCCACCGCGCCCGCGCTCCTTCCCGTCCGTCTCCTCTCCTCATATCAAGGCCGCTCGTTTTCCCTCATCCCGCGCGCTTTTCTCCCAGCGAGTATGAGGTCGCAACATTTGTTGAGACGGAACCTCAACCTTCATTTATGGATTCCCCAGCCTATCCCTGCAACAATCAAGAAGCCGAATCGCACAGGGGCGATAAGGCAAAAAGGGGATTCGATTTTTGTTTTGAGGGGGAATCATGTCATCAGTATCAACATTTGGCGTGCAAAGCCGCCAGCTGAAACCGAGCGAGCGATGGATATGCTTCGCTGCGCTGTTCTTCTTGGGCTTCACGGCGACGTTCAACCAGTTCAAGGCTGCACCGGCAATTCAATACATCGGCGCCGACCTGGGAATGTCGGTGGATATGCTGTCCCAGATCATGGGCGTTTTCTCTATTGCGGGTATGCTCCTTGCGTTTCCGGGTATGCTCGTCATGCAGCGCTTCGGCGTGAAGTTCTCGATCGTCGTCACCTCGGTCATCCAGCTCATAGGCTCGCTCATCTGCGCTTTCTCCGGCGACACGGCGATTTTTCTGGTAGGGCGAACGCTTGAGGGCGTGGCATACGGCCTCATTTGCGTCATCGGTCCGAATATCATGCCGCGACTTTTCCCGTTGAAGGATCAAGGCGTCGTGATGGGCATTTGGTCCCAGTGGACCCCCATGGGCGTCGTCATCGCATTTTTCACCGCTCCGATGATTTACGAGGCAGCGGGCGGCGCGGCGATCGCGTTCTCCTGGCAGCCCATTTGGTACGTGTCCATCGCGATGGAAATCATCTCGATTGTCTGGCTGCTCGTGAGCTGCAAAATGCCGGCAATTCCGGAAAACGAGCTCGTCGACGGCGACCCCGCTCGTCGCAAGCGCCCTGGCAAGAACTTCATGCTCGCCGGCTTCATGGTCTGCGCGTGCTTCTTCGTGTGGGTGTTCGTCTACGTGGCAAACATCAACACGCTGTACCCGACGTTCCTGCAGAACATGAAGGGCCTGAGCGTTTTCGACTCGTCCATGCTGCCTAACTGGACGGCCATCATCACCATTCCGCTTGGCATCATCTTCGGTATCGTCGCTGACAAGTTCAACTTCCGCAAATGGATGGTTGCGGGCGGCTACCTCATCGTGGCGGTGTGCGTGTTCTTCTTCTTCTACACCGACGGCGCCGACATGACCGGCCCCTGGATCGCCTGCATCCTCATGGGTATTGCCGGAGCCCTCGTCCCGACGGGCACCCGCGCAATCGCGCCCGTCTTGGTCCCCGAGCCGAAAAAGACCG
This sequence comes from uncultured Ellagibacter sp., assembly GCF_934617235.1. Lineage (GTDB taxonomy): Bacteria > Actinomycetota > Coriobacteriia > Coriobacteriales > Eggerthellaceae > Ellagibacter. Next base: position 32,307 of record NZ_CAKTTZ010000011.1, on the reverse strand, counting down.
ACCTCGTGCTCGCCACCATGGCATTCGCGACCGGTGTTGCCCAGGTCGTTGGCGGCTACATCGTTTCGCCTATCGTCACCTCCATCGGCTATCAGGCGAATGCCCAGTTCGTGCTAACCCCGCTTGCCCTTCTTGCGGCAGTGCTGGTGATCGTGTTCGTGAAGTCCGACCGCAAAACCTATGAGGTGCGCGTTGCCGAGCGCGCGGCTCAGGATGCGGCGGAAGCGGAAGCCAACGCGTAGTCCCAGGCTGCTATCCCTCCAGAAGAGGCGACTCCACACATCGGCCCGGCCTTCCCCTGCGTCGGGCCGAAACAAAGATTCCATCAAGCCAATATGCGCATAGCTGTGAACAGGCACGCGACTTGACGAAGCGCGCTGCCGATAACAATGAGTGAGGAAATTGAGGAGGTATCGAATCGTATGAAGACTTCAGACAAAACCGTCGTCCACAACCTCGGCCTTGAGGCATGCGGTGGCGGTGCGAACATGGTCGCCGCGGATGTGAAAGACGGCAAGCTCGTCCGCATTCGCCCCATGAGCTTCGAAAACGATTACACCAAGGAAGAGTTGAACTACTGGGTTCTCGAGGGAAGGGGCGGCAAGACGTTCGAGCCGGGCATGAAGACCCCGACGCCGCCGTTCCCGCTTGTCTACAAGCGCCGCACGTATTCCAAGAACCGCATCCCGTTCCCTATGAAGCGAATCGACTGGGACCCGGAAGGCGAGCGGAACACGCAGAACCGCGGTACGAGCAAGTACGTCCGCATCAGCTGGGACGAGGCGTGCGAGCTCATCGCTGCGGAAGTGAAGCGCGTTCACGATGAGTATGGTCCCTATGCGATTCTCTGCCAGGCCGACGGCCATGGGGAAAGCAAGGCGGTGCACTGCTGCCATGGCTGCCAGACCACGATGCTCGATTTGTGCGGCGGCTACACCGTGCAAGCGCGCAACCCTGACAGCTGGGAAGGCTGGTACTGGGGCGCTAAGCACGCGTGGGGTATGGACCCGGTTGGGCAGAACACGTTCTCGACCAACACGGCGCAGGATATCGCCCAGAACGCAGACGCCATGCTGTACTGGGGCTGTGACCTCGAGACGACCACGTCTGCTTGGGGCGGCCAGTTGGCGAGCAAGCTTGCCTTCTGGTTCGACGATTGCGGCGTGAAGCATATCGCGATCGCCCCTGATGCGAACTACACGGCGGTCGTGCATGCCGACAAGTGGATTCCCGTCTTGCCGAACACCGACGCGGCGCTCCAGCTCGCTATTGCATACGTGTGGATAACGGAAGGAACCTACGAGAAGGAATACGTCGACACCCACTCCATCGGCTTCGACTGGTTCGAGTACTACGTGCTGGGGAAAGAAGACGGAGTTGCGAAATCCCCCGAATGGGCGGAGCCTATCTGCGGCGTTCCGGCGTACAAGATCAAGGCGCTCGCTCGCTATTGGGCGCGCCACAACGTCTCGATCGGCCACTGCAACGGCGGCTCGTTCATCCGCGCCGCTTTCGCGACCGAGCCTGCGCGTCTTGAAGTGTACCTCATGTGCATGCAGGGAATCGGCCTGCCCGGCCGCACGACGATCAAGTTCATCGAGTGGACGCTTTTCGGTATGCAGTCCTGCAGCCCGATTCCTCCCTCGAAGGTCGCTCCGTCGACGGGCGCCTGCTTCAACGGATGGGTAATCGGCTCGAACCCCGATCATCAGATCGCGAAGTGCCACATCCACAAAGCGCTTCGCGGCGAGAAGTTCAGCTGGTACGGGCACGGCACTGCATCAAACGATCGCCCCGACCAGTTCGAGAAGCTTGAGTTCCCGCCCGATGGCGTGCCCGGCATCAAGATGCTCTGGTCGGACAACCCCGCCTTCTCCACCAGCCTGAATGGTGGAAACGAGTACTACGACGCGTTGCGCAGCGACAACCTGGAATGCTACGTCGTGCAGGCGCCGTGGTTCGAAGACGACGCCCGTTTCGCCGATATCGTGCTGCCCATCACCACGAAATTCGAGTCGTCCGACTTCGGCACCGACGCCGATAGCGGGCAATGGAACTCGGTCATCTACGAGGAGCAGGCCATCGAGCACGTTGGCGAGGCGCGGACCGACTGGGAAGCGGTGCAGGGCGTTGCTCGCGCACTCGAAGTGTACGGCGGGCGCTACGAGAACCTTTGGCAGCGACTCACCAAGGGCAAAAGCACCGAGGACCAGATCCGCGAAGGTTACGAGGCGTGCGGCATCGCCGAAGAGGAGCGCGACTGGGAGGCGTTCAAGGAGCGCAAATACCAGCTCATCCCGACGGTCGAGAATTGGGAAGGCATGATGACGGGGCTTTCCGGCTTCGCGTCGTCGCCCGAGATGTTCCCCATGACGACGCCTTCCGGCAAGATCGAGTTTTATTCGACCGGCCTGGCCGAGCATTTCCCCGACGACAAGATGCGCGGGCCGGTTGCCCATTGGATCGAGTCGGGAGACGGGCACGACGACCGCTTGTCGAGCGAGCGCGCGAAGAAGTACCCCTTCCTCGTGGAGTCGAACCATCCGCGTTGGCGCGTGCATGCCGAGTTCGATGACGTGGAGTGGTTCCGCGAGATTGAGACTTGCAAGGTCATCGGCCCTGATGGCTATGCGTACGAACCCGTGTGGTTGAACCCTCGCGACGCCGAGCGCCTTGGCGTGAAGTCGGGCGATGTCGTGAGCGTGTTCAACGAGCGCGGCGAGGTTTTGGGCGGCGCGCGTGTGACCGAGCGCGTGCGCGAGAGCGTGGTGTACATGGATCATGGCGCCAACAGCGACGTTATTGTTGCCGGGATCGGCGGCCTTGACCGCGGCGGCGACATCAACCTTATCTGCCCGACGCATACCACGTCGAAGAACGCGAGCGGCGAGGTCACGAGCGGTTACTTGGCGGGCGTGAAAAAAGTCGACGTGTTCGAGCTTGCCAAGAAGTATCCCGAAGCCTTCAATCGCAGCAATTACCAGCCGGAATATGGCGCTGACGTGCGCGACTACATCGTGGCTCAGTAAAGGATGGGGGAGTGAACCATATGAAATCGATCATTGTCGATCTGGACCGCTGCAACGGGTGTTTCAACTGCCAGATCGCCTGCAAGGACGAACACTGCGATAACGATTGGCGCCCGATTGCCGCGCCGCAACCAATGACGGGGCAGCTCTGGTGCAAGGTTGACCAGAAGGAACGCGGGCGGGTGCCCGTTGTCTCGGTCGACTACACGCCGACGTTTTGCGGCATGTGCGACAACGCTGAGTGCATGAACGCCGTATCGGACGGGTCGGTATATCGCCGCGATGACGGCATCGTCCTCATCGATCCCGAGAAGGCCCGCGGGCATCGCGAGCTGGTCGATGCGTGCCCGCTTGGGATGATTTACTACAACGAGGCGCTCGATTTGCCGCAGAAGTGCACGGGCTGTGCGCATCTGCTCGACGATGGCTGGGAGGCCCCGCGCTGCGTCGATGCGTGCGCGACAGGCGCCCTGCGTTATGGCGACGTGGAAGACTTCGCCGACGAGCTCGACGATGCGCAGGTTGCCGAGGCGCTTGAAGGCAAGGGCTCGCATGTGCTCTACGTCAACCGCCCAGCCGAGCGCTTTATTGCCGGAACGGTCGCCGATCGCGAGGCGAACGAGGTTCTCATTGGTGCGAAGGTGCAGATCATCGACAAGTCGGGCAACCAGGTCGCCTCGCTTGAGACTGACGAGTTCGGTGACTTCAAGTACGAGGGGTCGGCGAAGTCCCAATGCAAGGTGAGCATCGAGGCCGAAGGCTACGAGCCGGTTGCCCTTGATGCCGACACCACTGCAGATGATGTCGTGTTCGACGACGTGTTCATGAAATCACTGGCGTAGAACCAATTGGTTGAATAAGGAGGATAGTTATGTGCAAAGGGGTTAATCGGGTTTCGCAGACGATGGGGGGCGGTGCGCGATGAAGCAGAAAAGCGCTCTCGTTCGCTTCCTGATTGTGCTTGCGGGATTGATCGCTATCGGGCTGGTCGCTGTGGCGCCAACGCCTGATGGCCTTACCGGCCAGGGGAAACTCGCTCTCGTCATCTTCCTCGTGTCCATCATCTTCTGGGTCACCGAGGTCATGCCGATTGCGATTACCGGCTGGGCGATGGTCGGCTTGCTGCCGTTGCTCGGAATATTGACGCCCGACCAAACGTGGTCGGCGTCGATTAACAACGCGATCATCTTCTACCTGTGCTGCTTCGCGTTTGCGTGCTTTGTGGGTCGTTCGTCCATCGCGACGCGCCTCACGGGCATGATCTTGAAGTGGGCGGGCACGAACTCTTCTCGCGTGCTGCTTGGTTTCATGGTGGTCACCGCGCTGATCTCGACGCTTATGGACAACCTGCCGCTGTGCGCCGTTATGCTGCCGATCGCTTACGGCGTGCTTGACGCGAACAACACGCCGACTGGAGGCAAGTCGGCGTTCGCGAAGTGCATCGCCATCGGCATTCCGTGGGCGGCGGCAATCGGCGGTGCCATGACGCCTTCGGGCTGCATTATCAACGTGCTCGCTATGACGCTCATCGAGCAGAACTTCGGCGTGTCCATCAGCTTCATCCAGTGGATGGCATTCGGCGTGCCTCTGGCCGTGATCACCATTCCCGCGGGCTGGTTTGCGCTTATCAAGATCTTCAAGCCCGAAGCGCTCTCCCAAAGCGCAGTTGATTCCGGCGTCAAGCGCGCCGAGGAGCTGCCGAAGCTTCCCCGCCACGAGGTCGGCGGCATCGCTGTCATGCTGATCACGCTTGTCGTGTGGATTGCAAGCTCCTGGATTCCCGAGATCAACATCACGGTCGTGAGCCTTATCGCCCTCGGCTTCATGTTCTTCCCCGGCATCGAGGCCATTCGCTTCGACGACTTCCTGACCGACAGTCCTTGGGGCATGATGCTGCTCATGATGGCGGTGAACGTTCTTGTGGCGGCGCTTTCCATCACGGGTGCTATGGAATGGGTCGTGAGCACCGTGATGGCGCCGATGACCGCATGGCCGCTCGTGGTGACCATGATTGTCCTGTCCGTAATCGGCTGCATCTTGCACAACGTTATTCCCGCAGGTCCCGCGTGTGCTGGCCTGATCGCCGTTCCGTTCGCGACCATTATCGGCGGGATGGGTGGCTCGATTGCCGCAACTTGCGCGATGGTGGCTTGGTGGTCGGCAATCGCCCTCATGCTTCCGCTCGATGGCGTGCCGCTTTTGTCCTACTCCAGCAACCGCAAGTACTTCTCCTTCGGCGACATGGTGAAGGTTGGTTGGGCACCGAGCTTGGTGATGGTGATCATCACGGTCACGCTCACCCCCGCGACGGCCGCTTTGATGGGTCTCGCCTAGCGATTCGGCCAGCTTTTGATTGGCTTGATTTGAGCTTGGCTTTCTCAATCTGCCTTGGCATTCTCACGGGTCGGTCTGGCTTGGCCCACGTTGCTTCAACCTAATCTGGATTAAGGGCGCAGTTCGAATGCGAGCTGTGCCCTGACCCGTTTTTGTCGCTCGTCTTTGCTTTCATAGTATGATGGCCTTTGGGCTTTTTACTGAGGGGGAGCTATGCAGACAACCTATCTGAAGCATTTCGTTGACGTTGCGGAAAAGGGATCGATCGGGGCCGCCGCTGCTGCTGATTTCATTTCCCCGCAGGGAATGAGCCGCTCGATTTCCGTTCTCGAATCGGAGCTGGGTTGCACGCTGTTCTCTAAGAAGCCTAACGGTATGGCCCTGACGCGTTTCGGCGAGGCGCTTCTCGACGACGCCAAGGAGATTCTCGCGCTTGAGCAGGAGATGAAGGCGCGTGTTGCGAGGATTCAGTCGAGCGATATCGAAAACGGCACGAGCGATCTCCTCCTTCTCTATCTGAACAACATCGCCTTCGATGCGGCGCTCTTTTCGCCTTTGACGGACAGCATCGAGGAAGCGTTCACCAGCGCGCGTTTCTTCCAGTGCGACAACGAGGAGATAGCCGATTCCCTCCTTGCCGCCGACGAGGCACAGCAAGATGCCCTCGCATTGGGCTTACTGTGCCTTTTTAGCACGGAAACAAAGCGCAATTCGGAGCTGCTCGAGCGATTGTACGCGAGGGGATTCGTGTTCCAGCCGTATCTTGAAAGCTACGACGAAGTTATGGTTCCTGCGGACTCCGACCTCGCGGGCAAGACCTCTCTGAGCAAGTCGGATATCTTGTCATATCCCCTTGTTGTTTCGGGCGGCGATATCCAACGCGTGTGCGAGAAGGTGTTCGGCAAGGCGTCGATTTACATGGTGACGGCGGACAGCCTCTTTCGCTATCAGGTTGTCCAAAAGGGGCAGGCGATCACGGTCGTTCCTGCGTTCCACCATATCGTCGATAGCGGCGCGCAAGGGACGGTTATCGTGCCGATGAAGGAACCGTACTATCTCGAAGTCGGGTTCGTCGCCAAGCGCGATGTGATGGAAAGCCCTGTGGTAAAGAGGCTGTTTGCGCAGTTGAATGCCTATTATTCGAAATTCGCCTCATCCCCCTATATCTCGCTTGTGCCGAGCGAGATCACGTCGGTGAGCGCTGAAGAGGCGCGTTCCGCTTCGACAATGGATTCGCTGTGCAAACGTTTTTGCGGCAAGTACAAGCTTTCCCAGCGTGAGGGTGAGATTCTGGTGCCGCTTCTTGCCGGCAAGACGGCGCGACCGATTGCCGAGGAACTTTCCGTTGGAACGGCAACGGTGAAAAGCCATATCTACAGCATTTACAAGAAGGCGGGGGTCCACTCGCAGAAGGATCTCATGTCGCTTTTCCGCGAGATGGAAGCATAGGCCATTGCTCGTTGTAGAGCCCCTCCTTCAGCGCTCCGAAGAAGCCTTCGGCGCAGGCGTTATCGGGGCAGCATTCTTTACTAGAGTTCGACGGGCGCTTCGGCTTCCATTTCATGCGCGTGATGCCGTTGCCCTATTTTGTGAGCCTGACGGGCGAGATACGCTACCGCGAAAGCTTTGCGACCTGTGGTGATGCCGGGTGCGCGGTGGTCAAGTTTCCAAGGTCGACCGCCACTGCGGGCGGCGGCAGTCGGCCATCGGCTGCAAGGTGCCGATGCGGGCCGGTTCGCGTTGGTGCTTTGTGGCCTTCGAGTCGCATTTGCCGCCGTCGCGGGTAGCGCAATTGCCCCGTGCTACAATCTGTCCCGTGAGTTTCCGGAAAGCGCCGAGCGGGCGCTTTCCTTGTATGTTGCCTCGCGAAGAAAGGTTTCCTATGAAGGCACTTATTCCTGCCGCCGGTTTGGGCACGCGCTTCCTTCCCGCCACGAAGGCGCAGCCGAAAGAGATGCTGCTCGTGGTCGATCGCCCCGTCATCCAGTACGTGGTTGAGGAGGGCTTGGCGTCGAAGGCCGACGAGGTCGTCATCGTGAACAGCCGCTCGAAGAAGGCGATTGAGGATCACTTCACGCCCGACCCCGACCTGGTCGCCACGCTGCGCGAGCGCGGCAAGGATGCTTACGCCGACGAGGTGGAGCGCGTGGGCAACTACAACGTGAGCTACGTGTACCAGGAAGAGCCGCTCGGGCTGGGGCATGCCATCTGGTGCGCGCACGAGAAGACGGCGGGCGAGCCGTTCTACGTGCTTCTGGGCGATGTGATCGTGCCCGACAACCAGATGCTGCCCGCGATGCAGAAGGTGTCCGACGAGCATGGCAGGGCGAGCGTGATTGCGGTTATGCCCGTGCCCGATGACCAGGTGCATCGTTTCGGGATTATCGCTGGCGAGAAGCTTTCCGACGACGTGTGGAGGGTCGATTCGCTCGTGGAGAAGCCGGCGCTTGAGGATGCTCCGTCGAACCTGGCGGTGTTTGGGCGCTACCTGCTGAGCCCGCGCGTCATGGAGCTTCTGGCCGACGTGAAGCCTGGCGTGGGTGGCGAGATCCAGCTGACCGACGCGCTCGACGAGGTACTGCGCGAGGAGGAAATGTACGCGCTCGTGATCGACCTCGAAGACGGCTTCGACACCGGCACGGTGGAAAGCTGGCTGCACACCAACAACGTACTCTTCGAGCGCAAGCAAGGGTAAGCGTTTGCGGGTGGGGGCAACCTCCCCAGGTGAGGCAGGCGTCCGCGAGTGGCAGCTGCCTTCTCGGGTGGCGGCAAGCGTCCCGAGAAGGCGCAGCCTTTTCAAATAGGATTTGGCGAAAATCGTCCTAAGCGTTATTTCCAAGCTGAGCCGGCGGCCCATTACTGAATTCTAGGAGGCTTCTGTGATGGGCAACACGCTCGCTGTCAAGCTACCCGTAGGCGATGTGTCGGCCAAGGCATGCGTGATTATCAAGAAGATGACGGGGCTCTCTTTGGCGGACATCAAAACTAGAGCAGCAAAGGACGAGTATATTTTCATCTGCGATTATGTTGACGACGCTGGGCTTAAGCTCATCAACAAGATGAAACGCGAGATGGAGAAGCTTGGCGTCGTCGTGAGGCAGTTCGAGGACGGTGTCGAGAAGCCGTCAGAACTGTTCGACAACATTGAGAAGCTTCATGCTGAGATAGAGGTGCAGGATATCGACTAACAACACGACTGGTGCCAGGGGCAAGAAACGTCTCGGTGGTGTCCAGCGCGTTAGGCGACGCTTCAATCTGGTGCAAGCGTTGCTTGAGAAGACCGCGAGTCGAAAACCGGTGCGCAACGGGATGATCCCACAGGCCGTGCATTAGCCGGTTTGCCGCATCCGCTTGCCGTGCCCCGTGCCATACGGGCTGCGCAGCACGGCAATGCCGCCAGCGATGTTGCCGAGGCTGCCGAGGATGCGCTTTACTGTATCACCAGCGGGCAGGCCTGCATTGAGAAGGAATTCGTTGTGAAGTTGAGGACGCAGCTTCCGCGGTTGAAGAGTCTGGGAAAGCAGCCCCTTGATTCGAGGGCGGATCGGGCGATTTGCGCTATGGGTGTCCTGCGCGGGCCGAAAACGCGCTAACCCCAAGGCGAAGGCGGTGGCTCCGATATCACAGCTTCTTGCTGAGGACCTCATCGTAAACGGCGCGGGCTCCCAGGCATCCGCAAAGCTCGCCCTTGTCTTTTCCGCTTGAAGGGGTATAGCCCCTAGCCAGGCAGATGCCTTTGTCGGGAGTTCCGTCATCGGCCGCAAGGACGAACACGGACTCGTAACGGCTGTTGACGGCATCGGCTTCAAGGTAATCGAAAAGCGGCCCCCAAGCGCAAGGGTCGTCGCAGTCAAGATGCACGATTAGGCAGGCTTCCGTCGACGAGAAGCGCTTAAGCGACCCGCTTCCGATTGGCCCCCGCCGAATGTCCACGCAGAACCGGACGTTCTTGACTCGCGGATAGATAAGCGAAGAGCCGTTCTTCATCTTATACACCCTCAGCTGGCACAGAGACGCCACCTCCAGCCAAACTTCTTCCTGGGACCTCGCCCCGCTGGAGAGGAAAGCCGCGAGTCCCTCGCGAATCCAGTTGTCGTCTGCCACCATGAAGGCGACGGAGAGAAACCGATCATCCTGGTCAACGACGCCCCCGAGCAGTTCTTCCAGCCTTTCGTCCTCGTTGAAGTTGTCCAAAACAGCCTCCTTCAAAAGCTGCAATTCGTTGTTCCGCGCCGAATGCGCTATGCGACGACTCGACGGTCTCGCCAAGCTCGCGGCTGTCTGCCTGCCCCCGTTGAGGCGATGCGCTCTCGATGAACACTCCCTCTCGAAAAGTGGTATACGCTGCCGAGGGGTAGGGTGCGGGGCGTGGCGCGCGAAGCTAGGTTGCCTTTCCCTCCCTCGGGAGGATCTTGTAGAAAGCGAGATAGACAAGGCCGCCGATGAAGTACATGAGGGCGTCGATGGGATCGGCGGTGCCGAAATGGAGGACGCACGAAGCGACGAATTCCCAGCAGAATGTGCACAACGCGGAGAGAAGAAGGGACGCCGCCAAGCTGCTGATGATCTCCCTGCCTGACACAACCTTGGTCAGGACGTTTACATAAGCAGGGAAAACGATGCCGCCGCAGAGATCGGCGAGATGATAGTTGGCAAACTCGTACGGCAGAACGCAATCCAGCGGGAAGACGAACCTGTTGATAAGGTAAACAAGGGTGGCAAGCAGGGGGAGCAGGTTGCTCCACGAGAACAGCGCCGGCCCGAGTCGCCTCATCATGAACCGAAGCTGCCTAGCCACAGGTAGCAAAAAGTGCGAGGCCGAGGCAGATTCCAAGGGCAATGATGATGATTTGGGTGCAACCGCTCTTTTCAGCCATGAGCTTCCTTTCGATAGGCAAGTACCAGCATTCTATCACTTGAGATTGTTTCCCAACGAGGAGGTTTACGAATGGGCCCCGCGCTGTGCCCACTCCGCCCAGCGGCGAGGGTGACATATGCGCAACTGGGAGCTTTCGCGCGCCCAGTGCTTGCCCGGTGGCCTCAGCCACGAATGACGCAGCCCCGACCCCCTGAGCGACCCGTGTTGCCTCAGGGAAGCTAAAAGAAACGAAAGCGTAACAAAAGCCCAGGTTGATTCATAAGATGCCCACGAGCCAATCACAAGGGGTTCAAGGGTGGTTGCTATACTGCAAGCAGCGGGTGAGAAGGTCCCCCCTCCTTCGAGAACCCCGCAGTTGCCTTCTTTCGAAAGCAGCAGACGGTCCTAACCCCGACCGTCTAATCCCCTCCTTGGGCCCGCTGGACCTCCCTTTCCAGCGGGCCATTTCTTTTCTCCCGTCGCCTCTAGGCAAACAAACGTTCGCATGTTATGATACGCGCCATGGAAACCTTATTTACAGCAATGGAAAACGAGCGTCGCGCGGAAGTGGCGCCGCTTGCAGTGCGCATGCGTCCGCGAACGCTCGATGAAGTCGTGGGGCAGTCCGACGCGGTCGGTCCCGGCAGCTGGTTGCGCAGCGCGATCGAGGGCGACAGCCTAAGCTCAGTCATCCTTTTCGGGCCGGCGGGCACGGGGAAGACTTCGCTCGCGCACGTCATCGCCGAGCACACGAGGGCAACCTTCGTGGAGGTGTCCGCCATCGGCGGCACCGTGTCCGACCTGCGCCGCGAAATCAGCGCTGCCGAAAAGCGCCTGACGATGCAGTGTCTTCGAACTATTCTCTTCGTCGACGAGATCCACCGTTTCAACCGCAGCCAGCAAGACGCGCTGCTTCATGCAGTCGAAAACCGCGTGCTTGTGCTGGTGGGGGCGACTACGGAAAACCCATTCTTCGAGGTGAACTCCGCGCTCATCAGCCGCTCCCGTGTGGTCGAGCTTCACTCGCTCACCGATGGGGAAATCGCGCAGCTCGTTCGCCGTGCGCTCACCGACGAACGCGGGCTCGCTGGAAAATACGCGCTTGCCGACGATGCCCTTTCGGCAATCGTGTTGCTCGCGGGGGGCGATGGTCGCGCCTCGCTCACCACACTCGAGCTTGCCTCGCAGATGGTGACGCCTGGCACGCCTGAAAAACCTGCGCTCATCAGCGCCGATGTTGTGCGTCGCGCAACTCCCCATCGCGCGCTTGCCTACGACAAGAACAAGGACATGCACTACGACGTCATCTCCGCGTTCATCAAATCGATGCGCGGGAGCGACCCTGACGCTGCGCTCTATTGGCTCGCGCGCATGATCGACGGTGGGGAAGACCCGAAGTTCATCGCGCGCCGCATGATGATCCAGGCGTCGGAGGACGTGGGCAATGCCGACCCGCAGGCGTTTCTCATCGCCGAGGCTGCGTTCAAGTCTGCCGAGGTCATCGGGTATCCGGAATGCCGGATCAACCTGGCGCAGGCGGCGATATACATAGCGCTCGCTCCGAAGAGCAACGCCGCGGAGGCGGGCATCGACGCGGCGCTTGCAGAGGTTCGCCATGGGCTGGCGCGCAAGGTCCCCGACTATCTGCGCGATCGTCACCGCCCTGGCTCTGAGAACTACGGCACCTACAAATATCCCCACGATTATCCGGAAGGGTGGGTTGACCAGCGTTATCTTCCTGATGGCTTAGAGCGCGGCTGTTTCTACCACCCGAGCGAGCGGGGCTGGGAAGCCTATCGGGCAGACGCCGCCGCCCGCGATCGCGCGGCGGTGCTCGATCGCCAGGCGGATGTCCCCGCCGGCGCTTCCGCGAATCAACCCGCTTCTGGAGCCTATGAACAGCAGGTGAAAACACCGCGGAAAGAGCCTGATGGGACAAGCGAAGTGCTATAGTTAGGGCTTCGGAACAAAGGAGGCGCAGATGGATTTCTTCGGCGTGATGAACGTTGCTTTGCCAGTGGTATATGTGCTGGTCGGCATCGTTTTGGTGTGGTTTGTAATCGAGCTTGTCATGACGATTCGCAAGACTCGCGAAACGGTGACGAGTGTGCAGAAGCAACTCGAGCCCACGCTCGAGCACGTGGAGAAGATCACGGCATCACTCGAGCCCGTGTGCGACAAGATCGATCCCTTGGTCGATCGCGTTTCCCTTACGGTCGACGCCGCGAATTTGGAAGTCATGCGCCTCGATCAGATTCTCGAGGACGTGGGAGAAATCACCAGCTCGGCATCGAGCGCGGTCAACGCTGTCGATACGGTGACCAACGCGCCGATCGAGCTTGTTAACTCCGTCACCAAGAAGGTCCGCCGCAAGTTCACCACGAAGAAGGCCTCTGACGAGTCCGTCGCACTTGGACAGGGCGCGCCCGACGAGCCCAATCCCGTGAGCGACCTGGTCGATGCGACCGCCGACGCCGCCGCTGCTGCTGTCGCCGCTGGTAAGGATCGTGTTGCTGGGAAGGCCTCCGGCGAAGGGGCTTTTGTTGCTGCCGCAACTGCAACCGCAACCGCCGAATCCGCCGCAGCCACGACCGCTGAACCTGCTGCAACCTCCGCCGCAGCTGCGCAGCCTGTGCCCGACCCTTCGCCTGTGATCGAGCCCGCCTCTTCCGATGAAGGCAAGTACTTCACCTATGCTCCCGATGCGGGTGTAGCTGTCTCGTCCGATGCTGGAAAAGCAGCGCCTTCGGAGGAATAGGCATTGAGCGACGCGGCGCAGAACAAGCAATTGGATAAGACGGACAAGGCTCGCAGGCGTTTCCTAAACGTTTGGACCATCGTGGGCGCCATCGCGCTCACCTGGGTCGTTGTGCAGCTTTTGAACATCCTCTCGGTGCCCGTCGCCATCGTCATCTGGACGACCATCATCGTGTTCGTCCTGCGCGGCACGGTGAACAAGCTCGAGGAAATCGGCATCAACCGAACGGTGGGCACGGCTATCGGCTACGTGATCATGTTCGCGGTGCTGGCGCTTGTGGCGTTCCTTCTGTTCTCGCCTGGCGTCGGCATGAACACCCAGTTCGCGAACTTGATCGAGAACGTTCCCGTCTACGTGCAGGGCCTCTCCGACTGGGCGAACGACATGTACGCGCGCTACGCCTACATGCTCGAGGATGAATCGGTCCGCGCATTCGTCACCGACGTGCAGGCCTCCGCCATGGATTGGGCGGGCGACTTTGCGAAGAATAGCGCTTCGGGCGCCATCGCATTCGGCACGGGACTTGCCAACGCGCTTATGGCCATCGGCTTCGCCCTTGTGGTTGCTTTTTGGATCCTCATGCAGCTGCCCCAGCTCGGGCGCGAATGCAAGCGCCTCGTGGGCGACGCGCATGCCGAGGACCTCGAAATGCTCCACATCACGTTCACGCGTGTGATGGGCGGCTACATCAAGGGAACGCTTCTACAGTGCGCGATCATCGGTGTGGCCTGCGGAATCCTCTTTGCTGTGCTCGGCATTCCCAACTCGATGGCCTTGGGCGGCATCACGGGCATCTTGAACATCATCCCGATCATCGGCCCCTGGCTGGGCGGCGGCCTCGCTGCGATCGTCGGCATCTTCGTGAGCCCGCTCGTCGCCGTCATCGCCATCCTCGGCACCATCGTGATCCAGCAGTTCGTCTATACCTTCATCTCGCCTAAGATCATGTCTGACTCGGTTGATATCCATCCGGCGCTCACGCTCATCGCCCTCATGGCGGGCTCGGCGCTCGGCGGCGCGATGGGCGGGCTTTCGGGCTCGCTTGTGGGCATGCTGGCCTCTATTCCCGCTGTTGCCGTCGCGAAATCCGTTTTCGTGTATTATTTCGAGAAGCGAACGGGCAGACGTCTCGTCTCGAAGGACGGCGTGTTCTTCTTGGGCACGCCTTCGCCAAGCGAAGACGGCGACGCCCCGAATCCTATCGCCGATGCTACGTCCCCGCACCCCGACGGATCGGCGGAATTCGCGCGCGCCGAGAAGAAACGCGCCGAAAATGCCGAGAACAGGCGCAAGATCAGAGAGCGCCTGCGTGGGAGGGAAGATAAGAAATAGCGGCGCCCTCGCGCTGTTGAGAACGTGAAAGCGAGCGCTTCTGCAATACCGCAACGCGCTCTTGAGTGATAAGGGAAGAACAACCACCATGAAGTACATGACCACCGCAGAAATCCGCGAGAAGTACCTCGCCTTCTTCGAGGAGAAGGGATGCAAGCGCATGCCGTCTTCCTCGCTCATCCCCGACGACCCGTCGCTGCTTCTGACGAGCGCTGGCATGGTGCAGTTCAAGCCCTACTTCCTTCACCAGAAGGAGCTCGATCCGGCCTACATCGGCACCACGACCGCGCAGAAGTGCGTGCGCACCAACGACATCGACAACATCGGCGACGCCCGTCACCTGTCGTTCTTCGAGATGCTGGGCAACTTCAGCTTCGGCAAGTACTTCAAGAACGAGATGTGCGCCTGGGCCTTCGAGTTCTCTACCGAGGTGCTCGGCCTGCCGGCGGAAAAGCTTTACTTCACGGTGTTCGAGGACGATGACGAGACGATCGAGATCTGGAAGTCGCTCGGTGTTCCCGAGGACCACATCTCGCGCCTCGGCGAGGACGACAACTTCTGGCGCGCTGGCCCCACCGGCCCCTGCGGCCCCTGCTCCGAAATCTACTTCGATCAGGGTCCTGAGGTTGGCTGCGGCAGCCCCGACTGCAAGCCCGGCTGCGACTGCGACCGTTACCTCGAGTTCTGGAACTGCGTGTTCACCCAGTTCGACGGGCAGGAAGACGGCACGCTCGCACCGCTGCTCACCAAGAACATCGACACCGGCATGGGCCTTGAGCGCATGGCCGCCATCATGCAGGGCGTGACCAACAACTACGACACTGACGTGCTTCGCAGCCTCGTCGGCGTGGGCGAGCGCTTGGCGGGTAAGACCTACAAGCAGGACGCGGCGGTGGACAAATCGCTGCGCATCATCGCCGACCACAGCCGCTCGGTCACCTTCATGATCGCCGACGGCATCCTGCCCTCCAACGAGGGCCGCGGCTACGTGCTGCGCCGCCTGCTCCGCCGCGCCATCCAGAA
Source organism: uncultured Ellagibacter sp. (assembly GCF_934617235.1). Lineage (GTDB taxonomy): Bacteria > Actinomycetota > Coriobacteriia > Coriobacteriales > Eggerthellaceae > Ellagibacter. The sequence continues at coordinate 16,973 of NZ_CAKTTZ010000011.1, read as the reverse complement.
GGCGCACATGATCGGCATCGAGGGGCCGTTCCTGAACGACTACGTCGACGAGATCGTCGAGCTTATGGGCTCGGTCTACCCCGAGGTCGTGGAAAACCGCGAGCTCATTCGCCGTGTGATCCTCTCTGAGGAGGAGCGCTTCGGTGCTACGCTGCGCCAGGGCCAGGTCTTTCTCGCCGAGGCGCTCGACAAGCTCGAGGGCGACACGCTTTCGGGCGAGGAAGCCTTCACCCTGCATGACACTTACGGGTTCCCCGTCGAGGTCACCGAGGAAATGTGCGCCGATCGCAACGTGAAGGTCGACATGGAGGGCTTCGAGCGCTGCATGGACGAGCAGCGCGAGCGCGCCCGTGCCGCCAACACGAAGGATGCCGAAGCCGCTTGGAGCACCTACGGCGGCATCCACGCCGACGTGCTGAAGGAAGTCGGCGCCACGAAGTTCGTGGGCTACAGCGAGCTGGAATGCGCGGCAAAGGTGGTCGCCATCATCGCAAATGGCGAGCGTACCGACAAGCTTTCCGCAGGTGAAGAAGGCGAAATCGTACTCGATACGACCACGTTCTACGCCGAGATGGGCGGCGAGGTCGGCGATACCGGCACGCTTCGCAGCGCTAACGCCGAGGTCGACGTGCTCGACACGAAGGCCCCCGAGAAGGGTCTTGTGTGCCACAAGGCGAAGGTCGCATCCGGTACCATCGCTGTGGACGATGAGGTTAGTGCCGCAGTCGACGGTGCGCGCCGTGCTCGCATCACCCGCAACCACACCGCAACGCATATCTTGCATGCGGCGCTTCGCCGCGTGCTGGGCGATCACGTGAAGCAGGCAGGTTCCTACGTTGGGCCCGACCGCCTTCGCTTCGACTTCACGCACTTCGAGGCAACCGCGCCCGAGCAACTGGCCGAAGTGGAGCGCGTGGCGAACGAGGGGATCATGTCCGCCGTAGCTACCAACATCTACGAGACTTCCCTTGACGCCGCCCGCGAATCCGGTGTGACGGCGCTCTTCGGCGAGAAGTACGGCGACGTTGTGCGCGTCGTTGAGTGCGGCGGGTTCTCTCGCGAGCTGTGCGGCGGCTGCCATGTGGCCAACACCGCCGAGATCGGCCTGGTGAAGATCACCTCCGAGACCGGCGTTGGCGCGAACCTGCGCCGCATCGAGGCCGTGACGAGTTTCGGTGCGCTCGAGTATGTGAACAAGATCGAGGCCGAACTGAAGGAAACCGCTGCTGAGCTGCGCGTTCCGCTGTTCGACGTTTCCGAGCGCACGGCCGCTAACATGAAGGTGCTGAAGGAATTCCAGAAGACCCGCAAGGCTGCGAAGACCGCCATCTCCGACGACGGCGTGAACATGCTCCTTTCCGCTGCCAAGCAGGCGCAGGGCGGCTATCCCGTCATCATCAGCCGCGTGAAGATCGCGCAACCGGGCGCGATGCGCAACATGTGGGACGTCGTTCGCGCTCGCATGGAAACGCCGGGCGCTGTCGTGCTCATTGCCGAGAACGAGGGCAAGGCCACGCTTTTGGCTGCGGGCACCGACGAGGCCGTAGCTGCAGGGTTCAACGCCGGCGCAGTGATCAAGGAAATCGCTCCGTGCGTCAAGGGCGGCGGTGGCGGAAAGCCTACGATGGCCCAGGCAGGCGGCAAGGACGCGGCAGGTATCGACGCCGCGCTCGAGTCGGCCAGAAAGATGCTGCTCTAAGCTGTGCGTATTCTTGCTCTCGATATCGGGGAAGTCCGCGTGGGGGTCGCCGTGTGCGATCCCGGCGAGCGCGTGGCTTCCCCCGTTTGCGTTCTTCCTGCTCGGGAAGTGACGGACAACGCGAAGCCGTTCAAACGCGTGCTCGAGGACTGGGAGCCCGAGCTGCTTTTGTGCGGGCTTCCCAAAACGCTTGCCGGCGAGGAAGGCCCGCAGGCGAAGCGTATCCGCAAAGTGGCCGACACCATCTCGAAAAACTGCGGCATTCCCCACGAATTCGCAGATGAGCGCCTTAGTTCGCGCGAAGCCAAGCGCAGTTTGCGTGAAAAGGGATTAAGCGAGAAGGACATGCGCGGCAAAGTGGATATGATAGCTGCAAGTCTTTTTTTGCAGGCATGGCTCGATGAACGCGCTGCCAGCAATCTCGAAAGGTAACCGATGGCTCCATTCAAACGCCAAATCACGTATTCTTCGCGTCCGAATCATCGGGCGCGCGTTGCGCATTCTATGGGCGATCGCCAATTCCGCACCTACGACACGAGTGCGCTGCAGCCGAAGCGTTCGAAGGGGCCGATGATCGCCTTCATTGCGGTCATCGTCGTTGTGGCGCTCCTTCTTATCCTCGGCGTGTCCACGCTTGTTCGCGGCTGCACGTCCGGCAACCTCGTCGCCGATGGCCAGCAGGTCACCGTTGAAGTTGCCGAGGGCGCGTCGACGTCTTCCATCGCGCAATCGCTGCAGGACGCGGGCCTTGTCTCGTCCGCGGGCGATTTCACGAAGAAGGTGTCCGACCTTGGCCTCGACGGCTCGCTGCAGCCGGGCACGTACACGCTGACGGGCGGCACGTCGCTTGAGGACCTCGCGAAGATGCTTTCCGCAGGTCCTGGCTTGACGGGTCCTTCCGTCACTATCCCCGAGGGCCTTACTTTGGCAAATATCGCCGACCGCGTGAGCTCCGCCACGAACGGCCGCATCTCGGCCGACGACTTCAAGGCGCAGGCATCGGATGCGAGCGTTTACGCGACCGACTTCCCCTTCCTGAAGGATGCGGGCACAAACTCGCTCGAGGGCTTCCTCTTCCCGAAAACGTATGCGGTGAGCTCCTCCGACACGGCGGATTCGCTTATCCGCACCATGCTCTCGCAGTATCAGACCGAGGTGGCGACGCTCGATTATTCGTACCCCACCAGCAAGAACTTCAACGCGTATCAAACGCTTATCCTCGCTTCGATTATCGAGAAGGAAGCGAGCGAGGATGCCGATATCCGCGCGAAGGTGTCTGCGGTCTTCTACAACCGCCTGCTCAACACCGGTGCGCCGACGTATGGCCTTCTGGGTTCGGACGCCACGACCGCCTACGAAATCGGTGGCGACCCCGACAACTACGACTGGACCACAGACAGCGCCTACAACACGCGCCGCCATGCGGGCCTGCCCCCGACGCCCATCTGTTCCCCGAGCATTGGCAGCCTTCAGGCGGCTTGCAACCCAGCATCCGATTTCGACGACTACTATTTCTTCTCGTTCTGGCCGAATGATCAGGGCATGATCGACTACTTCTTCGACAAGACCTACGACGAGCATCAGGCGACCATCGCCGCGCACTCGTAGGCGCTGTTGCGGCAGTTCGCGTAAAGGAAGCCCATGGCATATTTCAAACCCGAGCGATATTTTTCCCGTCTTTCCCGGATCTCCATCGAGAAGGACATTCTTGCGTGCGGGTTTGAAAACGTGCTGCTCGACATCGATAACACTTTCGTCCCTCGCGACACGCAGGTGATTCCGCGCGATGCTCGCGTGTGGCTCGGTTGCGCGCGAGAGGCGGGTGTGACAATTTGCCTGCTTTCCAACAACTGGCATAAAGTGGTCTACGATTTCGCGGACGAGGTGGGGCTGCCCATCGTCGCCAAGGCGATGAAGCCGTGTCCTCCCGCGTATTTCGCCGCGATGCGCAAGATCGGGGCGAAGCGCAAGAACACGGTGGCGATCGGCGACCAGCTTATGACCGACGTGCTCGGCGCCCATACGGTGGGAATCAAGGCGTATCTCATCCAGCCGCTCGTCGAACAGGATCTGCCCCATACGCTTTTCCTGCGCCAGTTCGAGCGCGTGCTGATGGGTGACGCTCAGCCAGAGGCTCCCATAGCCTGTGAACAGGGGAAAGAGACGCATTAACTATGGAAAACGACGTTTTGAACACTCCGCAGAAGCTTTACGTTCTGGGGCATCCGGTGGCTCACTCGAAGTCGCCTGTGATGTACAACGCGGTTTACGGGAAGCTCGGTTTCCCTTGGGAATATCGCCTGATGGATTGCGCGACGCCCGCCGAGGCGAAGGCGTTTCTCGAAGAGCGCGACTTTCTTTCCATCAACATCACCACGCCGTACAAGCCCGAGGCGCTTGCAGCTGCCACGGCGCGTGCGGCGTCGGCAAAGCTCGCGCATGGGGCGAATATCCTCGTGAAGAAGGGTGACGCGCTTATCGCCTTCAACACCGACGGCCGAGGCTGCGTGGGGTATCTGGAGCGCACAGGGTTCTCGTTCTCCGATGCGAAGGTGGCTATCTGCGGCACGGGTCCCACGGCGCTTGCCATTCTTCATGCGGCGGCGATTGCGGGCGCTTCCGAGGTGCTGCTACTTTCGCGCGACAAGGAGCGCGCGCGCGAGGTGCTCGATCGCTATGTGGACGAATTTGGGGCACTCGCTCATGCGACGGTCGACTTGCAAGCCGCCGTCGATGGGCATAGGAGTTTTCTCACCGCCTATGAGCAGACCATGTTCAAGTTCGGCAGCTACACCACGTCGACCCAGGCTATCGCTGCGGCCGACCTGATTATCAACGCGACGCCGCTCGGGATGCGCGAGGGTGATCCGGCACCGTTCGATGTTGCGCTCTTTCGCGAGGGTCAGCGTGCCTTCGACGTCGTTTACGCGCATGGCGAAACCGCCTTTGCAGCGGGAGCCAAGGCAGCGGGATGCACCTTCTCGGATGGGGGTGGAATGCTCGTTGCGCAGGCGGTTGCCACGGTGCAGGCCGTTTGCGACGTGTCGGGCATCGATTGCGAGCTTTCGTTCGATGAGCTGTTCGAGATCATGGCGAACGCCGCCAATTTCAACGTATAGAAGAATAATTCTGGGGACTGGATGTAAGGAGAAGAAATGCCACAGCACTACCGAGGGCCCAGCCCCCAGGGAAAGACTCCGCGCGGGTCGCAGGCGGCAAACGGAGCAGGCAAAGTGAACGGAGCTCGTGGGACGAGTCGGACAAGTGGCGCGCGCGGGTCGAGCCAGGCTCAAAGTGCAGGCCAGGCGCGCGGCGGGTCGCGGGTGCACGGTGCGGGTCAGGTGCGTCGCGTTCCCGAACAGGGTTCTCCTGTTGTTCGCACGATTGTTCCGTCCAGTGGGTCGCAGCGTCGAGACCAGCGTCAGAACCCTCCGACCACCTCGCAATACTCCCGTTCGAACCCTAACTATCAGAAGAAGAATCGAAAGGGCCCGCGCGGCAAGAAAATCGCGATTGCGGTGGTTCTCGCTGTGCTCGTGGTGTTCGTTGGGGCGGGCACGGCGGCTGCTCTTTGGGTAAACAATGTGAACGAGACGCTCACCAAGGGGCAGAAAAGCGCGACCGAGCTCGACGAGATCAACGACGTGCTCGTCAAGACGACGAGCTTCGACGAGCCCTTCTACATGATGCTCATCGGCTCGGATGCCCGTGCGGACGATGAATCGATGGGCGCTCGCTCCGACACGAACATCGTCGTGCGTGTGGACCCGACGACCAATTCTGCGACACTCGTCTCGATTCCCCGCGACACGATGATCAACATCGACGGTTACGGCTACTGCAAGTTCAACGCCGCGTATTCCTACGGAGGCGCCGCGCTTGCCATCAAGGAGGCGAGCGAGCTTCTCGGCGTGAACATCTCGCATTACGCCGAGGTCGATTTCGACAGCCTGATCGGCCTGGTCGATACGGTGGGCGGGGTCGATGTGACGGTTGACCAGCGCATCAACGACCCCGATGCCGACGGGTCGGTCATCGGCCAGAAGAAGATCATCATCGAGGCCGGCGAGCAGCACATGGACGGCGAGACGGCCCTCGTGTTCGCGCGCAGCCGCGCCTATGTTGATGGCGACTTCACGCGCACGGCGAACCAGCGCAAGCTTATCGCGGCGCTCGCGCAGAAGATTCTCTCGATGCCGCTTGCGAAGCTTCCGGGCATCGTGCAGACGGCGGCGGGCAGCATCACCACCGATATGTCCGTGACCGACCTGTATAGCCTTGCCACACAGTTCCAGGATGGCGGCGAGCTTTCGATGACGTCGTGCATGGTGCCGTCGATTACCGGCATGTACAAGAGCGCGTCGTATGTGTTCTGCGACGAAGATGCCCTCGCGACGATGATGCAGACCATTGAGGCGGGTGACGACGCAAGTGAGATCACGGGAGCCTCGAGTCGACTTGCCCAGCAGCTTGGCGTGAAGTAGGAGCGAGCCGCTCGCGTTTTCCATATGGGAATCATCCTGCGCAAATGCGCCTGAACAGGGCGCTCGTGTTCTCATGCGCTACAATGTGCCAGAAACTATACGAACTCGATAGGAAAGCGACTCTCTATGCGTTACGTCTTTGCCGGGGAAAGCCACGGCCCGTGCCTCACCGCTATCGTTGAGGACGTGCCTGCGGGCTTGCGGATTTCCGAATCCCAGATCAACACCGACCTGGCTCGCCGCCAATCGGGCTACGGCCGCGGAGGGCGGCAATCCATCGAGCGTGATACCGTGCAGGTCACGTCGGGGGTGCGCTTCGGCAAGACCATCGGATCGCCGGTGACGCTCACGGTGCGCAATCGCGATTGGGAAAACTGGACCGACCGCATGGCCGTGTTCGGTGAGGAACCTGAAGGACTAGTGCGTGAGGTGACGCCGCGTCCGGGACACGCCGATTTGGTGGGCGCTCTGAAGACGAACACCGACGATTGCCGCAACATCCTCGAGCGCTCGAGCGCCCGCTCGACCGCTGCTCGCGTGGCGGCGGCCGGTATTGCGCGTGAATTCCTGGCTGACCTGGGCGTCGAGGTGTTCTCGTACGTGAATCGCATCGGTAACGCGGAATTTCGCGAGGAGAACCCGTTTGTCGACTGCGTGAACTACGCGCCGCTCGACATCGAGACGAGCGAGGTCCGCTGCCCGAACGCGCAGGCGACCCGCGCGATGATCGCGGAAATCGAGCGCGCGAAAGCCGAGCGCGATACGATCGGCGGCACGTTCCGCGTCGTGGCGACGGGCCTTGTCCCCGGTCTTGGAGGCTACGCGACGGCGGATGATCGCCTGACCGCGCGCTTGGGGCAGGCGCTCTTCTCGATTCAAGCGATGAAGGGCGTCGAGTTCGGGATGGGATTCGAGGTCGCGCGGCGCCTGGGAAGCGAGGTTCACGACCCCATCGTGCTCGACCGCGAGCGCGACTGCTTCACACGCACGTCGAACAACGCGGGCGGCCTTGAGGGCGGCATGACGACGGGGCTGCCGCTCGTGGCAACGGTCGCGATGAAGCCCATTCCCACGCTCATGCGCCCGCTTGCCACGGTGAACATGGACACGCTGGAGGTTGCCGACGCATCCAAGGAGCGCTCCGACGTGTGCGCCGTGCCCGCCGCCGCTGTAGTGGCCGAAGGTGAAATGGCGTTTGTGCTGGCCAACGCCTACCAGGAGATGTTCGGCGGCTCCTGCATGGCCGACATCAAGGCAAACATCAAGTCGTACAAGGCTCGCCTGAGGACGATGTCCCGATGACGATGGAGCTTATGCAACTTGCCCGCCCCGTGTTCTTCGTGGGCTTCATGGGCGCGGGGAAAACGAGTGTCGCGCGCCGCCTTGCGCGTACTTGCGGCATCTCGTCGGTCGATATGGACACCTACATTGAGCGTCGCGAGGGCAAGCGTGTGAAGGACATCTTCGCGGAAGGCGGGGAGACGGCCTTTCGCGCGATCGAGACCGATGTCCTGCGTGAACTTGCCTCGAAGGAGGAGCCGCTCGTCATCTCATGTGGCGGCGGTGTCGTCCTGCGCGAGGAAAACCGCGCGATTCTTGCCCAATCGGGGTATGTCGTGCATCTTCAGGTGACGGTGGACGAGGCGGCGAGCCGCATCTCCGACAAGTCGAGTCGTCCGCTGTTCCAGGATATCGACGCTGCGCGCGAGCGGTGCTTGGCGCGGGCGCCGCTGTATTCAAGTGTGGCGAATATAGAAGTCGACACGGCGGGCAAGAGCGTGCCGCGAATCGCGCGCGAGGTTCAGCGCGCACTCGAGAAAGAAGGCGTATTGTGCCAGCGACGAAAGTGATCGTGAACATCCCCGGTGAGCGGCCTTATGACGTTCGCATCGGCGCCGACGTGCTCGACGGGCTGGGGAATTACCTGCGTCGCGTCGAGGCGACGGCGAACGCGCCGCGCATCCTGGTTCTGTCTGACACCAATGTGGCCCCGCTGTATCTCGAAGAGGCGAAGGCGTCGCTTCGAGCGGCGGACTATCGCGTGAGCGAAATTGTCGTTCCCGCAGGTGAGCAATCGAAATCCGTCGAGGTTGCGGGCGAGATCTGGGAAGCGATGGCGGGCTTGAAGCTCGGCCGCGATTGCGCTGTCGTAGCGCTTGGCGGCGGGGTAGTGGGCGATCTTGCCGGATTCACCGCGTCCACCTTTATGCGCGGCATCACCGTGGTGCAGGCGCCAACATCGCTTCTCGCCATGGTCGACTCCTCCGTCGGCGGCAAGACGGGCGTGAATCTTTCCGCAGGTAAAAACCTTGTGGGCACCTTCACGCAGCCGGCCTACGTCTGCGCCTCGACCAAGACGCTCTCCACCTTGCCCGCGCGTGAATGGGCATGCGGCTGCGGGGAAATCGCGAAGTCGTCGGTAATCGATTCCGACGAGTTCTTCTTCTGGCTGACCGATAATGCCTCGGCGCTCGCTTCGCGCGACCACGACGTGACTGCCGAGGCCATCGCGCGATCCGTCGTGTTTAAGGCCGACGTTGTCGCGCAGGATAAGACGGAAAGCCGCGGCGTGCGCGAGTGCCTGAACTATGGACACACGCTGGGGCACGCGGTGGAATCGCTCGCTGGCTACGGCACGTATTCCCATGGCGCGGCGGTTGCGGAAGGCATGCGCTTTGCGGCGCGCTTGGGCGCAGCGATTGCGGGCACGTCGCTCGATGTGGTGCACGCGCAGGACGATCTCCTTGATGAGCTGGGGCTTCCCTCGCTTTCTTGGTCGGCGGCGCCAGAGGATATGCTTGCGGTGATGAAGCGCGATAAGAAAGTGCGCGGCGGCGTGGTGAATTTTGTGCTGCCGATTGATATCGGACAATGGGAGTTGAGGGAAGTGGAAGACGCCGTGATTCTCGAGCATCTCGCTGCGTGGGCGCGGAGCAAGTAGCTAGCGGGGTTGCGGTCGACCTGCGAGTCCGCGGAGAGCACGCGGCAACGCACGACCTGCGGGTCCGCGGAGAGCACGCGGCAACACTCAGTCGCTCAGACAGTCCTCGCTGCGCTGCGGAACTCGCTTTGTGAGCGTCGCCGCGCGCTCTCCGCTCGTCGGGAGTTGGAGGGACGGGGGCGGCCTGACAGCGCACAGTCGTTAAGACAGTCCTAGCAACGCCTCAGAACTCGCTTGGTGAGCGCCGCCGCGCGTCCTCCGCTCGTCGGGGTCGGGTGGGTAGGGGCAGCTTAGGGCAACCTGGGCAACGCGCCCGGCCGCTCGGACGATCCTCGCTGCGCTGTGGGTCGTTTCGTGAGCGCCGCCGTGCGCCTTCCACTTGCTGTTAGGGCGTGAACGATTGGCTTGTTCTTGGCACGAGAAGTTGATTGCGGTTCCTTCGCAAAGCGAGTTCCGCACGAGCCAAACAGCCCAGTGGGCTGTTTGCGCGAGCAGGACTGCCGAGCGACTGAAGGAGCCGCAATCAACTTGCAGCGTGAGGGATGGAACGGACGGGCGGCAACGTCGTCTTCCGCTTTTGGATAAGGACAAAAAGGAAGCAGAGTATGAAGATTCTTCTGGTGAATGGGCCGAACTTGGATATGCTGGGCGTTCGCGAGCCTGCGGTGTATGGTAGCAATACCCTTGCTGACCTGGAAAAACTCGTGATCGACTACGGCACTTCCAAAGGTGTTTCTGTAGAGTGCTATCAATCGAACCACGAAGGTTGCCTCATCGACAAGATTCACGAGGCGCATACGGCCTACGATGGCATCGTTTACAACCCCGGCGCGCACACGCATTATTCCTACGCGCTGCGCGATGCGGTGGGCGGCATCGACACGCCGTGCGTCGAGGTGCATATCTCCAACGTGGATGCGCGCGAGGCGTTCCGCCATATCTCGGTCATCGCGCCGGCGTGCGTGGCGCAGGTGAAGGGGCGAGGCTTCAAGGGCTATTGCGACGCTGTCGACATCCTGATCGAGGGTCCGCGCGAGCGCCTTGGGGAAGGGTTCGAAGAGCGCTATCCCGCGGGTGAGGTCATCGCGGCCCCGCTGAAATAACGTGTTACGGGGCGCTTGGGCGTCCCTTTCTATTGGAGGCTTCGAATATGGAGAACATTAGCTTGAACAGGGTAAACAAGCTTCGTGAAGCGTGTGCCGATGCGGAGATTGACGCGTTTTTCGTGCGCGAGACGTCGAATATCCAGTGGCTTTCGGCTTTCGACGGCGTGTTCGACGAGGAAGACGCGCATGCGATGCTCGTCACGCCCAATGGCACGATGCTCCATACCGATTCGCGCTATTCCGAGGCTTGCAAGAAGGCGGCGGGAACTCATGGCGGCGTCGTGGAGGTGAACGATGAGCGCGTCTCGCATGCGAAGTTCGCAGCGGCAGCGCTCGGCGGTGCGTGCGAACCTGCGGGAGGCAAATCGTACTCGCTCGGCATCGAGGACTCAATGGCGCTTTCGGGCTTTCGCGCGCTCGAAAAGGCATTCGTCGAGGCGCTGCCCGATGTGCAGCTGCGTGAGACCTCGAACTTCATCGTGGGCCTTCGCGGTGTGAAGGATGCGGACGAGATCGCCCGCATGAAGGCGGCGCAAGCCATCACTGACGCGGCGTTTTCCCATATCATCACCTTCATGAAGCCTGGCATGACCGAGCGCGAGGTACAGATCGAGCTGGAGGACTTCATGGTACGCCATGGCGCCGAGGGGCTTGCATTCCCCTCGATCGTGGCGTGCGGCGCGAATGGCGCAAGTCCCCATTCCGTCCCCGGAGCTACGAAGCTCGAGGCGGGGCAGTGCGTCGTGATGGATTTTGGCGCGCGGGCGCAGGGGTATTGCTCCGACATGACGCGCACCGTGTTCATCGGCGAGCCGTCGGAGAAGCTTCGCGCGGGCTATGCGGCCATTCGCGATGCAAATGAGCAGGTAGAAGCTGTGCTTCGCCCGGGGATGACGGGCAAGGAGGCGCACGAGCTCGCTGAGCATGTGCTTGCCGAGCACGGGTTTTCGGGGAAGATGGGTCACAGCCTGGGACATGGCGTCGGGATCGACATCCACGAGGAGCCGCTGCTTTCGCTTCGCAATGGCGCGCCGCTTGCGCCCGGCAACGTCGTCACGGTGGAGCCTGGCGTGTACTTGGCGGGCGACTTCGGCATGCGCCTGGAGGATTTCGGCGTGATCACCGAGAACGGCTACGAGGTGTTCACGCAATCAACGCACGAGATGATTGTGCTGTAAGACTGATTCCGCCGCGCGTCTTTGGCACACGCGCCGTTACCGCAGCCGCCACATAACAAGAAAGCCCGACAGCGTTCAAGCTGTCGGGCTTTCCAGAAAACACGTTCGCTTGCTTTGGGCTACATGCGCTTGATGAAGCGGCCGTCGCGGGTGTCCACCTGCAGGACATCGCCGATGTTCACGAACATCGGGACCTGGATGGTGGCGCCGGTCTCGAGCGTTGCGGGCTTGGTGGAACCCTGTACCGTGTCGCCCTTGAAGCCCGGCTCGGTTTCGGTCACTTCGAGCTCGACGAACATCTGCGGCTCGATGGAGATGAGCTCCTCGCCAGCGTACAGCAAGCTGACCTCGTCGTTCTCCTTGAGCCATTTGGCCTGATCGCCCACGGTCTCCGCGGAGATGGGCATCTGCTCGAAGGAGACGGGATCCATGAAGTTGAAGTCGGCACCGTCGTTGTAGAGGTACTGCATCTTCTTGGTCTCCAGGCGCACGGAGTCGAACTTCGTGCCGGAGTTGAAGGTGTAGTCGACCACGCGGCCGGTCTTGATGTCGCGAAGCTTGGTGCGCACGAATGCGCCGCCCTTGCCCGGCTTCACGTGCTGGAATTCAGCGATCGTCCAGAGCTTGTTGTTGTACTCGATGCACATGCCGTTCTTGAAATCGGCGGTAGAGATTGCCATCTTTGCCAGTTCCTCCCACTATTCTTTGCACACACGGCCGCAGAGCGCGAACCGCGCGCGTTGGCTCTAACCGCCCCATTATACTCGCGCGCTACTGCGTGCCTGCGAAAATCAGCTCACCTGCAGAAAAATCAAACAGTGCAACGCAAAGCCTGCGCAAATGGGCGATTTGCAAATTGGGCTGAATGCGCGCATCTACTTTGTAGGTTCCTGGGAATCCCTTACGATGTCGTCGTAGCCTTTGAGCGCGGCGAACGGCATGAACTGCCTGCCGCGATCGTCGCTGGGGATAGCGGTGTGGACGCCTTCCTCGGCCACCCTTCGCGCGATGTCGTTGAGCACGCGTGAGCGATAGGCGCGCTCATCAGCGGATATACCGGCCCAGATATCGGGTGAGGGAATTCCTGCCGCCTGGATTGCCGTTCGGAGCGCCGTCCGTGCCGCTGTCCGGCCCTCCGCCCGACGCTCGTCATCCGAAGTCGCTTTCATCATGCGCGATGACCTCCGATCTGCAGATTACGCTCCCGTGCGTTGGCTTCGGGAAGCAGGCTCGTGCCCGCAAGCACCGCGTTCTTCCCGAAGCGCGAGCGCACGGCTACCATGGCCTGGGCAAGGGCGGTCTCCTTGGCGTCTTTCCCCGGCTCGTCAAAGAGGGAGGGCTGCACATCTTCCTTCTCGACGAGCTCGCCGAGCGAGATGTTCACGCGCCGTATGGCGAGCGCAGGGTTGACGTGTTCCCCGAACAGCGTAAGCAGTGCGCTTGTGACCTGCGACGCGGAGTCGGTCGGCTTCGGAAGCTTCGCGCTGCCGCCCGCCCCTAGGAAAGGCGCCCGCCCGCCGCCCCAGGCATGGTGGTTGAAGTTCGACGACGAATAGCCAACGTAGAGGCCGACGCCCGTCGCGGCGAGCCCCTTCTCGGTGAGCTCCAGACACGACACGAGCGCCATCTCGCGGATGAGCGTTTGCGCCTCGCTGAAGCTGTAATCGCGCATGAGCACCTGCCCGTTCGAGATGGAATGTCCGCGCCGTTTGTAGTTTCTGGCCTGGGAAATCGTGCAGGGTTCCTGGCCCCATGCGTGGTCGAGCAGGAACAACCCGTTCTTGCCGAATTCCTTCACGATCGATTTTCGCGGCAGGGCGCATATGCCCGCGAGGTCGAAAACGCCGCGCCGCTCGAGCCGCCGCGCGATGCCAGGGCCGATCCCCCAGATGTCGGTGATGGGGCGATGGAACCAAATCTCGCGCTTCCACGAGTCGTCGTCGAGTACGCCGATGCCGTCGGGGGCGTGCTTTGCGCACACGTCGAGCGCCACCTTCGCCATGAGGAGGTTCGGTCCGATGCCCGCCGTGGCGGTGACGCCGGCGCACTCGAAAGCTGCATTCATAAGCGTCCTTGCGAACGATTTCGCGTCCATGCCGTAGAGCTTCAGGTACGGCGTTGCGTCGACAAATGACTCGTCGATCGAGTATACATGCATGTCATCTGCGGAAACGAACCGCTGGTAGGTGCCTACGATATTGGCGGACACCTCCATATAGCGGCTCATGCGCGGAATGGCGCAGGTGAATTCGATGCCGTCGGGGATGTCGCCGAGGCGGCAGCGGTTCTTCACGCCTTGCGCCTTCAAGGCAGGGGTGATGGCGAGGCAGATGGTGTTGGCGCTGCGGGAGGGGTCGGCCACGACGAGGTTGGTGGTGAAGGGGTCAAGCCCGCGGTCGGCGCATTCGACCGACGCGTAGAACGACTTCAAGTCGATGCACAGGTAGGTTTTTCTCTCGCTTTTCGAATTGCCGCTCAAGGCGCCCCCTTCAATCTCCATAGTCTGTTCGCTGTTAAATTTCGAACCCATGTTCGATAATAACAGACTATGCAAGAGGATTGGGTGAAAGATGGGGAAGGGCGGCGACGGCGGGCGCACAAGCGCTACGTCGATGTGTTCATGCGTCTTACCGACGAGGGGCGCTTTGACCCGCTTATCGTTATGTGGCCTGATGGGCGGGCGTTTCCGATTTCCGAAGTGCTCGATCGGGGAAGCTTTGGCCCCGCCTTTCGCGGTGTGTCGACCGCGCGTTATCGCGTGCGCATCGGGAATCACGTGACCAATCTTTTCCTCGAGAGGCACGTGTTCGAAGCGACGCTTGGCAAGCCGCCCGTCGTGCGATGGTGGGTGGAGGCGTACGGGTGAGGTCGCGAGGGCTGGCGGAGCTGCGGGCTGCTAGGTTTAGTGCGCCCTCTTCCCCTGCATGCTATCCTGCCCAGGCGCGGATGCGGTAGCGCACACCGAGCTTCTCGCAGATGGCGCGGCATTTCTCCTCGTCCTCATGCGAGATGGTGGTCTCGACGGTGGTCATGACGACGTTGGGGACGTAGCGCTTGACTTCTCGTGCAAAATCTATCACGGCGTCGAACGATTTCTCGCCAAACGAGCTGCGCACGATGTTTTGATACGTTACTGCGTCGGGGGCGTTGAGACTTATGGATACCGTATCGATGACCCCCTTGAACTCCGGCGCGATGTCTCGTCCGCAGATAAGCGACCCCAAGCCGTTGGTGTTTACGCGTGTGGGCAGGCCAAACGCTTCCTTCACGTAACGTGCGACGCGTACGAGCATATCCCACGCTTCGGTCGGTTCGCCGAAGCCGCAGAACACGACTTCCGTGAACTGGCTCATGTCGAACCCATCGAATGCCGCAATTACTTCCTCGTAGGTCGGCTCGCGGGAAAGCCAGAGGCTCTCCGCCTCGCCGACGCTGTCGGAAAGCCCGCGCACGCAGAAAGTGCACGCGCATGAGCAGCGATTGGTCAGGTTCACGTACAGCCCGTGGTGCACGCGGTAGAGGATCGTCATGTCCTTGTTCACGGTGATGCTTCTTTCGGATGCCCTTGTTGTTCCCGCTTACTCTAGCGCAACCATTTCTTGGATGCAGAGAAAAGTCGTAAGAGGCTCGGTTCCTCGTGGTGAGCAGGCCGACAGTCAAATCACCGAGTGGGGCAAAACGCCGTTTGAGGGGGTCGGGTCCTTTAGGGTCGTTTCCCTTTGCTGGTTTATCGGAGTGTTATTCCCCATTTACTTCAAATATGGGGAATAACATGTCCTCAAGTCGACGACTGAAGCCAGAGCGCAAGGGCTCCCACCCCCCTAAACGGCGTATTTTGTCCAGAAGGGAAGGAGAAGCTTGTCGGGGTGGGGGTGGGGCGAATTCTCTTACGCTTTTGCGCCAGAAGCGGCTTTTTTCGGGGAAGGCGCTTCTTCCTCGGCGTCGCTTGCGGTGCGGGCGAGGATGTTCGCGTAAACCGCGCCAGAGATGTTATGCCACACGCTGAACACAGCGCCAGGTACGGCGGCAAGCGGCATGGTGGCGAAGTGCATGGTCGCGAGCGAAGTTGCAAGACCGGAATTCTGCATGCCAACCTCGATGGACAAGGTGCGCATCTGCGCCTTTGACAGGCCGAGGACGCGGCCAACCCCATAGCCGAGCGCGTAACCGCACACGTTGTGCAGCATGACGACCACGATGATCAGCCAGCCGACTGTCATGAGCTTCGCGGCATTAGCGGACACGACTGCCATGATGATGAGGGAAATCGCGATAACGGACACGAGCGGGAGCACCTTCGAGCAGGCTTGCGCGACCTTGGAGGCCACGGCGTTGATAACGAAGCCCAAGGCGATCGGCACGAGCACGACCTGGACGATGGACATGAGCATGCTCACGTAGGACACATCGACCGCCTGGCCGGCGAGCAGGAGCACGAGCGCCGGGGTGACGACAGGCGCCATGATGGTCGTGCACGCGGTCATGCCGACGGAAAGCGCGACGTCACCCTTGGACAGGTACGTCATGACGTTGGAGGACGTACCGCCCGGGCAGCAGCCGACGAGCATAACGCCCACAGCGAGCTCGGTGGGCAGCTGGAAGACCAGGCAGAGCACCCACGCGATGAGCGGCATGATGATGAATTGCGACAGGATACCGGTGATCACGGCCTTCGGCTTGGTGAACACCACTTTAAAGTCGGAGAGCTTGAGCGTCATGCCCATGCCGAACATGACGATGCCGAGGAGAGGGTTCACCCAGCTTGTAGGCAGGATCGCATGAACCGGTTCGGGGACAGCCATCGCGATAATGGCGACCAGCAGTGCAATGATGGCCATCCATTTGCCGGCGAAGTCGCTGATTTTCTCAAGTACTTTCATTTCCAAACCTTTCCTGCGAAAACAAACGAGCCGCACCCGGTTGGGATGCGGCTCGAAACTAGGACAAGGTGGTAGTGTAACGGTTTGTTGCCTATTTGTTAACTAGGAATTTGGAAAAACTACCCTATTTATTCAATCGGATTTCGCGAAGGGGCCCAGGCGCCGCAGGAAGCTCCCGCCGGCGCTAGGGATTGCAGGTGCCGCAGGAAGCCTCCAGTAGGAAGCCTCTAGTGGCGCCCGGAAGCTCCCGCCGGCGCCCCTGGGAAAATCTCGCTATTCCCCGATCATCTCGGACAGCGTGCGCCAACCAAGCTCGGCGCACTTCACACGGGCGGGCATGCGGGAGATGCTCTCGAGCTCGGCCGCCTCGTCGAGGTCCTCGCGCTCGTCCTCGGTGAGCTCCTCGCCCTTCACCATCTTCAGGAACAGCCCGCACAGACGGCGCGCCTCCTCGACGGTTTCGCCCGTCACGAGGTCGGCCATCATGTCGGCAGACGCCTGCGACACGGCGCATCCGTGGCCCGTGAAGGCGGCCTCCTCGATCACGCCGTTTTCCACGCGCAGCTTCAAGACGAGCTCGTCGCCGCAGCTGGGGTTCACGCCCTCGTGCTCGTCGGTGGCGTTTTCCAGGTCGTATTTGTAATCCGGGTGCGCATTGTGCTCCATGAGCGCCGCGGTGTAGATG
>NZ_CAKTTZ010000010.1 GCF_934617235.1 uncultured Ellagibacter sp. | reverse complement strand
GTCGTCGCTTGAGTCCATCATCGATGCCGACGACATCTCGGCGTGGGCGCGGACCGCTGCGGCCTGGGCGCTTCATGTGGAGCTCGTTAAGGGCTACGAGCTTGAAGACGGAACCCGCGCGCTCGTCCCTGGTGAATCCATCGCGCGCGAACGTGTGGCGATGGTGTTGCGCAATGCATTCGATCTGGGCATTCTGTAGGGAAGAGGGGATTGAGGGCTGCTCTGCGGGCTGTCTGCAGGCCGAAGCGTCTTGGCATTTGCGGGACGCTTCGGCCCGATGTGTCCTATATCTTATCAAGGATAAATATATCCTTGACGTGGAATAATTAAAGGGCTATTCTTCTCATCGTTCCAAAGATTTCTCCTCACTCCACTCGTCCGAGAACAAGGCCGCCTCCCCCGCGGCCTTTTCTCGTTTTTGGGAAAGTCGCCTCGGTGCCCTCGGGGCGGAGGGGCGCAGGGGCGCAGGGGCGCGAGCGAAAGAAGCTCCCCTCGCGGGCGGCTTGTTGGAAGCACGTGCGGGAAGGAACCTCGCTCGTCAAAGGGACTGCGGTGGGCGTTGTGGAAAATCGCTCGAGTGAGATTTCTTCTATTTCCCCAGGCGGGGGAGCTTTTTAAACAACGCCCAGGCGCGTTGTTTCCCCTCGGGGGTCTCAAGCATGTGCTCTAAGTCCCGAAATGCGATAGCGTTGCGGCAGAAGATGCGGCAGGCGCTATCGACGGGGACATTTTGCCGATAGGCGCGCGCGAGTCGCGCTGCCGCCGCGGCATCTGCCGTCACGAGGACAAGCGGGTCGATTCCTTCCACAAGGGTGAACAGGTCGCTATCCTCGAGCGTAATGTCATCGGCGGTGAGGGTCACGAAGGCCACGGCGTTGCCGTACCCGAGGGCGGCCATCGAGCTTTCGAGGGCATGCTTTGCCGCCTCGCTTGGCCTCTGAGAGCTGCATGCGCAAACGAGCGTCGTACGGGATCCCGACACGTAATCGGCGTACAGGTCCCATACGAGTCTGCCACTCGTCTCGTAAATGTTACTTTCTGTGGATTCTTTCACATCGCTCCCATGTTGTATGGCATAAAGGGGTATACCAGATTGCATGATAGCAAGAAACAAAGTTCCGGGCTTGCGAATAGGCGCAAGGTGCGCCTATTCCTCCGGTGCGATGAAGGAGGCTGTTTATGTGCACGAACGGGATTAACACGGGTCAATTCTCCCAGATGATCGATCAGATCGACGATCACATCAAGCTGGAGCGTCGCTGGGCGCACACGCTTGCCCACCAGGCGGGTGATGCGGGTTTCGCGCAGACGAACGAGAAGCTCCACAACGTGCAGGCGCTCCTCGATGACGTGCGCGCCATGCTCGACGAGGCGAAAGACGCGCTCGAAGACGACGCGGAAAACGCTCCCGGTGTTACCGTCAACCTCGTGTAATCGGCGTCTATCATGAGCAACGATCTCATGCGCTTCTCGGTGGCAATGCCCGAGGAGCTTTTGATGCGCTTCGACCAGCTGGTCGCTCGTCGCGGCTTGGCGAAGAATCGCAGCGAGGTAGTGCGCGACTTGGTGCGCGACGCCCTTGTCGAGGACGAATGTGCGACGCCTGGCACGGAAGTGATGGGCACGCTGACGATCGTCTTCGACCATCATGCGTCCGACGTGCAGGAAAAGCTGCACAACATCCAGCACGATTACTTCGGGAACATCGTATCGACGCTCCATGTGCACCTCGACCAGCATCATTGCTTGGAAGTGGTGATCCTTCGCGGCGAGACTGGACTCGTGCAGACCATCGCGAACCTGATTCTCGGCACGAAAGGCGTGAAGAACGGTCGCCTGGTTGTTACCACTGCGGGCGAGGGCTTGTAAGGGTCCTGGCGAAGGGGGCTGCAAAGTCCCCTCGAAGGGCGCCTCGGAGGGCGCTCGCGAAAGCCCCTGCAAAGGGCTCCCGTAAGGTTCCCACAAAGAAATAAAACGCGCGAAACGCCCAGGTTGGCGGCTCGATTGGTCGCAAGCCTGGGCGTTTCGTCTTGTTCGCGCTAATTACTTGTTCGGGTAGAACGGGCAGCCTTCCTTAAGGCATTCGGCGTTTCGTGTGTAGAACGCGCAGGTCACCTTTTCAGGTACCTCCATTTCCACGCCGTGCATTTCCTTGGCGAAAGCGACACCCTCGAGAATCGCCGTGAATCCCGTGCGCTTGCAGCAGCGCGGGCCTCCCAAATCGGCCAACTTCCCCAAGATGCGCGAGGTTAAACGTTGCGTTTGCGCCCAGGGGTCGCGCGTCATGGGCGTCGAGCCCGAAACGATCGACCACCATTGCCCGACGCTCGTCGCGGCGCCGCATGTGCCCCAGAACCCGCAGGTGCCGCCCGGCACAAGCAGCGATCGTTTCTGCAGCTCGGCGAGCGCCTTGTCCAAATCGATGTCGCCGCCGGCGTTTTTGTAGGCTGCCATGAGCGAGGCCCCGATGAGCGTGTGGTGCTCGGGCCCGTTCGGGTAGATCGATTTGTCGCCCATGATTTTCTGCGCGATGCGGATGGGGTTCTTCGAGTCGGTTTCGCGGCATACGGCCATGATGTGCTCGACCCCGCCCGCGCGATGGCACGCATCGCAGACGTAGTGGCCCGCCACGCAGACGGAATGCCCCGTCTCCTTCTTTCCGCAAATCTGGCAGGTGACCTCCTGCGCTTCCTCGAAATAGGCAAGCGGTTCCCCGCATACCAGGCAAATCCCTTTTCCAGCTGACATACGCTTCCTCTCTCTCGTCCCAATCAGGCTAGCTCCACTTCACCGTCTTGCGGACGAGGAGCCCGACCAGAAAGTCCAAAATGGTGACAACGATTCCAACCATGATAATGCCCGCGACGACGTTCGTGTAGTTCGCGTAGTTCGTGTAGTTGATGACGAAGTACCCAAGCCCGCTCGTGGCGCCATACATCTCGGCCATGACCAGCATCAACATGGCGGTTGGCAGCTGCGTTTTCAGGCCGGTCGCAACTGTGGGGTACAGATACGGCAGCAGCACCCTAAAGATCATCGTCGGCGTGGAGAGCCCCATCATGCGCGCCGAGTCGAGGATGTGCTTGTCCAGGGATTCTACGCGCAGGATGGTGTTCAGAAGCGTGGGCCAGAAGATGCCGAGGAAGATGACGGCGACGGCTGCGGCTTTGAACGAGGGCAAAAGCATCACGAGGTACGGTGCGAACACGATGGCCGGCACGGGCGCGAGCACGTGGGCGATGGGGTACACCGCTTCGCGCACCTTCGGCATCCAGCCGACGAATAGCCCGATGATGTTGCCGGCGATAAGCGAGGTGATGAAGCCCTCCGCGAGGAGGATCATCGACGACGTCACATTCTTGAGCAGCTCTTCCCAGCGTGCAGGGAACACGGCGAACACGTTCTCGGGGTTGGGAATGAGCACCGGATGCGTGAGCTTCAGGTCGGTCGATACGATTTCCCACACGATGAGCAGCGCAAACACGACGATGACGATATGGCACGTCGAGCGCTTCCGCCCGCCTGCGAAGTAGCGCCAAAGGAAGAGCGCCTCGATGATCCCTGTAGCGACGTAGAAGGGGACGCTTGTCTTCGGGTGAACCTTGCCAGGGACGGCGATTACGACGAGAAGTGCTATGAACAGGACGTTTGCCAGGATAAACGACACGGTGAGCACCTGGCGCGCAAAGCTTTTCGTTTGGATGGGCACCGCTTGCTCGTCGCGCTTTGCAGCGTGCTCGACAGCGATCTTGCTTGCGGCCTCGGCAGGACGGGAATCGTTTGCGACGGACTTTCTTCCGAATGGCATCAGCGGTCCTCCTTTCCCGTTGCGGTGGCGTCGAAGAGCTCCATGACCTCGCGTTTGATGTCGCGCAGGCGTGCATCCTCCACGATGGCATCGCTGTTGCGGACGCGGTCTTTCGGCAGGATGAATTCGCGCGTGATGTGGCGGGGCTCCATGAAGACGATGCGGTCGGCGAGGATAAGCGCCTCGTCGATGTCGTGCGTCACAAACACCGCCGTCTTGCAGCAGCCTTCGCCTTCGTTCCACAGGCGCAGAAGCAGCTCCTGCAGTTTGCCGCGGATAAGCGGGTCGAGCGCCCCGAAAGGCTCGTCAAGAAGCATCGTGGGCGCGTCGATGGCGAGCGCGCGGGCAATCGCGACGCGCTGGCGCATGCCGCCCGAGAGCTGGAAGGGGTAGCGGTTCGCTGCGTCTTCCATGCCAACCTGGGCAAGCAGCTCGAGTGCGTGTGCTTTCGCCTGCTCTTTGGTGGCGTTCCTGTTCGTCTGGCGGATCGAGAACGTTACATTCTTAAGGGCGGTCTGCCAGGGGAACAGAGAATAGCTCTGGAACACGATTGAACGGTCGGGGCCGGGGCCCGAAACGGGCGCGCCGTCGATGAAGATTTCGCCTGCGGTCGGCATCGACAGGCCTGCGAGCAGGGACAATAGGGTTGATTTGCCGCACCCTGAATGACCGATGAGGCATACGAACTCGCCGTCGGCGATGTCGAGGTCGATGTTCTCAAGCGCCAAAAACGACTCGTTGCCGTCGACGTAGGAGTAGCTTACATTCTTGAATGAGATAGCAGGCATAGAGCTCCCTCGCGATATCGGATGGGAAGGCGCGCGTGCCCGCGAATCGGACCGCGGGCACGCGCGGGGGGAAGGGCTGCTAAATGCCCAGGGTGTTGTGCTTTTCGTACTCGGCGACGAGCTTCTCGTAGAAGGCCTTGTTTTCTCCGCGCTCGATAAGCGCATCGAGGGCCGCCTTGTAGATAGTCGAGTCCATGTGCTCGACGATGAGCTCCTTGTTGGTGTCGTCGATGTCGCCGTTGTCGATCATGTCCCCGTAGAACACCTTCACGTCATCGGTGTAGGGGTCCATCTCGAACTTCATCGCGGCGACGTAATCGCCCTTGCCGTACGTGATGTTCTCGATGTACTCCTCGGGCTGGCCGGAGTACTCCACAATGGTCGCGATGGTACCCGCGTGGTCGTTCTCGATGTCGTAAATCGCGCGCAGGTTGGCGATCTCGAACTTGATGAGCGCCGAGCGCTTCTCCTCGAATGCCTTGCGGTTCGTGGTCTGGCGGCAGCAGGGGAACTCCTTGCCCGTCAGCTCGTTGGGGCGGAAGGCGACGGCGCATTTGCCGCCCTGCGTGGCGACGTAGCCGTAACCGCTGTTCACGAAGCACATATCGATTTCGCCGTTTTCAACTGCGGCAACTTCGGCGGCAGAGCTTTCCAGCAGGATGAACTCCACGTCCTTGCCGTCCTCGATGCCGTTTTGGCGCAGCCAGCTCTTGGTAATCATGTGGCCGGTCTCCATGCGGAAGCAGCCGATCTTCTTCCCCTTGAAGTCTTCCGGCTTCTTGTAGGAGTCCTTGTTCTCGATAAGCGTGACGCACTCGGAGCCGTCGGCGACGGTGCCGCCGAAGATGACCAGGTCATCGCCTTGTCCGATGTAGGTGCAGGAAGGGATGGAGCCGAAGGGGAGCACGTCGGCGGTGCCGTTGGAGAGCGCAGGCATTGCCTCGGGGAAGCCGCCCGACACGGTCTGCGTGGCGACGTTGAGCTTCTCCTCCTCGTAGTAGCCCTTCTTGAGGGCCAAGATGATGGCGGCGATCTTCGAGTCCTTGCCCAAAAGCACGATGTTGAGGTCTTCGGTGTCGGTCGAAAGCGTGTTGTCGTACTTGCTCTCGGGGGTTTCGGTTTTCGCCTCGGACTTGTCCTCGGTCTTCTGCTCGCTTGCGCATCCGCCGAGGGCGGCGATGCCGGCGAGTGCACCTGCGGCAGCAGCGCCCTTAACGAAGGTTCGACGGGAAAGGTTGTCGATAAGTTGGGCCATGCGGTTCCTCCTTGATTTGTTGGAATGTCCCCTATAAAGACGTAGTTCACATATAGCACACAAGCGAGTATTGGGTTAGTGACAATAGTCTAAAGTGTCGCATTTTTCCTTGAATAGGTTGCGAATGAGCTGGGAAAAAACTAGTAAGTAACTCGGATTTACTTAGCTTGTTAATCATAGTTGAGCAATAGGGATAAAGCTGTTTTCAGTTGGATGGTGGCTATAAGACAATTGACAATAATTGCATTGGAAGCGTATGGTTCAGCAATAGTCTAGCAGTAGCCTAGGATTAACAAGAAAGGTTGAAATATGAGCGACATTCGCGAGCAGGTCAAGGAATACTACAGCAAGATGTCCGTCGATAACGGCGGCGAGATGGTCACCCATACGTGCAGCTGCGGCACCGATAGCTTGCCCCAGTACATTAAGGATGTCTTGGCGGATATCCCCGAGGAGATCACCTCCCGCTTCTACGGTTGCGGCAGCCCGCTTCCGCCTGCGCTTGAGGGTTGCACCGTGCTCGATCTGGGCTGCGGTACCGGACGCGATGTGTACCTGGCGAGCAAGCTCGTTGGGCCCGAGGGCCGGGTCATCGGCGTCGACATGAACCCCGACCAGCTTGCGTTCGCCAAGAGCCATCAGGCTGAAATGGCCGCGAAATTCTACGACAACGTCGAGTTCGTCGAGAGCTACATCGAGGATCTTTCCGCTATCCCCGATGGGTCGGTCGACGTGGTCATCTCCAACTGCGTTATCAACCTGTCGCCCATGAAGGAGCAGGTCTTCAGGGAGATTTGGCGTGTGCTCAAGATCGGCGGCGAGCTCTACTTTGCCGACATCTTCGCCGACCGTCGCGTTCCGAAGGAAATCAACGAGAACCCGATCCTTTTGGGCGAGTGCCTCGGCGGCGCGATGTACGTTGAGGACTTCCGCCGCATGATGGCGCGCGTGGGCTGGGTCGACTTCCGCTACATGAGCTCGTCGGCGGCCACTATCGACAATCCCGAGGTCGAGGCGCTCGTGGGCAACATCCAGTTCAGCTCGCGCACGGTTCGCGCTTTCAAGCTGCCTGATACGCTGGAGGACATTTGCGAGCAATACGGTCAGACCGCCATTTACCGCGGCGGTATCGAAGGGTGCGAGAACTACTTCGACCTTGATGACCACCATCGCTTCTTCAAAGATCTGCGCCTCGACGTGTGCGGCAACTCCTGCAGCTACGTGCAGGACACCCGTTTCGGCAAGTACTTCACCGTTTACGGCGACCGCTCCATCCATTTCGGCCCCTACGAGGGCTGCGGCAACGCCCCCTCGGTTGACGGCGGCGGCTGCTGCGGTGGTGGCTGCTGCTAGCGATTACGCTCTTTATCGATATGGGTGAGCTGGTCGGGGAGAGAGCGGGTGCGCCCATCCCGCTTAAACGCCACTTTTTGTCCAGAAGTACTCGAAAAGCTAGTCGGAACGAGTTGTCCTCCGCGTCCCCACGCGCTCGCATCTGATGTTTCCCTGCTCGGTTGTGGCGAGTTGTGCCCCGCCGCACTTTCTGGCGTATGATGGGGCAAACCTAGAAGTCGCTCCATCCATGAAGGGGGATTCATGTCCAAGAAGGAAAAGAAGCAGAAGTTGGGAAAGCTCGCCCAAGCAGCGAAGCGCGCTCGAAAAGGCAAGGCTTCAGCAGGCGGGTGCTCGTGCAACCAGCCCGCCGAGCGCTCAATTGTCGCATTCGATCAGTGGCAGCCCGAACCTGTGCCCGCAGCGGAATCGGCGATTCTTCCGCCCTACAGCTCGGATGCGGCCTACAGCTGCTCCGATGATGTTTATGCTGGGCGCAAGAAAACGGTCGTCGTCGACTTTTTGTACCTCGACCTCACTGTGTGCGAACGTTGCCAGGGTGCCGACAAGCGTGTCGAGCGCGCGGTCGAGCTGTGCCGCCCCGTGCTTGCTGCATGCGGCTATGACATCACGCTGAACTCGGTAAACGTCGACAGCGAATGGCTTGCCGAGCAGTACAACTTCTACAGCTCGCCGACCGTTCGCGTGAACAACGTCGACATCTGCCCCTCTATCGAGGAAAACGACTGCGACTGCTGCAGCGACATTGCCAACTACGATGTCAAGTGCCGCCTGTTCCCGTTTAACGGCACGTACTACGAGGTGCCGCCGACGGATCTGCTTGTGCGCGGCATCATGGAGGTTGTGCTCCAGGGCCGCGTTGCCGAGCCTGGTGCCGATAAGCCCTACGAGTTGCCCGAGAACCTTGCCGGATTCTTCGCGGGCAAGCGCAAGAAGGATGCGGAGAAGCGCGCTGAACAGGGCGAAGGCGACAGTTGTTGCGGCGACGGTAGCGAATCCTCCTCGTCGAGCTGCTGATAGGCTGTCCGCGGGCGGTCGGCTCGCAGACTTCTTTCGGTCCCCGAAATCTTCGGAGTGGAATCATACATTATTGGACACTATCTATTATTAGAGGGTTCAATGTAGTAGAATAAACCTTAATGATGCGGGTGTGCAGCCGATGCGCACCCGTGTTGTATGTTGAAGAAAAATAAGGAAGGAAGCTAAATGGAACTCAATCTCAACCGCCGTCAGTTCGTCGCGGCAGGTACTGTGGCGGCAGTGGGCGCCATGGCTGGTTTGGCCGGGTGCTCCTCAAGCGATTCCAAGACCGACGCCAAGACCGACGACAAGAAGGTCGAAGCTCCCGAGAAACTCGTGTTCGCCTGGGAACCGGGCGCGTCGGAAGGAAAGTACGAGAACATGCGCGACCTCATCGCCGAAGCGATGGCGGAAGGCGCGGGTGTGCCCTGCGAGCCGATGACCACCACCGACTACAACGTGTGCATCGAAGCCGTGAACTCGGGCAAGGCCCATTACGCCTCGCTCGGTGCCAAGGAGTACGTCGAGCTGCACAAGAAGAACCCCGCTGTCGAGGTTGCCTGGGTCCTCTCCGACGGGGAAGGCAAGCTGAACCAGGTTTCCTACCATTCCCAGATCCTCGTGCTCGACGAAAACGCCGACAAGTACAAGAAGGGTGATTCCTACGAGCTTACGCAGGATGCCATGAAGGGCAAGAACATGTCCTGGGTCGAGCTCTCCTCGACTTCCGGCTACGTCATCCCCTCGATCGCGCTCGCGACCGAGTTCGGCATCTCCGACTCCGAGGAGCTTGGCGAGTCGGGCAAGTTCTTCAACACGGTGCTCTTCGGCGGCAGCCACGTGAACTCCATCTACAACGTGCTCACCGGCGACGCCGACTTCTGCGCGTGCGACGACACCGGCGCCGCGAACAACTACAACGTCATCGAGGGCGAAAACGGCGAGCTCGGCGCGCTCTACGAGATCAAATCCGGCCTCGAGGCTCCGCTCGACAAGTACGCCGGTGTGAAGCTGCGCTGCGTGTCGTCGCTGCCCGTTCCCGCGGTTCCCTTCGTCGTGAACACCGATTACGTGCCCGAGGATATGAACAAGAAGGTCATCGACTACATGTGCTCCGACGCGGTTTCCGGCAACAAGGAGCTGTTCAAGGATCCGAGCGACAAGGACACCGTGACCAAGTGGAAGCAGACCACGGGCAAGGTCACCTTCACCCCGGCCGACGACTCCTATTACGACGACTTCCGCAAGCTCATCGGCGAAGAATAGCGCGGAATGCCGCATACTGGATAGGGCATGACTGAAAGGGAAGGGGGCTCCGGTGGGTGCGACTGAAACATTGCTTCAGGTCGAGGGGCTGACGAAAAGCTACGATGGCTCCTTAAAAGCACTCGATGGCGTCTCCTTCTCCTTGAAGCGGGGGGAATTCGTCTCCCTGATCGGCAGCTCAGGGGCGGGAAAGTCCACGCTTTTGCGCTGCATCAACCGCCTGATCGACCCGACTTCCGGCTCTGTCGTGTTCGACGGGAAGGAAGCGACGAGTGCTCGTGGACGTGCGCTGCGCGAGATCCGCCGCCGCATGGCGATGGTCTTTCAGGGGTACAACCTGGTCTATCGATCGACGGCGATAGAGAACGTTCTTCAGGGGCGTCTTGGCTACAAGAATTCCCTCATGGGCGCTCTTAGCATATTCACGGAAGAGGAAAAGCGCGCGGCGTTCGATGCGCTTGAGCGCGTGGGGCTCGGGTGCTGCGCATACATGCGGGCTGACCAGCTTTCGGGTGGCCAGAAGCAGCGCGTCGGCATTGCCCGCGCACTGGTCCAAGACCCACTGCTCATTTTGGCCGATGAGCCCATCGCGAGCCTCGATCCTAAATCATCGAGAACGGTGATGGAGCATTTGCGCTGGGCCGCAGACGAGCGGGACATCGCTTGCCTGGTCAGCCTTCACCAGGTCGAATACGCGCTCGAGTTCTCCGACCGCATCATTGCGGTGTCGGGCGGCAGGCTCGTTTTCGACGGCGCGCCGAATGATCTGACCCCGGGCATCATTGCGTCGGTCTATGGCGAGGAGGATCCCTCGAGCTCGACCGCGGAGTGCTGCTGATGACCCTTTTCAAGAAGCGCGAATGCGCTGGGTGCAGCTCTGCCGTCGAATCGCCCGCGGGCACGGGGAAGGCGACGCCTGACCCGCTGTTCTTCCCCAAACGCCATGCGTCCTATGCGGGCATCCTTATCGCCTTCCTTGCGGTGACGTTTGTCGCGGGCGGCCATATCGACTTCAGCTTTCTCGACGCAGCGAAGGATTTTCCGGGCGGTTTCGTGTGGTTCGTCGAGCAATTCATGCCGAATGCCAAGGCGTTCGACCAGATGGAAAAGATTGCCTCGGCGCTCGCCATGACTATCTTGGACGCCATCGCCGCAGGTACGCTTGCCGCTATCATCGCGTTCGTCCTGGCTGTCATCGCTTCGCGCGTCTCGGGCGTCGGCGGCCCTGTTCAGATGGTCATCCGCGCGTTCGCGACGGTGCTCCGCAACATCCCGACCGTCGCATGGGGCTTCATTCTGCTCTTCTCCTTCAAGCAGGCGGAATTCACCGGCTTTCTGGCACTGTTCTTCAAAAGCCTCGGCTTCCTGACGCGTGCCTTCATCGAGACGATCGACGAGGCCGATGCGGGGTCGATCGAGGCCCTCAAAGCGACGGGGGCGTCGAAGCTCCAAGTCATCGTACACGGCGTGTTCCCCTTAAGCCTGACCCAGGTGGTGAGCTGGGTTCTCTACATGATTGAGACGAACTTCCGAGACGCGACGCTCGTCGGCATGCTCACGGGCACAGGAATCGGGTTTGTGTTCAACTGGTATTACCGCACGTTCAAGTACCCCACGGCTGGGCTCGTTATCATCTGCATCGCCGTGGCCGTGATCGTCGTCGAGGCGGTTTCCAACTTCGTGCGTCGCCGTATCGGCGCTCCAGACGGCCAATCGGGCGAGATGCGCGTCTCGCGGGGGAAAATCAAGGTGCGCGTCCGCACGACGTCGGGCATGGTGGTTGCCGCGCTCGCCGTTTTCCTTGCCGTCGCGACGACCTACACGATGGCAAACATGGGCTACGGCTCCGCCAATACGCTGCAGGCGGCATCTGACCTGGTCGAATACTTCAAGCTTATGTTCTTGTCCCCCTATCTTTCGAATTACACCTGGGCCGACATGTTCGAGGGGCTTGCCGTCACCCTTTGCATCGCGGTGCTGGCGACGGCGGGCGGTGCGCTTATCGCGCTCGTGCTGTCGCTGCTTGCGGCAAGCAACCTGTCGAACAAGCTTGTGAGCAACATCATCAAGACCGTGATGGCCATCATCCGTTCGGTTCCTACAATTATTTGGGTGCTCGTGTTCACCGTTGCCATCGGACTTGGTTCCGAGGCCGCCGTCATCGGCATGATGTTCCATACCGTTTCCTTCCTGACGAAGGCCTTCTCCGAGGCGTTCGAGGAAGTTGACCAGGGCTCCCTCGAGGCCCTCAAGGCGACGGGCGCAACGTGGTGGCAGCAGGTCGCGCGCGGGGTCTTCCCCGACAAGCTCAACGAGATACTGTCGTGGATCTTCATTCGCTTCGAGAACAACTTCGTCGGCGCGGTCACCGTCGGCGCCATCGCGGGCTCGGGCGGCATCGGCTACTATCTCTACATCGTTGCGAACTACATGTTCAACTGGCATGAGATGGGGCTCATCATCTACCTGTGCCTCGCCGTTTCCGTCACGTTGGAAATAATCGCCACGCAGCTGCGCAAGCGCTTCATCGTGCATCGCTAGGCACGTCGCTTTTCGGGTAAGATGGCCGCATGGAATCATTCGAACTGACATTGACGCATTATTCAGGCGATGGGGAAAGCGTCGTCGTGCCCGATGGTGTGACGGTTATCGCTCATCGCGCGTTCGCCAACAATGATGTCATACGCGAAGTCGTGCTGCCCGAGGGCGTCGTCGAGGTGGCAAGCCAGGCGTTCGCGTCGTGTGTGCACTTGCAGCGCGTTTCGTTGCCCGAATCGCTTGAGGCGATAGGTGCTGCTGCGTTTCGCGGGTGTCGCGACCTGCGTGAGGCTCGTCTTCCTAAACGGCTTACGACCCTTCCCGAGCAAGTGTTCCTTCGCTGCTTTCACCTGGGGGAAGTCGTTTTGCCTGAGGGTCTTGAGGTGATGGAAAACGAGGCGTTTCGCAAATGCGGCGAGCTTCGGTCGATTGCTCTCCCGTCAAACGTGAATTGGATCGGCGAGCGCTGTTTCAAGGATTGCGCGGCGCTTGAGGAAGTTGCCCTTCCCGCGGGGGTGCGCTCTCTGGAATCTGAGGTTTTCGCAGGCTGCTCGCGTTTGAAAGTGGTTCGCTCGGCTGGTGCGCTCGACTACATCGCGCCTGACGCGTTTGCCAACTGCCCCGCGATCGAGGTCGTGCCATGCGCAGGGTAGTGGCATCGACGTGTCAGGGGTGCCTGTCCAACTGTCCTGTGAAGGTGACGGTTGAGGATGGTCGTGCGGTGAAAGTGCGCGGCAACAATGCGAGCACGGCGACAGGCGGGGGCGTGTGCCCGGCTCTCGCGATAACCCTCGAGCAGGAATATGACCCCGATCGCGTGGCGACGCCGCTGCGCCGTCGCAGCCCTCGAAAGGGCCGCAGGGTCGACCCCGAGTTCGAACCCGTGACTTGGGACGAAGCGCTCGATGAGATAGCTGATCGGATGATGGCCTTGCGTCGCGCGGGGCATCCGGAGCGCTTTGCCCTTGCGAAGGGGCGCTCGACGGGTATCAACGAGGTGCTGACGCGCGCCTTCCCCGAGATCTACGGTACGCCGAACAGCTTCAACCACGACTCCATCTGCGCCGATGCCGAGAAGCTGGCAACGGGCGTGATGGATGGGGTCTACGACTACCACGATTACGACTGGAAACATCTGGAATGCGCCATTTTGTGGGGCGCCGACCCTGTCGCGTCGAACCGTCAGAAGGCACATGCCAGGCGCGCTCTTCCCGAGGCGCTTCGTCGCGGTGTGCCGATGTTCGTCGTCGACCCGCGCCGCTCGATGACGGCCGAACTTGTTGAAAAGGGGGCGCAACGAGCGGGCTCTGGTGGCTCGGGGATTTGCGATCCCTTCGCAGATAATCACTCCGGCGCGGGATGCTGGGTTCCTGTTATCCCGGGGACCGATGGTGCCCTCGCATCCGCCATCGCCCGCGTGATTCTCGCCGAAGGGCTTTGGAACCGCGACTACGTTGGGGATTTCGAGGATGGAAGGAACCTCTTTGCCGAGGCGGCCCAGCTCAAAGGCAAAGTGGATGGGGCTTCTTTTCAGGAACGATTCACGCGCGGCGTCTGCTCGTGGTGGAATGAGGAACTTTTCGACAAGACGCCCGAATGGGCGGAGTCCGCAACCGGTGTCCCTGCATCGATTATCGTGCGGATGGCGCGCACGTTCGCGGGGGCTGGCCAGCGCGCGGTGTCGTGGATTTCCCCAGGTGTTGCCATGTCGGCTCGCGGCCTCTATTCCGGGATGGCGTGCTATGCGCTCAACGGTCTTGCCGGGTCGATCGGTGCGGAAGGCGGCGTGCTCTCGTTTCCCTCGCTTCCTGTCGAGAAGCTTCCCAGCACCGAGCCGTATCGCGACGACCAGGCTCGTCGCGCATGCTCGCTGCTTCGTGTCGATGTTCCCCAGCGGGAGGATTTCTTATGCGCGAAGGCGGGTCGTGCGCATCGTGCTCCGGTCGCGAACCTTATTCCGGAGGTCATCGAGGGCGGCGACATCGATACGCTTGTCGCCTACTGGTGCAATTTCCCGTTTTCGTGTACGGGCGTCTCGCGGTGGGAGCGCGCGCTCGAAAAGCTGCCGTTTCTCGTGCATGTGACGACTCATATCTCGGAGATGTCCCAATTTGCGGACATTGTGCTGCCTGCGCGCCATCATCTTTTCGAGACGTGGGGGTTTGCGCGTTGTCGGCAGAACGGGCGTTCCTCGATTGTTCTCGAGCAGCCTTGCGTCGACGCTTTCGGTGAGTCGCGTAATGACGAAGCGGGCGTCGCCTTCGCCTTGGCGCAGAAACTCAGCTATCGTGGGTTTCCCAACATTCTCGATTACTATCAGCACGAATGCGTCGATCCCTGTACGGGCGCTGCGCCGACGTCGGGGGATGAGCTCGCCGAATACGTGCTCAAGGCGATGACTCTGCCGTTCTGGCGATCTGGTGGTGGGAACGGTGCGGGTGCTTCGGAAGGCGCCTGGAGGGATTTCCTCGCGAAGGGCATCTGGGAAACTGACCCCGTCTGCGGCAGGCGCGAAGGCGAAGACCCTTCGCCTCTCCCTACGCCATCAGGGCGCTTCGAATTTGAAAGCGACGCTCTCCGCCGCGCGTTCGAAGAGCATGCTCGCCCCTTCGGACTTGCCTCCGAAGGGGCGGCGACGTCGCTTGGGTATGAGGCGCGTGGGCGCAAGAGCTTGGTGCCACATTGTGAAATGCCTGTTCGCAAAGGAAGCGAGCGCGAATTCCCCTTCGTGTTCTCCCAGCATCGCTCGATCGTCAATCTGGAGGGCCGCTCGGCGAATGCCCCGCTCTACCACAAGCTGAAGAAGCTCGATCCCGGGGATGAGGCGGGAGATGATGTGGCGAAGATTCACCCGAGCGACATGGAGCGGCTTGGCCTTCGCTCGGGCGATATGGTTCGCGTGTCGTCGCCTGAGGGCTCGATCATCGTGCGCGCGAAGGCGTGGTCGGGCACGCTCCCAGGCGTAATCGTGAAATGCTACGGGCAGGGTCATTGGGCGTATGGCCACGTGGCGACATGCGACTTCGAGCAAGGCGTTCCGCGCGGGGGCAACAACAACGAGGTTATTCCGGCGGAATGGGAACGCGCAAGCGGCGCGACGGCGCGTCACGGAGGACTCACCCGCGTGCGCATCGAGCGCGCATAGAGTTCGCGCTCTTCGCGTGTGGGCTTGCGTGCTACCTCGCCACGCCCCCCGTTTCTGCTGTTTGCCTTCCATCCAGGTGGCAATCGCGTCCCCGCCGTGCGTTCTGGCGTATGATGGGGCAAACGAACGATTTTCCCGCGCGCGATGGACGCGTTGCGGGCGGCAAGGCAAGGGAGAGTCCTCATGGACGAGAAAGTGATGCTCGGACACGGCAGCGGCGGATCGATGATGAAGCGCATCATCGACGAGGTGTTCTACGAGGCCTACGGAAACGATGAGCTTCTACAGGGCAATGATGCGGCGGTGCTGCCCGCCCTCGCGCCCGGCGAACGCCTGGCCTTCTCCACCGACAGCTTCGTCGTGACGCCTCAGTTCTTCCCCGGCGGCGACATCGGGCGGCTCGCGATTTGCGGCACGGTCAACGATGTGGCTACTTCGGGTGCCCGTCCACTCTATCTGAGCTGTGGTTTCATTCTTGAAGAGGGCTATCCTATGGCCGACTTGAAGCGCATCTGCTCCACGATGGCCGAAACGGCGCGCGAGGCGGGAGTGCGCTTGGTCACGGGCGACACGAAGGTGGTGAACCGCGGACATGGCGACGGTGTGTTCATCAACACCGCGGGCGTGGGCGCGGTGCCCGAAGGAGTGAGTCTGGGCGGCGAGCACTGCAAGCCGGGCGACAAGGTGCTCGTCAGTGGCACGCTGGGCGATCACGGCATCACCATCATGAGTTGCCGTGAGGGCTTAAGCTTCTCGGCCGACCTGCAAAGCGACGCCGCTCCGCTGAACCATATGATTGCCGAGATCCTCGCAGCGGCGCCGAACACGCGCTGCTTCCGCGACCCGACGCGCGGCGGTTTGGCGTCGACGCTCAACGAATTCGCCGACCAGGCGCAGGTTGACATTACTGTCGAGGAAGATGCCGTGCCTGTGAAGGATGCGGTGCTCGGGGCCTGCGAGATGCTTGGCTACGATGTGCTCCAGGTGGCGAACGAGGGCAAGATGGTGTGCGTTGTCCCTGCTGAGGAAGCAGAAGCTGCACTTGGCGCCATGCGGGCGAACAAGTATGGCGCAGACGCGGCCATCATCGGCGAGGTGAGCGAGATGCAGCCCGAGCGCGGGCCGAAGGTCTATCTGCGCACGGCCTTCGGGGGCAAGCGCATCCTCGACATGTTAGTGGGAGAGCAGCTTCCGCGCATTTGCTAGCAGGTTCTTGACAGCGGGCTCTTGCTGGTGAACCTCCCTCTTCGGGCTCTTGCTGGTGAGCCCCTCTGGCGAATTCCTCAAGCGAACCCGCTCTCCAGCGATTCTCGAGCGGAAAGGAGCGTTTTCTCCCGAAATGGGGAATAATCATCGGGCGCGCCGTCAGGCGTGTCCGATTTTTTCTGGGCATCTTAACGTCTTGGTGCCAATTCGCGCCGCACCCTGAAAAACGCTTGATTTCCCTTGCATTTAACGGCTGCAATGGTATCTTTTCGGGCAGTAGTTTCCCGACCGTGCGGTGGTCAGCCGTGAGAGGGCGTCGGGATTCGCTTTCATCTGAATGAGACGAGAAGGAGTTTGACATGGCTCACCCGGTTATTGATGCAGATGAGTGCATCGGCTGCGGCATTTGCGTTGACGCCTGCCCGCAGGAGGTTCTCGAGGTCGTCAACGGCGTTGCGGCTCCCGTGAACGAGGACAACTGCATCGCATGCGGCGATTGCGTCGAGGAGTGCCCGATGGGCGCTATCCCCGAGGTTGTCGAGGAATAAACCTCGCAGACAAAGCGAGAAAAAGGCCGGCTGTCCAATCGGGCAGCCGGCCTTTCTGTTTATGGGGCTTTCATTGAAGAAGGGCTGCGCGGCGGCCTTTCCGTGTGCAGCTCGCTTTTTCAAACGGCAGGGGAAGGGCGCAGAGGCGGTGGCTTCTCTGCGCACAGGGCGTCCCGCCTACCCGATGAGGCTCACGAACAGCTCGTGAATCCTCAGGTCATCGTCGAGTTCAGGGTGGAAGGCTACGCCGATCTGGTTTTTAGCCCTCACGGCGACGATGCGCTCGTCGACCGTGGCGAGCGGTGTTGCACCCTCGTGGACTTCGGCGATGTAGGGCGCGCGGATGAACGTCATGGGAACGTCGCCCTCGATGCCCGAAAACGGTGCTTCTGTGTGGAAGCTGCCTAGCTGACGCCCGTAGGCGTTTCGTCGCACCGTGACGGGCAGCGTGCCGAAAGCACCCGGCGCGACGTCTCCTCCGACCACTTCCGCCGTGGGGTCGCCCGCTGCGGGGATGCCCTCTTCGACGGTTTGCGCGAGCAGGATGAGCCCCGCGCAGGTGCCCATGACGGGCATGCCGTCCGCAATGCGGCGGTGCAGTTCGTCGATCATGCCGAGCTCGCGTAGGAGCTTCGCCTGCACCGTGCTCTCGCCGCCTGGCAACACGAGCGCGTCGAAGGGTTGGCGGACGTCGGGTCCTTGCCGCAGCTCAACGCATTCGCATCCCAGCTTCGAAAGCGTACGCTCGTGTTCGATAAACGCCCCCTGAACTGCCAGGACGGCAACTTTCTTTCCCATATGCAAACCTTTCAGGCGATATCGACGTTCGAGGGGCCGCTTACTTGCCGCGCTCGGCCATGAGCAGGGCAATCTCGTTCTCGTTGATGCCGACCATCGCTTCGCCAAGATCCTCGGACAACTCGGCGATGAGCTTGGCGTCGGTGTAGTTCGCCACGGCCTTCACGATGGCCTGCGCGCGCTTGGCGGGGTTGCCTGACTTGAAGATGCCCGATCCCACGAACACGCCCTCGGCGCCGAGCTGCATCATGAGCGCGGCGTCTGCGGGGGTCGCCACGCCGCCGGCGGCGAAGTTCACGACGGGCAGCTTGCCGTTCTCGTGCACGTACTTCACCAGGTCAACGGGCACCTGCAGCTGTTTGGCCGCCTCGAACAGCTCGTCTGCGCGCAGGTTCTGGATGCGGCGGATCTCGGCGTTCATCATGCGCATGTGGCGCACGGCCTGAACGACGTCGCCCGTGCCCGGCTCGCCTTTCGTGCGGATCATCGTGGCTCCCTCGGCGATGCGGCGCAGTGCCTCGCCCAAGTCGCGCGCGCCGCACACGAACGGCACGTTGAACTGGGATTTATCGATGTGATAGGTGTCGTCGGCGGGGGAGAGCACCTCGGACTCGTCGATGTAGTCGATATCGATGGCCTGCAGCACCTGCGCCTCGACGAAATGTCCGATGCGGCACTTCGCCATGACGGGGATGGAAACGGCCTCTTGAATACCCTTGATCATCTTCGGGTCGCTCATGCGGGACACGCCGCCCGCTGCGCGGATGTCGGCGGGGATGCGCTCGAGCGCCATGACGGCGCAGGCTCCGGCCTCCTCGGCGATGTGCGCCTGCTCGGGCGTGGTGACGTCCATGATGACGCCGCCCTTGAGCATCTGGGCGAGCTGGCGGTTCAATGCAACGCGCTCGGCTGCGGTTTGCGGTTCAGACATTTCCTACTCCTTCTATCGGTATTTGATAGTTTGGCATCATACTTCCGATTTGAACCTGTTAACATGGTCAAATTGCAAGTAATAAATAAGACCAGATTGAGGCGAGGGCGAGAAATGCTGTCTTACGACATGGGCGAGCGAGGGAATGCGAGCCGCTACGACTACCTTTATCGGTGCATCCGCCACGATATCGCCCACGGGAACATCTTGCCTGATGAAAAGCTTCCCTCCAAGCGAGCCCTCGCGCGCAACCTCGGCGTGAGCGTCATCACGGTCGAGGCTGCCTATGCCCAGCTCATCGCGGAAGGCTATGTTCGCGCCGAAGAGCGCCGGGGCTACTTCGCGTGCGAGCTTTCCCCTGCTGCGCGCGGCGGGCGGCAGGGCGGGGCGCGCAACAGGGGAAATGCGCGGACCGGCGGCGTTTCCGGAGGTGCCGCCGGACAGCGTGGTTTCGCTTCCGAGGGCGCGACGGGGAGGCATGCCGCGTCTCCGGACTCCGATGCAGCCCAGTCGCCCGCCGCTTCCTCTGCGCGAAGGCTTGCGTCCCTTCGCTTTCCGGCGCATACGCTCGGCGACTCCCCGTTCTCCGAATCCGCGGGCGACTCGATGGCCTTCGTGCCTTCGTCGGGGGCTGCGGCGACGGCGCTCTTCCCCTATCAAACGTGGGCGCGCGTGATGCGCCGAACGCTCACTGAAGAATCCTCGGCGACGCTTGCGGAGGCGGCGCTTGCCGCAGGGTCCCCGCGCTTGCGCCAGGCGATAGCCTCCTACCTGCGCGAATACCGTGGAATGGAGGTGCCTGCCGAGCGCATCGTCATCGCCGCGGGGTCGCAGACGCTCTACCAGCTGATCGTCCAGCTGCTGGGGCGTGAACGCACCTTCGCGACGGAATGCCCGGGGTATCCGCTGCTCGGGCGCATATATGGCGCCCAGAACGTGCATTGCGCGAGCATCCCTCTCTCCGCAGGCGGCATCGACATTGCGGCTCTGCGCGAAAGCGGCGCGAGCGTGGCGCACGTGATGCCCGCTCATCAGTTTCCGACAGGAATCGTCATGTCCGCAGCCTGCCGGCGAGACTTGCTCAACTGGTCGCGAACGGACGAGGCGCGGGCGTTTTCCGCCGCGGGGCCGCGGGGCCGTTTCATCGTTGAGGACGACTACGACGCGGAATTCCGCATGCTGGGGCGCCCGATCGCGCCGCTTTCGAGCGTCGATGTGGCGGGGCGCGTCATCTATCTGAACTCATTCACGAAAAGCCTCGGCGCGGCATTCCGCATCGCCTACATGGCCCTCCCCGAGGATCTCGCTGCGCAATTCGAGTTCAACCTGGGGTTTTATTCGAATACGGTAAGCCCGCTCGAGCAGCTTGCCCTTGCGCGGTTCATCGAGCAAGGGCACTACGAGCGGCATGTGAACCGCCTGCGCACCCATGCGAAGCAGCTGCAGGACGAGCTGGTGCGCCGTGTGAGCGAAAGCTCCCTTGCCAAGGAGGTCTCATTCGAAGGGCTCGACCGGGGGCTGTACTTCTCGATGCGCGTGCGGAAGAGCGCGCAGGTTCGCGCCGTAGGGGCTCTGCGGGCGGCAGGCGTGCAGCTGACGCCTTTGGGGAAGGGCCCGCTCGCCTGGTCTGACGCGCAGACGGGGGAGTCGGTCTTCGCCGTCAACTGCGAGAGCCTCGAGATCGGGAACCTCGTCTTGCCGTAGCGCCGCGGGATTCATGGCCCCTTTCTCGCCTCGGTGGCCCGCCTTGAGCCTTGCCGACTTAGATTTCATATGCCTCTTCTTCACAATTCCTACACGGAGGGTTTATATTTCCGCAGGTCAATCGTTTTAGCAATACTTTGGCAAAAAATCTCAGCGAAATGCAGAAGTAAACTTGACAGCATCGCACTTAGATTTTATAGTACGCAATATCGAACGGGTGGGTCGATGGGGCAGCCGCGAAAACTCGGAGCAGCTCTTCTGAAAGCCTCCCTTCGAAACCACGGTAACTATCTCTACAAAGGAGAGGAAACATAATGTCTAAGATTCTCGGTATTGACTTGGGCACCACGAACTCGGCAATGGC
The DNA here is from genome assembly GCF_934617235.1 of uncultured Ellagibacter sp. Taxonomy (GTDB): domain Bacteria; phylum Actinomycetota; class Coriobacteriia; order Coriobacteriales; family Eggerthellaceae; genus Ellagibacter. The sequence goes on along the minus strand of NZ_CAKTTZ010000010.1, from coordinate 34,854 downwards.
AGTCATGGAAGGCAGCGAGCCTGAGATCCTCGTGAACGCCGAAGGCGATCGCACCACCCCGTCGGTCGAGGGCTTCCGCAAGGACGGCGAACGCGTCGTCGGCAAGGCTGCGAAGAACCAGGCAGTCACCAACCCGGAGAACACGGTCTCTTCCGTCAAGCGTTTCATCGGCCGCTCCTTCAACGAGACGAAGGCTGAGCAGGCCAAGGTGAGCTACAAGGTCGAGGCGGGCAAGGACGGCCGTACGGTCATCGACATCGAGGGCAAGACCTACACTCCCGAGGAAATCTCGGCAATGGTGCTCCAGAAGCTGAAGACCGACGCGGAGAAGCAGGTCGGCAGCCCCATCACCCAGGCCGTCATCACCGTCCCCGCCTACTTCAACGACGCTCAGCGCCAGGCGACGAAGGACGCTGGCAAGATCGCCGGCCTCGAAGTGCTCCGCATCATCAACGAGCCGACGGCAGCCGCCTTGGCTTACGGCCTCGATAAGACCAACAAGGACGAGAAGATCCTCGTGTTCGACCTGGGCGGCGGCACCTTCGACGTGTCCATCCTGGAGCTCGGCGACGGCGTCTTCGAGGTTGCTGCAACCGCTGGCGACAACCAACTCGGCGGCGACGACTGGGATCACCGCGTCATCGATTGGCTGGCCGACAAGTTCGCGGCCGACAACGGCGGCATCGACCTGCGCCAGGACAAGATGGCGCTGCAGCGTCTGAAGGAAGCGGCGGAGAAGGCGAAGATGGAGCTCTCCTCCACCACGCAGGCAAACGTCAACCTGCCCTTCATCACGGCTGACGCCACCGGCCCGAAGCATCTGGACTACACGCTCACCCGCGCGGAGTTCGAGCGCATCACCAAGGATCTGCTCGATCGCTGCCGCAAGCCTGTTGAGCAGGCGCTGCGCGACGCGAGCATGTCCCAGGGCGAGATCGACGAGGTCATCCTCGTCGGCGGCTCCACCCGTATGCCGGCCGTCCAGGAACTCGTGAAGAGCATGACGGGCAAGCAGCCGAACATGTCGGTGAACCCGGACGAGGTCGTCGCCATGGGCGCTGCCGTCCAGGGCGGCGTGCTCGCCGGCGACGTCGAGGGCATCCTGCTTCTCGATGTTACCCCGCTGTCCTTGGGCGTTGAGACCATGGGCGGCATCATGACCAAGATGATCGACCGCAACACCACCATCCCGACCCGCAAGACCGAGGTCTACTCCACCGCCGCCGACAACCAGACGTCCGTGGAAATCCACGTCCTGCAGGGCGAGCGCCAGATGGCGAACGACAACAAGACGCTTGGCCGCTTCCAGCTCTCCGGCATCCCGGCTGCTCGTCGCGGCGTTCCGCAGATCGAAGTCACCTTCGACATCGACGCGAACGGCATCGTGAACGTTTCCGCTAAGGATCTGGGCACGGGCAAGCAGCAGCAGATCACCATCTCCGGCTCCACCGCGCTTTCCGACGACGAAGTCGACCGCATGGTGAAGGACGCCGAGACGCACGCCGCCGAGGACGCTCAGCGCAAGGAAGAGATCGAGACGCGCAACAACGCCGACTCCCTCGTGAACGCGACGCAGCAGACCCTCGACGAGCTGGGCGACAAGGCTCCGGCCGATGCGAAGGCAGCTGCCGAGTCCGCTATTGCCGAGGCGAAGAGCGCGCTTGAGGGCACCGACATCGAGGCCATCAAGGCCGCGGTCGAGAAGCTCCAGCAGGCAGGCTACAAGCTTGCCGAGGTCGTGTACTCGCAGAACGGCGGCGATCCCGCGGCTGCGGCTGCCGCAGCGGCCGGTGCCCAAGGCGGCGCGGCTCCTGCCGACGATGACACGATCGAAGCTGACTACGAAGTCGTCGACGACGACAAGAAAGAAGGCAAGTAATCGCTATGGCGAAATCTGGAAAGGACGACGCCGTGAGTATTCCCATCGATGATGCCAACACGGGCGCAGAGGCTCCCTCCTCCCCAACCTGCGCCAACGATAGCGCCACCGCGGCCGATGCGAAGTCGGCTGCGGAGGGCGCTGCCGCCGAAGCGGTAGAGGCGGAAGTGCTCGAAGGCGAGCCCGAAGAGGCGGAAAAGCCCGCCGAGGACGCCGAGGGCGAGAAACCTGCCGATGACGCGAAGGCCGAAGCCGAGAAGGCTGCCGCTGAGCTTGCCGCCGCGAAGGCCGAGGCTGCCGAGTGGAAAGACAAGTTCATGCGCCTTCACGCCGAGTGGGACACCTACCGCAGGCGCACGAACGAGCAGCGCGAAGCTGAGAAGGTCCGCGCCGCGGAGAAGCTGGTCACGAGCTTGCTTCCTGTGATCGATGACTTTGAGCGCACGATCGACTACGCCGAGAAGAACGGCGAGGGCGAGCTGCTCGGAGGCGTCCGCGCGGTGCACTCCAAGTTCGTCGGCGTGCTCGAGAGGGACGGTGTGGAAGTGATCGACCCGGCCGGCGAGGCGTTCGATGCGCTGGAGGCCCAGGCGGTCGCGACCGTTCCCGACACGGAGGCGTTCGACGAGACGGTCCATGAGGTGTACCAAAAAGGGTACCGCCTTGGAGCGAAGGTCATCAGGCCCGCTATGGTTACGGTAACCACCGGCGGTCCGAAGCGACCCAAGCCCGAACAGGACGAAACCGAAGAGTAATGCATGGGGGCGGGCGCGTGAGTCCGTCCTCGTTTTTCAAGTGAGAAAGGCAGGTGGTCGTGTATGCCGGCAACTCCGGATTACTACAAAACGCTGGGCGTTCCGCGCACGGCGTCCACCGATGAGATAAAGAAGGCGTTTCGCAAGCTCGCGCGCAAGTACCACCCCGACGCGGGCGGCGACGAGGCCAAGTTCAAGGAACTCAACGAAGCCTACGAGGTGCTCTCTGACGACAAGAAGCGCAAGCTCTACGACCAGTACGGCACGGCGAACGAGAATCAGATCCCGCGCGGCTGGGGCGGCGGCCAGGGCGTGAATGTCGAGGACATCTTCGGCGGCATGGGCGGTGCCGGCAGCTGGGCCGATATCCTGGAGAGCATCCGTCGCGGCGAAGGCGCCTTCGGCACGGAATGGGACTTCGGCAATTTCGGCGGCGGCGGTGGACGTCGCGGTCCGCGCCCCCAGAAGGGCAAGGACATGAATGTCACCTTGAACGTGACGTTCGACGAGGCGTTTCGCGGCACCGAGAAGCGCGTGACCGTCCGCATCCCCGGCAAGGATGCCCCCGAAACCTTCACGGTGAAGGTTCCCGCGGGCGCCGTTGACGGCGGCAGGCTTCGTTTCCGCGGCAAGGGCGGCTTGGGCACAGGCGGCGGCGAGGCGGGCGATTTGCTCATCACCACCAAGATCGAGCCCCATCCGTATTTCTCGCGCGACGGCGCCGACGTGCTTGTCGACGTGCCGGTCACCGTGGCGGAGGCGGCACTCGGAGGCAGCGTCGTCATTCCCGCGCCGGATGGCACGAAGGTGCGCGTGAAGGTTCCCGCCGGAACGCAGAGCGACACAAAGCTCACGGTTCGCGGCAAGGGTGCGCCTCGAGTGAAGGGACAGGGTTCGGGCGACCTGAAGATCAAGGTAATCGTTAAGGTTCCCGAGCATTTGAACGAAGGACAACGTAGGGCCCTGGAAGAATTCCAGGCAGCAACGAGCGAGGACGTGAGGAAATGGTAATGGACGACCGCAACAGACCCCTGTACATGATCAGCGTGGCAGCGGAGCTTGCGGGAGTGCATCCCCAGACGCTGCGCGCGTACGAGCAGAAAGGCCTCGTCACGCCGCAGCGAACGAGCGGCAACACCCGCATGTACTCGCAGGCCGACATCGAACGGCTCGGGCTCATCAACGAGCTCACCAACGAGGGCATCAACCTCGCGGGTGTGACGCGCATCCTCGATCTGCAAGGTCGTCTGGACGCTCGCGACGAGGAAATCGACGACCTGCACAAACGCGTGCGCCGCTTGGCCGATCGCGTGCACGAACTCGAGACGCGCGAGAGCGTGAACTCGCTCGTGCAAAACGACGTCGGCGGCGTCACCCCGGGCGCCATCGTTTTACGGCGCCTCTCTTAAATGGCAAACCATCTCCTTATGAAGGAGGCTTAGATTATGAGGTTAGACAAACTAGCGATCACCGCCCAGGAGGCGTTCCAGAACTCCATGGGCGTGGCGAGCGATGCCGAGTCGGCGGTTATCCAGCCGATTCACCTGCTGAAGGCATTGCTCGACGCCGACGAGAACAACCTCGCGGCAATCATCAAGCGCATCGGCGCCGACCCGGTGCAGCTTGAGCGTAACGTGAACGAAGAGGTCGAGCGCGGCCCGAAATCGCAGGGCGGCATGCCCATGCCGATGCCGGGCAACGACCTCATGAAGACGATCGACAACGCGGTGAAGGCGGCTGAGAAGCTTGGCGACAGCTACGCCACGAGCGAGCATCTGCTCATCGCGCTTTCGGAGGACAAGGGCGCGGCTGGGCGCATCTTGAACGGCGTGGGTATCACGCGCAAGAATATCGAAGCGGCCTACGAGGAGCTCCGCGGTGACACGCGCGTGACCGACCAGCAGGAAAAGGCCCAGTTCGAGGCCTTGGAGCAGTACGGTCAGAACCTTACCCAGCAGGCGCGCGAGGGCAAGCTCGACCCGGTGATCGGCCGTTCCGAGGAAATCCGCCGCACCGTCCAGGTGCTTTCCCGCCGCACCAAGAACAACCCGGTGCTCATCGGCGAGCCGGGCACGGGCAAGACGGCCATCGTCGAGGGGCTCGCTCAGCGCATTGTCGCGGGCGACGTTCCTTCCAGCCTGAAGGATCGCGACATCGTGTCGCTCGACTTGGGCGCGATGATGGCGGGTGCTAAGTACCGCGGCGAGTTCGAGGACCGTTTGAAGGCGGTGCTGCGCGAGGTGAAGCAGTCCGAGGGCAAGGTCATCCTGTTCATCGACGAGCTGCACACCATCGTGGGCGCCGGTTCCTCGGGCGACAGCACGCTCGATGCGGGCAACATGCTCAAGCCTGCGCTCGCGCGCGGCGAGCTTCATGCCATCGGTGCCACCACGCTTGACGAGTACCGCAAGTATGTAGAGAAGGACAAGGCGCTTGCCCGTCGTTTCCAGCCGGTCACGATCGGCGAGCCGACGGTGGAGGACACCATCGCCATTCTGCGCGGCCTAAAGGAGAAGTACGAGATTCACCACGGCGTGCGCATCACCGACGGTGCCATCGTCGCCGCCGCGGAGCTTTCCGACCGCTACATCTCCGACCGCTTCCTTCCCGATAAGGCGATTGACCTGATGGACGAGGCGGCGAGCCGTTTGCGCATTGAGATCGACTCGATGCCCGAAGAGGTCGACATGGCCGAGCGCAAGCTCACCCAGATGCAGATCGAGGAGCAGGCGCTCATGAAGGAGAGCGACGAGGCGTCGAAGGAGCGCTTGGAGGCGCTGCGCCGCGACATCGCGAACGCGCAAGAGGATCTCGACCGCCGCAAGGCCGAATGGCGCAACGAGAAAGACGTCATCGAGAACGTGCAGACGCTCAAGGCCGACCTGGAAAGCGCCCAGGCCGAAGAGGAGCGCGTCACGCGCGAGGGCGACCTTTCGCGTGCTTCTGAGCTGCGCTATTCCACCATCCCCGAGCTGCAGCAGCGCTTGAAGACGGCGGAGGAGACGCTTGTCGGCAAGCAGCAGGACGGCGCGATCTTGAAGGAGGAGGTGTCCGAAGACGAGATCGCCGAGGTGGTGTCCGCGTGGACGGGCATCCCGGTCCAGAAGATGATGCAGGGCGAGATGGAGAAGCTCGCCGACTTGGAAGACAAGCTGCATGAGCGCGTCATCGGCCAGGACGAGGCCGTGCATGCGGTGGCGGGCGCTATTCGCCGCAACCGCGCGGGGCTTTCCGATCCGAACCGCCCGGTGGGCAGCTTCATGTTCTTAGGCCCCACGGGCGTGGGCAAGACCGAGCTCGCCAAGGCACTCGCCGAGTACCTGTTCGACTCCGAGAAGGCCATGGTGCGCATCGACATGTCCGAGTACATGGAGAAGTTCAGCGTCCAACGCCTGATCGGTGCCCCTCCGGGATACGTGGGCTACGACGAGGGCGGCCAGCTCACCGAGGCCGTGCGCCGCAAGCCCTACTCGGTCGTGCTGCTCGATGAAATTGAGAAGGCGCACCCGGATGTGTTCAACGTGCTTCTGCAGGTGCTTGACGATGGTCGTCTGACGGACGGCCAGGGGCGTGTGGTCAGCTTCAAGAACGCCATCATCATCATGACGAGCAACATCGCTAGCCAGGAGATTCGCGACTTCGCGAAGGAGAACGAGTCGATGGGCGAGATGATGGAAGGCATGATGAAGGCCGATGTGGCCACCGCGTCGAAGAAGCTCGCTGAGTTCACGAACAGGATTCAGGATTCGCTGCGCGCTACGTTCAAGCCCGAGTTTCTGAACCGCATCGACGACATCATCACGTTCAAGCCGCTGTCGATCGAGTCGATGGAGCCCATCGTGAAGCTCCAGCTCGAAGACGTGCGCCGTCGTTTGGCCGACCGCCACGTGTCGCTTGACGTGACGCCCGCGGCGCTTGAGCATCTCTCGATCGACGGATTCGACCCGGTATATGGCGCTCGTCCGCTGAAGCGCCTGATCCAGCGCGAAGTGGTCGACCGCATCGCCGACGCGGCCGTCCGCGGTAAGCTGTTCGATCGCAGCCATGTGCTGATCGACATCGACGATACCGCGGGGGACTACACCTGCCGTGTCGAGGCGCCGCTCAATCTGGACGCCGTGCCGGTGGAGTAAAGGCTTGAGGGTCGATAGTTAGTTTAAGGCTGCCAGGTTCTATGACCTGGCAGCCTTTTTATATTTAGGGCAACGGGTCCGCGCGATTTCTCGGCGCACTTTTCGCTACTCGAGGATTCCGAAATGGAATGTGTTACTACAACTCGCTCAAGACGCCGCAGGTCTTACAATGCAACTTGTCTGCGAAGACCGTCCTTGTGCAGGGCTGGCCTAAACAACTCGCTGCTCAATCGTATGAATATATTCACTGTTATCCGACGAAATATATTCATGGATATGCCAGAACTCAAGCATATCTCCGACCGGAGAAAGGCCGAGTTCTTTGATATGACTAAGCAATCTGTCATAAATCGACGGAGTTGCCTGAACAGGGCCCGAGAAAGTGACGGAGGCATATTTGCCTGCAGGAAAAAAGGTTGTACTGCGTAGCGCGGGGGCAGCGTTGAAGAGCATGACGCTCTTTGCGTCAAAATGACCGTCATCATTAATCTTGCTCGCGTCCATCTGGAAACAAGGAATGCTGTGAAATGCGTCAATAGGTATTTGCAACTCATGTGCTTTCTCTGCGACAATCCTGGGAATATCTTCGGCGTTTCCAGGCATGGATGAGATGGTCAAACAAGGACGCTTCGGATACTCCTTGATGACAACACGCTCAAGCGGCGCATCATGCATTGCATTAACCAAACCGAGAAGGCATGATTCGACTTTCTTCCTCCTTCTTTCCAGCTCGTCTATCTTGCGTTCAATGTCATTTAGCTCGAAACTGATTAATTCCAAACTCTTTGAAAGACAGTGGTCCTCAAGGAACTCCTTGATCTTCGCGAGGCTGAAACCCATTTCCAAAAGAGAGAACGTAATGTTGAGTCTCCCGAAATCCGGCTCACGATAACGGCGATATCCATTGCGGGGGTCTCTCTCGGGAGCAACAATTCCAAGCTCCTCGTAATAGCGCAGCGTATCGATTGAAACGTTATAGAGTTGTGCAACCTGTTTGATTGTGAGCGATTTCTCAGTTTTCACAGGCATCTCCTTTAGACGAGCTGCTCCCTATGTTGACTATGCATTAAACCCATGAGCAGCTCATGGGTTTAAGATAGTATCCACAACTATATAAGTATAAAGTCCATTAGATAAGCTGCGGTTTTACAAAAAAGTTTTATGAATAAATAACTCTTGACCCCTGAATCTCTCACGGCCTTACGCTTTCTGCATCGGTAAACACCAATGCGAAAGGAAATCTTGGTGAAAGTTAAGACAAGAACGGGCATCAAGAAATCTATCGGCGTCTCGAATGGCGTCGAGGCATTTCTCGGCATCCCCTATGCCAAACCGCCCGTGGGTAAGGGACGATGGAAAGCGCCGCAGCGCCTTGACGACAGCGATGCCGTGCAGGTCTGCGATTCCCTCGGTTGTTCTGCAATGCAGGAACGTGACGAAATCGAACTTGCGTCCATGCACGAGCAAAGCGAGGACTGCCTTACGCTTAACATTTGGCGTAAAGGCAACGCGGGTGAGAATCTTCCCGTTATGGTCTATATCCATGGCGGGGCCTACTTCAGTGGCGGTAGTGCAGATCCTCTTTACAATGGCGCAAACTTTGCGAGCGCGCACGACGTGGTGATCGTCACTATCAATTATCGTATTAACGTTTTTGGGTCGCTTTGCCTTTGGGCACTTCCTGGGGGCGAGGAGTACACCGACGCGGGTTATCTCAACACCCTCGACCAGATTTGTGCCTTGGAGTGGATCAAGGAAAACATCAGCGCCTTCGGCGGCAATCCAAACTGCATTACGCTTTTTGGCGAATCTGCGGGCTCCTCGAGCGCCGCACTGCTGTCCGTTTGTCCTAAGGCAAAGGGCCTGTTCCAACGTGTTATCTGCGAATCCGGCCCTATTGATCTTTACAAGACAAGGGAGAAGGGCGAGTACTTTGCCCGCGAGATTGCAAAAGCATCTGGTTGCGCGACTGCCCAGGAGCTTCTTGCCCTGAGTTCTGACGAAATCATCACAGGGATGCGCAAGTACTGTGATGCTCATCCTTTCGAAGTCTCACTTACCTTTGCGCCCGTTTGCGACGGCACATTGCTTCCTAAAAAGCCAATGAGAGCTTGGGCTGAGGGAGCAGCCCGTGATATCGATGTCATGATCGGCTGCACGGAAGACGAGTTTCAGTACTTTACCTTCTACTTCAAGCCGGAGGAGATGCCAAGTTTCTGGGGTGGCCAGCTGCCGATTCACTTTGACGATCAAATCAACGTCAAACGCTGGGAGAAGGTCTACGAGGATGCGTTCCCCGACAAGCCCTTGAAAGACAACTACATCGACTTCATGAACCAGACGGGCTTTTTCGTCCTGAGCGATTTCATGGCAGAGCAGCAGTCCGTTTATCGCCCCGTTTTCAACTACCTCTTCCGTTACAAATCCCGCATCGAGGGCATGGGTGCCTGCCATGCAATCGAGGTTCCCTTCGTGCTCAAGAACCTTGACACCAAAGACGGCCTCGAGTTCACCGGTCCCAACCCGCCCGAGCATCTCGCGGATGAGATGAGCAATGCCTGGTACGGCTTCGCAAAAGACGGAGTGCCCACAACTCCCAATAACGTGAAATGGCCCAGCTATGACGCGAGCCACCATGTCCACATGGTCGTTGACGAAAAGGGATGGATCGTCGAATCCAATCGCAACGAGCGTGCAAACGAGTTGTTCAGGCCAATGGCTGATGTGTTGCTAAACGACTAGAAAGCTGCAAAAGCGCTGCTTTCGCAAGAAAACAAGGAGGAAAGAAATGTCTGAGGAAAAAGAGAAGCTGCCAGGCTACCGATGGGTTGTCCTTCTCGCAGTGTGCCTGATCTGCTTCATGGCCAACTTCATGCAGTACCAGATATCCGCATGGGGCGTCGAAGTCATGGACGTCAACGGCATCGATGTTGCCGGTCTCACTAGCATGATGCTTTTGCCGATGCTTGCAGGAGTTGTCTTGTCTATCCCCGCGGGCGGACTCGCAGATCGCTACGGTGTCAAAAACGTCGTTATCGCCGGTCTGATTGTTGCTGTTATCGGTGGCTACGTCCGCACCTTTATGATTGGCAACTATCCCGTCCAGATGGTCGCCATGTTCATGCTCGGCTTTGGTATCTCATGCCTCAATGCCAACATGACCAAGATCTTTGGTGCGTGGTTCAAGCATCAGACCAGCCTCGCCGTCGGTTTCTACTACGCCGCATCCTGCCTTGCCATTGTGTTGGCACAGGCGTTCTCCACATTGCTTGGAACCATGTATATGTCTTTCCTGGTCGCAGCGATTGCATTGACCGTCGTCGCCCTGTTCTGGATTTTCTTCATGCGCAACACGCCTGAAGGCGAGGCAGCTCCCGAGGAGGAACCTGTTACCAAATACCTGGCTGTTGCAATGAAGAACAAGAACGTCTGGTTGATTGCCCTCGCTTATGGTCTCACTTTGGCCACCACCACTCAATTCTGCGCAATCCTTCCTACCGCTCTCGAACTTGGTCTCGGCGTCGAGACCGCCACAGCAGGCTCCATGGCCTCAGTCATCACCGTTGGCAGTTTCCTCGCTTGCTTTGCTGCTCCTGCGTTCGTCATCTGGCGTGGAAAGAACAAGGGTTTCCTTCTGATCTCCACCTTTTTGGGCGCTGCAGTCATGGCCATCAACTGGTTTGTTCCCCTGGGTCCCGGAATGTGGGCAGTGCTCGTCCTCAACGGCTTCCTGAGCGCCCTGTCCGGCCCGGTCCTTGAGGCCATGATCCCCGCGCTCCCTGGCATTGGCACCAAGTACGCAGGCAGTGCTGGCGGCCTCAACACCACCATCGGCGTCGGCATCGCCTACTTCCTGCCCATCGGCATCGCCGCTGTCTGCGGGGAGAACTGGGTAATGCAGTTCATCGTGTGCGCGGTCCTCTTCCTCGCAAGCGCGATTTGCATCGTCCTTCTTCCCGAAACCGGTCCCAAAGGCAAGCTCGCACAAGAGGGCAAGCTCGGCCTTGGCAGCGAAAGCACCCAGGCCTAGCTGCTGACTGCTCAATGAGGGCTAGGGGCGGCGAGTGTCTGGGGCGCCCCTGGCCCGCTCGCGCAAACTGTTTTCGAGGGAATTTCCCTCTCTGGCGATAGGAGCCGACGATTGGATGCCCGTTCTACCAGCCGCTACAAATGGGTGGTGCTCGCACTAAGCTGCTGCCTGTGCTTTTTGGGCAACTTCACTCAATACCAAGTTTCCGCGTACGCTACGCAGGTAATGCCTATACTCGGCATCGACGCCGTCGGTTTCTCTATGTTGTTCCTCGCGCCCATGCTCGCTGCCGTCTTCTTTAGCATTCCCTTTGGTGTTCTGGGAGATCGTTTTGGACCCAAGGTCGTCGTTGCGAGCGCATTCTGCGTCTCGACTGCAGGTGCCTTCCTCAGGGTCGTCACAACAGAATCCTACTCTTGGCAGCTCGTAGCTATGTTTTTGATGGGCGTTGGTATGTCTGCCCTGGTTGCCAACAACGCGAAGACCTTGGGTCTTTGGTTTGGGGAGAAGACGGGGTTTGCGGTCGGCGTATTTTATGCCGTCTCATGCTTGGGCATCGCAGCCGCCCAAGCTTCAAGCGCCCTTATCCCCTCTGCGCATGACGGCTATATCGTCTCTGCTGTCGCGCTGCTTGCATGCACGGTATCGTGGTCGGTCTTTGATAAGAACGTCGCATGCAGCGCGGATATTCCTGCCGATATTGAAGATGCATCTTCTTTCAAGGTTGCCGCTGGATCAAAGAACGTCTGGCTGCTGGCCATGGCGATTTCCTTCTCCCTTGCGGCTACAACCGCCTTTGCCGGCATGCTGCCCCAAGCGCTCGAACTTGAAAAGGGCCTGAGCATGGAGGCTTCTGGAAGTATGGCCGCCATGCTGACCGTGGCCAGCATATTCGGCTGCCTGCTTGCGCCGTTTCTTTGCTCCAAGTTCAAGAGCCAGAAAGCCTATCTAATCGGTATCTGCGCTGCAGGGGCGGCCATTATGTACGCCTCCTGGGTTCCCACCTCCTCTGCAGCTCTGTGGCCTTTGCTTATGCTTAATGGCTTGGTAACTGCAATGATGGGACCCGTCATGCAGGCGATGCCTGTCTCCCTCCCGGAGATTGGCAGCCGCCATGCCGGCAGCGCCGGAGGTATCATCGCAGAGCTCAGCCTTCTTGCCTGCTACGCGCTTCCCATAGCAATCGCTTATCTCTCAGCGGGTAACTACACCACAGAGATGACTTTAATCTCTGTTTGCTACGCGCTTGCCGCAGTTCCCGTCTTCTTTTTGGCAAGGACTCGAGGTTAACTTATGGGAGAACAAGCGGTTGGAAACCAAGAGCCTATCACCTTGGCAAAGCCAGTCCTGTACGACCTCAGGCGGAAATAGTTGCTGCGGGAGGCCAGGTAACGCTCAGCCTCGCAAGCTCCAACAAAACATTACGTCGCACAGCTTTCCCATATGCCCGCAGATGGCTGGCAGGCTCTTGCCTTAGCATTCTCAAAAGACCAGCTGCCGGATGCTGGGCGCGCAGTTAAGAATTGAAATGTCGTGTTCAGGCGCACCTTTTCCATTGAATGGCCGTCCATCTCTATGATTTTATTTGAGATAGAGATAATCGGTTTCGATAAAGGCGCTTGTCCATCTGGTGATGACAGGTGTTCGGGTACCCTGCTACGAGCCGAGGACGAAGGAGGCTTAGCGAGGCACGTCGGATACTTCGCAGAAGCCGTCTCCATTATACGGGCGGCTGGCGCGAGCATGCCCTGATACGCCACGCAAACCAGCCTCGCAACAAGGGTCGGGAGGCGGTTGCCAGAGGCAGTTCAAAAGAAAAAACCTTATAGGTTGATGGAATGATGGTGTTCCGTTTCGGATTGCTATTGTTCTGCTCCCTGCCAATGCTCTATATATACGGAGCTGCAGAGGGGATTGACGGGTGCGCTTGAGCCATTTGGCGTATCGCGAGGTAAGCAAGGGGGATTGCGTGAGAACAGACATGCTCCAGGAGTTCATCGTCTGGGCGGAGAGCAAGACGATCGAGGCGGCGGCGAAGGAGATGCACATCTCCCAATCCACGTTGAGCAAGCATCTCATTGCACTTGAGGCTGAACTGGGGATAAGCCTGATCAATCGGCACGACAAGGGCCGCCTGACGCCTGCGGGCGTGCGCTTCTACAACGGCATCGTCGACGTGATGGAACGGCTTAACAAGACCGTTGAGGAAAGTCGTCAGATTGCGGAGAAGACCGACTACGAGATCATTGTTTGGGACCCCTTCATCTTTTCGGGCGCTATGCGCGAGCTTGAGCGCATCATGCATGCGTTTTCGAAGGAGTGCTCGGTTCCCTTCCATTTCACTTTGAGAAACGAGGCGTATAAGACTCCCGGTGAGTCGCTCTCTGAAGGCTTGGTCGATGTCGCCATCGGCTATCATCCAGTCGGACTGGAAGGCGAGGCGCCTCAGGGAACTACCGAGTTCAGCCTGATGGAGGAGCCGCTTGTACTGTGGTGCAAGAAGGAGCATCCGCTTGCGCGGAAGGAGCAGCTGCTCCCCGAAGACCTCAAAGGCGTGCCCATCATGTGCAGCATGGAGCTTGCCCATCCCCTGGCACCTGCGATAACGAAGATGTGCGCGCAAAGGGGGTTCAAGCCGCGGTTCTATCGCTTCAACCCCACGTCGCAAGCGTCGTTTTTCTTCGATGCGCCGGCGGAATGCGTCTATGTCTTCACGCCGGAACTGCGCAATGACGAGCGCATCCGTTTGCGCGATGACATGGTGCTGCGCCATTTCGACGACAAGACGTTTGCTGTTCGTTGTTGCGTGGCGGTTCGCAACGTTGAGACCAACGAGGCGCTCTCCCAGTTCCGCGCGTTCCTTGCCGACGATGAGAACCGCTAAGGACCTGCTAGGGTTCGCTGTATTCGGCCCAGCAATCTAAGGCGTCGGCTCTGAGCCCGACGGTCGGCGAGGGCGGCGGTGCACGACCCCGGCCTCAACCGAGAGGAAACGGAATGGGCGCTTGACGAGGGTTCATTCCGTTTCGTCATTAATCCCGCCTGAAGAATAATCAAAACGACGTCAAGTGGCGTCGTTTTTTCTTTCGAGGGCGCATTTTCATCGCTTAGCCCATGACGTCGCCGCTTCCCATAATGGCATCTGCAGAAACCACTCCAAGACGAAGAGAGAGGGGAATGGAATGCAGATTCCAGAAGGGGAATATCGAGTCGGCACTGATGACGACTACTACGTTCGCACGAATGTGTGGTCGGCACCTGGCTGCCATGGTGCAGCGTGCGGTGCTATCCTCCACATCAAGGACGGCAAGTTCGTCGACATCGAAGGCGACGAGAGCAATCCCATCACGCAGGGGCGTTTGTGCATCAAATGCCTGAACATGACTGAGTTCGAGTATCATCCCGAGCGCATCATCTACCCGATGAAGCGCGACCCGAAGGATCGCGGCAAGAACGCGTGGGAGCGCATCACCTGGGATGAGGCGTACGACCTCATTGAGGAGAACTACAACAAGGTCGTCGAGAAGACGGGAACGCCGAACGCCGTCCTGACCCTTGGTGGCACCGGCCGCGAGGCAACGATGTTCTACCCGGTCATCTCGTTCGCCGACTTCCGCTCGGCTAACGTCGCGGCGCCGATTTCCGGCGACTCCTGCTACGGCCCTCGCTGCATGATGGCGGCGAACATCTTCGGCTCTGGCTATCCCGAGGTCGACAGCGGCATGTTCTTCGACGACAAGTACAACGATCCGCGCTTCGAGCGCCCCGAGTACATGATCGTTTGGGGTTCGAACCCGCTCGTCTCCAATCCGGCGGGCTATTTCGGCCACCAGATCATCGACATGATGAAGATGGGCACGAAGCTCATCGTCGTCGACCCCCAGATCACCTGGATGGGCTCTCGCGCCGAGCATGTGCTGCAGCTTCGCCCGGGCACTGACGCGGCGCTCGCTATCGGCATGCTGAAGGTCATCGTCGATGAGGACATCTACGACAAGGAATTCGTCGGGAAGTGGGTGTACGGCTTCGATTGGCTCGTCGAGCGAATCAACCAGTACTCCTACGAGGAGATCGAGAAGCTGACGCAGGTTCCGACCGAGCAGATGCGCACGGTCGCCCGTGCATACGCCACCGCCGACGGCACCGGCCGCAACTGCTCCATCTTCATGGGCGTTGCCATGGAGATGCAGACCGACGCGCTTTCCGACATCCAGGCTGTTTTGAGCCTCATCGCCATCACGGGCAACGTCGACGTTCCCGGCGGCAACGTGCTCGGCCCCAAGGCGTCCTTCACGGGTGCGTGGCGCTACGAGCAGATCAAGTGGGTTGCGGAAAAGGAGAAGCAGAGCCGTATCGGCAACGACCGCGAGCCGATCGAGCGCAACGCGCTTTCCAACGTCCAGTCCGATGCCATCTTGCCCGAGCTCGAGCTCCCCGATGATCAGCGTACGGTGCGCATGATCTGGTTCAACAGCTGCAACGCTCTCGTGTGCATGCCCGCAGAGCCGCAGCGCTGGATCAACGCCTGCCAGAAGATGGACTTCAACGTGGTGCAGGACCTCTTCATGACGCCGACGGCGATGGCCCTGTGCGACCTGTTCCTCCCCGTTTCCACGTTCGTCGAGCATGACGGCGTCGTCCAGATCCACTACGGCCGCCACACCCCTTACCTCGGCGCCGAGGTGAAGGCTATCGACTACGGTGAGACCAAGTCCGACCTGGAGGTCACCTTTGAGCTCGGCAAGCGTCTGAACCCCGAAGCTTGGGCCGAGTACGAAACGATCGAAGACTTCATGGACAACCAGATCGAGCCGACGGGTATGACGTTCGACGAGTTGCGTCACAAGGGCATCCTCTCCTTCAACGGTTGGAACTACCGTAAGTACGAAACCGGCGAGCTGCGCAGCGATGGCCAGCCCGGCTTCAACACCGTCACCGGCATGATCGAGCTGTACTCTCTGCAGCTCGAGTCCTGGGGCGAGGAACCGCTGCCGATGATCGAGCCCGTTCCCTTCAGCAAGGAATCCAACCCCGAGATGGCCGAGAAGTACCCGATCATCCTCACGACCGGCGGTCGTAAGTGGACGCAGTTCCACTCCGAATGGCGCCAGGTCAAGGGCATGCGTGAGATCGATCCGTGGCCGGTGCTGACCGTGAACCCCGAGACCGCCAAGGAATACGGCATCTCCGAGGGCGACTGGGCCGAGGTGTTCAACGACACCGGCAAGGCACGTCTCAAGGTGAAGGTTTCCCCGGTTATTAAGCCTGGCATGGTGCACGCGACGCATGCATGGTGGTTCCCCGAGCAGGACGGCGAGGCTCCGAACTACTTTGGCGCGTTCAAGTCGAACATCAACACGCTGCTTCCCAACGACAGCTGCGGGCGCATGTACAAGGGCAGCCCCTACAAGTCGAACATGTGCAATATCCGCCGCGTCACCGGCCTGGACGACTAGTCGGTAGCCGAGAAAAGAGAGGAGAAGAAAATGAGCAAGAAGGCACTTCTTATCAACTACAAGTACTGCTCCGGCTGCCACAGCTGCGAAATCGCTTGCCGCAACCACCTTCAGTGCGGCTTGGGCAAGTGGGGCATCAAGCTGACCGAGATCCAGCCGTTTGAGGCCCATCCCGGCGACTGGAACTGGGACTATGTTCCCGTTCCCACGAAGCTCTGCGATCAGTGCGCCGAGCGCGTCGAGGCAGGGGAGAAGCCGGCGTGCGTCAAGCACTGCCAGTCGTTCTGCATGGAGTACGGCACGCCTGAGGAAATGGCGAAGCGAGCCGAGGAGCTCGGCGACAAGACCGCCATCTTCATGATCTAAAGACATTGCTCGTGTGGCGCGGGCGGGTGCTTCGTCCGCTCGCGCCTCGTCACTGAGGTTGCGCCCCATTCGAGACGCGTGGGGCGCAACCGATTCATTACCGCGCTAGTGCTGTGAAAGAGGGGGACGGCATGGCTAAGAGGCAACGTGGATGGACTACGCTCACCGATATCGAAGAGTTCAAGACGATAACGTGGAGCTTTCTTAAGAACATTACCATGACCTGGGAATATGACGGCATGGCTTACCTGTTTCGAGAGGCTCGTATTCCCATCTACGGTATCGACCGCGGAACCATGAAGATGAACCACCCCATCATGGCAATGGGGATTCCCATGCAGAGGGACAAGAACTACGGCGTGGACATCTACGTTCCCGCCAAACTCAAGAAAAAGGCCGCTTCTCTGTTAGCGGATGAGGCTCGTGTTCGCGAATGCGCCGAGCTCGAAATCGTTGCTGGGGAAGAGAATGCGCGCGCTTTCAACGAGGAAGCTCTTGCCAACAAGAAGAGGAATTCCCGGCGGAAAGCTGAGCATAGGAAGGGTCTACTCAAGGCTCTTCTGTGCAGATAAAGGAGCGGGATTAAGAAGATCCCAAAAGAAAAAGGGGTGACTATGCTTCAAACCGAGCAAGATTTGCAAGCGAAATCAGGAGGTTTGCACTACGCATTCGTGATTTGCCTGGGCGGCTTCTTGCTGTCAGGTATCGTTTTGGCGGCGCAACGCCTACCGTCCATCGCACTCGATTCCGTGCGACAGACGCTGGGCGTCGGCTACGCCGAAGTTGGTCTGATTACCTCGGTGTTCATGATTTTCTACGCTGGCCTGTCGCTGGTATGGGGTATGTTGGGCGATAAGATCGGCACGCGCTGGGCGATGACCTTGGCGTGCGCCCTGTCCTCTGTCGGCACGATTCTCTTCGGCCTGTTCGGCGGCACGAGCCTTGCTGCCGCAATCGTCACGTGGTCCATCTGCGGCATCGGCTGCGCTGGCCTTCTGATGGCGATTCTCCCGAAGATCATCTCTCGCTGGTTTGCGCCGAACAAGCGCGGCTTCGGCATGTCGCTGTGCACGCCTGGTGCGAACTTTGCAGCGCTCATCCTCGGCGTTGTCGCGCCGCTCGTCATTAACGGCCTCGGCTGGAACATGGCTTATGTGGCGTTCGGCATTTACTTCGCCCTTATCACCGTGTTCGTCGCTTTGACGTTCCGCGAGGGTCCCGAGGAGAAGGGCCTTGCTCCCTACGGCGCTCCGAAGGGCACCCAGGCTGCTCCTGCTCCGAAGCTTGAGGAGAAGGCTGTGGCTTCCGGGAAGAAGGTCTCCCCGCTGCGTCAAGTTGCGAGAATGGGCATCACCTGGCACTTCGGTCTGTTCTACGCGGTGTACCAGCTGGGCTACATGGCCGCAACGCAGTACTACGTCGTGTCGATGACCGGCAACGGCTTCGACTTGGCAACCGCTGCGTTCTCCCTCACCATCGGCGGTGTGCTCACGATTATCACTGAGCTTGTCGTAGGCAGCCTGTCCGACCGCTATGAGCGCAAGAACATCATCGGCATCATGGTGGCCTGCACGGGCGTCCTTTCTGCAGGATACGCGATCTACCTGCTGAACACCCCGGCTCCGGATATGATTCCGTGCTACTTCTTCATTGCTCTCATCAGCGCATCCACCGGCGTCATCACGGTTATCATGTCGGGCGCTGGCGAGTACTACAACGATGAGTGCCGCGCAACGGGTACCGGCATGATCGGCACCATCAACATCGTCGGCCGCTACCTCGGTCCGTGGGTTGCCGGCATCGTGATCGACGCGACTGGCCAGACCGCCTACGCGTTCGTCATCGTTGCCGTCGCCATGATTGTGTCCTGCTTCATCGCCTTCGCGATGCCGCGTGCGGCAACTGTTCAGGCGAAGTGGGCTGCGAACAACTAGCAAGTCTCTTCCGCTCGATTGCGGTTCGGCCACTCTCCACAGGTCGGGCCGCAATCCTTTCGCGGGGGCTTGGCGCAATCTTCGAATGAGCGCAAGGCCCTCGCACTCCCTCCATATAAAACGTGTGCCGCGAATGCGAGTTTGGACGGTGCGCGCCGCAACCGTATCCCCACGATTCGGGAAAAGAGTTTTGCCGTGACGTGTTTTCCCTGCATCAAGTGCAACAAATGTCGGAAATTGATTCCGAAAATCGACATCGTCTGCTCGCAATGCGGTGCCGACATGCCACCTGGCGTTCCTTCTTGCTCGAAGTGCGGTTGCACCAAGAGAAAGTTTATCAAGGGTTCTGTCCCGAATCCCGATTGGCAGGGCACGGCAGAATTCAGGGAGCCGTCGAGCTCCGATTCCTCACAATGATCCTCGCTGCAATCTGAGATGCGGTGGATCTATCCCCTTATGGCCCGGATGCGCCCTCAAGCATCCGGGCTCTTTTTCGCTTGGGGGACTAGATTGTGTCCGCTATAGGGCAACCTATCGCGCCCGACGTGCCTTTTTCGGTAAATGTACTAGAATATGCCCCATGCAAAAGCCTTGGTCCGACATACGCGAATCCATCACGACGCCCCTTATGGGCTTTGCGATCGTCGTGCTGTTCCTCGTGTGCCTCCTTCTTGCGATGGTGGTTCTGGTCAGCATCGTCCGCGTGCTGATGGGGTAGTGGTATGTGGCAGAGGTTCTCGCTTTACGACCTGCGCGTTATCGGACATTACCTCGGTACGCTCACCCAGCTCTTCGCGGCGCTTATGGCGGTGCCGTTCTTAACGGCGCTCGTGTTCCAGGAATGGGAACCCGCTGCGCGCTATTTGCTGGGTATCGGCATCGCGCTCGTCGTCGGCACGCTGCTACAGTTTTTGCGTATCGAGCCCGGTCGTTTAGGTCGTCGTCAGGCGCTTGCGGTCACGGGCTTCGCGTGGGTTGTGCTCGCCTTCTTCGCCTCGGTCCCGCTCTTTCTGTCCGGGCACTACGCCACGTATATGGATGCGCTTTTCGACGGCGTGTCGGGCCTCACCACGACGGGCGCCACCGTTGCGCTCGACATCGACCACTTCTCCAACGCGGACAACATGTTCCGCTTCATGATGCACCTGGTCGGCGGCTTGGGCCTCATCGTTGTGGCGCTCTCGCTCGGCATCTTCGGCAAACGCTCGGGCTCGTCGCTCTACACCGCCGAGGGTCGAAGCGAGCATGTGGTTCCCAATGTCGTCCAGACGACGCAGCTCATTTTGCGCATCTCGCTCGTCATCATTTTCGGCGCTGCGGTGGTGCTCACTGTAATGTGTATGTCGATCGGCATGGAGCCCGTGCGCGCTGCGCTGCAGTCGCTTTGGCTGGCCATTACCGCATTCAACACCGGCGGCTTCGCGCCGATGGCCGAAAGCGTTTCCTACTACAATTCGATTCCCATCGAGATGTTCCTCATGTTGCTCATGATCTTGGGCTCGGTGAGCTTCGTCATTCACGCCGAGGTGTGGAAGGGCCGCCTGCAGTCGTTTTTCGGCGACATCGAGATTCGCACGATGATCATCTGGCTGCTGGTGATGACGGTCGTCGTTGCGGCGTCTCTCTCGGCAAGCGCGCTGTTCTCCGACCTGCCTGCGATGATTCGCCGCGGCCTGTTCATGGTGGTATCGGCGTTCTCGACCACCGGCCTCCAAAACGTTACGACCAACCAGTTCACGACGGTGTTCTCGTCGGGTGCATTCCTCGCGCTCGCGCTGATTATGGCCGTTGGCGGCTCGGCGGGGTCGACCGCTGGCGGCGTGAAGCTCTACCGCGTGGGCATCATCTTCAAATCGATCGTCTCCACGGTGAAAGAGGCGGTGTCACCCTCGTCTGCTCGCGTTGTCGTTTCCTATAACCATCTGGGACGACGCGTTCTCTCCTCCGAAGCTGTGAAGGAGGCGATGACCGTGTTTGTGCTCTTCGTGATCACCTATTCGGTCGGCGCGCTTGTGGGCATCGCGCACGGATACGAGGCGTCGCAGGCCATCATGGAGTCGGTCGCCATGACGTCGAACGGCGGTGTCATCACCGGCATCGTGACGCCCGGCATGTCTCCTTCCCTCGAGACGTTCTACATCTTCCAGATGTGGGCGGGCCGCTTGGAGTTCGTCACGCTGCTCGCTGTTTTGGCCGAGATTGTCGCGTCGCTGGTCTCCCGAAAGAGGGTGCGGCGTCAATGATTAGGCACGATATGACAACCTGGGCTTCGCTTTCCCGCCGCACCCTTTTGGCTGTGCTTGCGGCAGTGTTTTGCCTGTTCGCGTGCTTGCCCGCAGCCGCCTTCGCGAACGACGGCGATGACGAGGACGACTCCAACTTGGTGAATCCCCAGCAGCGACCCGACTCTTCGTTCATCTACGATTCGTCCATCGTCGATTTGTCGAACGCCGATTCCTACTATGACAAGCAGACCGTGCAGATCACTGGCGAGGCGGTGGGCGACATCATCGACGCGCGCGACGGTATGGTATGGGTTACGCTTGCCGAGGCCTCGAGCTCGAGCAACGCATCGGTTGCGGTGTTGATGACGCGCGAGTCCGCGTCGCACATCGACACGCTCGGCCGCTATGGGACAACGGGGACAATGCTGCAGGTCCGCGGCGTGTTCCATCTTGCTTGCCCCGAGGACGAGGGGCTGAGTGATGTGCATGCGACGAGCGTCGCCGTGGCTGCGAAGGGCTCGCATCATGCCGATGAGTTCCGTCCCGAGGCGTTCGCGTTCGGCGCCGTGCTCACTGTGATTGGGTTTGCGCTCATGGGATTGTTCCGCTATCTGCGGGAACGCCAGCGTTAGGGGGAGTTGTTGGAGGATACGGTTGCCATCGGGTGCGTCGTCAAGCTCGATCGTGGGTTTCCCCTGGTGCGCCTTTCGGACGGAGTTGAGCTGCGCTGCAAGCATGCGACGGCGCTCGTGAAGGGCGAGCGCGTTCGCGCGGTGATCGGCGACAGGGTGCGCGTTTCGCTTGCTGTGAGCAACGACAAGGCGCTTATCGTCGAGGTGCTTCCCCGTTCCCGCGAGCTCGTGCGAAAGGACCCCACCGAGCGAGCCGTTCCCCAGGTTCTCGCCGCCAACTTCGATCGCGTTATCGTGACGCAGCCTTCGACCGAAGTGAATATGCGCAGGTTGGAGCGCGAATTGGTGCTCGCCCACGAAACGGGTGCCGCCGTGTCCGTCGTGCTCACCAAGGCCGATCTTGCCGAGAGCGAGGATGCGGTCGAGCGCGTTCGCGAGCGCGTATTGGCGCTCGTTGGCGCGGACGTGGAGACGCTCGTCGTGTCGGAAGCGATGCCTGAAAGTGTCGAGGCCGTGCGCGAGCTTGTGCCCGAAGGAACGACGGCGGTGCTCATCGGGCGAAGTGGCGTGGGCAAGTCGAGCTTGGTCAACCTGCTTGTTGGGCGTGATGTGCAGGAGACGGGTTCGGTGCGCGAGGCCGATGGCGCGGGCCGCCATACCACGGTGAGCCGCGAGATGGTGGCTATTCCCCATGGCGGTTATGTGGTCGATATGCCAGGTGTGCGCGGTTTGGGCCTCTGGGATGCCGATGCGGGCATCGGCGTGGCTTTCGCCGACGTGGAAGAGCTTGCCGAGCAGTGCCGCTTCCGCGACTGCAAGCACGACAACGAGCCCGGTTGCGCCGTGCGCGCCGCCGTCGAGCGCGGCGATCTCGCGCGGGAGCGCTTCGAGTCCTATGTTTCCCTGAAGCGCGAGACTGAGGTCGTTCGCGAGCGTCGCGAGCAGGCGCGATGGATGCAGCGCGAGCAGGCGCCGGCGGGTCCGCGCGGTTCCCGCCATTCGGGCAAGGCCGCCTCGCACGGTACGGCGGGTACGGGCGGCAGCGCGGGCGGACGCAAGACGTCGGCGGCCTCGTCGAAGATGCGCCGCAGCAAGTCGGGCCGCGGCAGTGGCGGCTCAAGCTGGAGGAAATACGGCCAATAGCGTGCGCTTTTGCCCGCGTGACCCGTCCTGGGGCGCACGCAGCTCCTCGCGACCCCGCAAGCGGGCACCCGGGCCGCCTGCAACCCCTCCCCAGACCCCGCGTGACCCGTCTCGGGGCGCACGCAGCTCCTCGCGACCCCGCCAGGTGAGGAGTAACCTCAGTTCGTGGTCAAAAGAGCGAGTTATGCGCTGTAAATTTCCTCGATTCTCTGGTGAATCGGCAAGGCATCGCACAGCCATCGATCGGAACGCTCGCGTTTGCCCAGGTCACGACTTTCCCGAAGCAACCGCCTGCTCTCGACAACCGCACACAACTCGTCCAATTGACCACCAACTCGCCCTACTGCTCTGTAAAGGCTGTCGCATGCTTGCGTAAGGCGCGCGTAAGCTCCCGTCATGCTTGCGTCATGGCTTGCGATTGTGCCCCTATCGAGCGGATTTGCTCCCTACTATCGTCTTCAGCAAGAAAAGGCATGACTAACTCGACGCCTACCCTTGCCGAAATCGAAATCTCGAAGGGAGAATATCATTATGCAGGGCAACCTCATGAGCCGCCGTAACTTCGTTGGAGCCGCCGCGGCTACTGCCGCAACGGTCGCCGCCTTCAGCCTCGCCGGCTGCGGTTCGAACGGCTCGAGCGACGCGAAGTCCGACGCGAAGGAAGACAAGGCCGAGACGAAGGCGCTCTCCGGCACCATCACGGCTGTCGGTTCCACGGCGCTTCAGCCCCTCTGCGAAGCTGCTGCCGAGCAGTTCATGGAGAAGAACTCCGGCGTTCAGATCACCGTTCAGGGTGGCGGCTCCGGCCAGGGCATCACGCAAATCACCCAGGGCGCGGTGCAGATCGGCAACTCCGACGTGTTCGCCGAGGCGAAGGTGAAGGACACCGCCGACCTGAAGAAGATCACCGACAACAAGGTCTGCATCGTCGGCATGGGCCCGATCGTCAACAAGGACGTCACCGTCGACGACCTGACGATCGACCAGCTGAAGTCCATCTTCACCGGTGAAGTCACCAACTGGAAGGAAGTTGGCGGCGCCGATGCGGCCATCACGGTCATCAACCGCGCATCCGGTTCCGGCACCCGCGCGACCTTCGAGGCCGCCGTGCTCGGCGATACCAAGGTGCCCGACACCTTCAAGCCCCAGGAGCAGGATTCTTCGGGCACCGCTGCGAAGATGGTTGCTTCCACCCCGGGCGCCATCTCCTACCTGGCGTTCTCCTACTACGACGACACCGTGAAGGCCTTGAAGGTCGGCGGCGTCGAGCCGAAGGAGGCAAACGTCGAGGACAACTCCTGGACCATCTGGGCTTACGAGCACATGTACACCGCCGCCGATCCCGATGAGGCCACCAAGGCGTTCATCGAGTACATGATGAGCGACGATGTCCAGGGCGAGCTCGTCGAGGCACAGGGTTACATCCCCGTCTCCGGCATGAAGGTCGAGAAGGACGCTTCCGGCAAGGTCACCAAGAAATAACTCGAAAGGAGACGCGGCTTTATGGCTCAATTGCCAAAGCATCGCGTCGAGCTTGTCGGCAAGGGCGTCACGGGTGCGTGCATCGCGCTCGTGGCGCTTCTTGTTGTTACGCTCGTTGCAATGGTCGCGCAGCGCGGTATCGCGACATTTGCCGTTGATGGAATCGACCTGGGCGCATTCCTCACCGGCACCACATGGAACCCCCATCAAGACGACGTGAACGGCATGCCCACGGTGGGTGCGCTGCCCATGATTTCCGGCTCGTTTGCGGTCACGCTGCTCTCAACGCTGTTCGCCCTGCCGATTGCCATCGGCTCGGCTATTTTCGTTGTGGAAATCGCTCCCGGTTTCGGGCGACGTGTGTTCCAGCCGCTCATCGAGCTTTTGGTGGGAATTCCGTCGGTCGTCTACGGTCTTATCGGCCTGACCGTCGTGGTGGCATGGACGCGCGATATGGCGGCCGCGGCTGGCCAAACCATCACCGGCTTCGGCATCTTCTCGAGCGCGATCGTGCTCGCCGTGATGATCCTCCCCACGATCACGAGCCTCTCGATCGATGCGCTTGCTGCAGTGCCCGGGCAATATCGCGAAGGTTCCTACGCGCTTGGTTGCACGCGCTGGCAGACGGTGTGGAACGTCGTTTTGCGCTCGGCGGCCCCGTCGCTTATGACGGCGGTTATCTTAGGAATGACGCGCGCGTTCGGCGAGGCGCTTGCCGTGCAGATGGTCATCGGCAACGCTATCCAGATGCCGACGAGCCTGTTCACGCCCGCATCGACGCTAACTTCGGTGCTCACCATGGGCATGGGCAACGAGGCTATGGGCACCGTCTACAACGATGTGCTCTGGTCGCTCGCGCTGCTGCTGTTGCTTATGTCGCTCGTGTTCATCCTGGTCATCCACCTGATCGGGCACAAGGGAGGGACGAAACGTGGCTAAGTTCGACATGGCGGCGCATGTACGCCGCATCAACACGCAGGACAAGGTCGCCACGGGAATCCTTACGGCCATCGTGGGGCTTGTGCTGCTCATCTTGGCCGCTATCGTGATTTATATCCTGGTGGCGGGCGCGGGCAAGCTCTTCGACGTGAGCTTCCTCACCTCCAAGCCGCAGCAGTTCAAAGCGGGCGGCGGCATCGGGCCCGAGCTGTTCAACTCGTTCTACCTGCTATTCCTGACGCTCGTCATCAGCGTGCCGCTCTCGCTTGGCGCCGCAATCTACCTGTCGCAGTATGCGCCGGAGAACTGGGTGACCAACGTGGCGAAGACGATCATCGAGACGCTCTCGTCGCTGCCGTCGATCGTCGTCGGCCTGTTCGGCTTCCTGTTCTTCGTGCTGACCATGGGCTGGGGATTCTCGGTCATCGCCGGCGCGGTGGCGCTCACGATGTTCAACATCCCGATTCTTGTCCGCACGTGCCAGCAGGCGCTCGAAGACGTGCCGCGCTCGCAGCGCGACGCGGGTCTTGCCATGGGGCTCACCCGTTGGGAAACCACGATCCACGTGCTGCTTCCCGCCGCGATGCCCGCCATCGTCACCGGCATCGTGCTTTCGGCGGGCCGCGTGTTCGGCGAGGCTGCGGCGCTCATCTTCACCGCTGGCCAAAGTGCCCCGGTGCTCGACTTCACGTGCTTCGACCTCACGAGCCCGTCGTGCCCGTGGAACATTTTCCGTCCTGCTGAGACGCTTGCGGTCCACATTTGGAAAATCAATTCCGAAGGCGTGGTGCCCGACCTCGAGGCTATCTCGAACGGTACCGCCGCCGTGCTCATGGTGTGCATCCTGGCGTTCAACCTGATTGCCCGTTTCGTGGGCAAGTTCCTGGAAAGGAGGCTGACAAGCGAATGATGACGCAAGAGAAATCCCTCGCTGAGAAGGAGAATCGCGTGCCGGCCGTTGCGACGGGTGCGGAGGCTGCCGCGCAGGAAGGCGCCGAGCCGCTTTTGCGCACGCATGACGTCACGGTGACCTACGACACCTTCGAGGCGCTGCACGAAACGTCGCTCAC
This sequence comes from uncultured Ellagibacter sp., assembly GCF_934617235.1. GTDB lineage: Bacteria > Actinomycetota > Coriobacteriia > Coriobacteriales > Eggerthellaceae > Ellagibacter. The sequence continues at coordinate 8,810 of NZ_CAKTTZ010000010.1, read as the reverse complement.
CTTCGAAAAAGGGCAGGTCACTGCGCTTATCGGCCCTTCCGGTTGCGGTAAGTCGACCTTCCTGCGCTGCTTGAACCTCATGAATCGCGAGATTCCCAAATGCAAGATCGGCGGCCAGATCAACTACCATGGCCACGACATCAACACGCGTGCGGAAAACCTCTTCGAGCTGCGAAAATCCATCGGCATGGTGTTCCAACAGCCGACGCCTTTCCGCAAGTCGATTCGCGACAACATCCTGTTCGCCCCGAAGCGCCATGGCCTCGTGAAGGGCAAAGACGAGTGCGACGCGCTTGTGGAGGAGGCGTTGCGCGCAGGTGCGCTGTGGGACGAGGTGAAGGACAAGCTCGATCAGAGCGCGCATGCCCTCTCCGGCGGCCAGCAGCAGCGCCTGTGCATCGCGCGTACGCTCGCCATGCATCCTGACGTGGTCCTTTTCGACGAGCCGTGTTCGGCGCTCGACCCGATTTCGACGTTCTCGGTCGAAGAGACCATCCGCGACATCGCGCAAACCGGCATTTGCGCCATCATCGTCACGCACAACATGGAGCAGGCGACGCGCGTTTCGGACCGCACGGCATTCTTCTACGTGGGCGATATGGTCGAGACGGGCTCGACCAAGCAGATCTTTTCGGCGCCGAAAGACCAGCGTTTGCAGGACTATCTCACCGGAAGGTTTGGCTAATGAACATGGTGGAACGAAAGACTACGGAAAAGGGCAGGTCGCTGTCTGACTCGCAGGCGAGCATGCTCTCGGTTGCCGAGGGTGAATCGGTCATCTCGATTCGCAATTTCAACCTGTGGTACGGCGACTTCCAGGCACTGAAGAACATCTCGCTCGAGATTCCCAAGAACAAGGCGACCGCGTTCATCGGCCCTTCGGGTTGTGGCAAGTCGACGCTTTTGCGTACGTTCAACCGCATGTGCGATTTCGTGCCGACGGTTCGCACCGAGGGAACCATCGAGGTTGCGGGCCGCGACATCTTCGCGACCGAGCCCAACGAGCTTCGCGTCATGGTGGGCATGGTGTTCCAGCACCCCAACCCCTTTCCCATGAGCATTCGCGACAACATCCTGTATGGGCCGCGCCGCATGCGCAAGATCTCGAAGGCGGAAGGCGACGAGATCGTGGAGCGGTGCCTGCGCGACGCGGGCCTTTGGGAAGAGGCGAAAGACAAGCTTGATCAAAACGGTCTGGGCATTTCCGGCGGTCAGCAGCAGCGTCTGTGCATTGCGCGCGCTCTTGCCGTGGAGCCGCAGGTGCTGCTCATGGACGAGCCCACAAGTGCGCTCGACCCGATTTCGACGTCGCTTATCGAGGAGCTCATGGTGGAATTGTCGCGCGAACGCACCGTTGTCGTCGTCACGCACAACATGCAGCAGGCGACGCGCGTTGCCGACAAGACGGCATTCTTCTACCTGGGCGAGCTCATCGAAGAAGGCCCGACCAAGCAGATTTTCTCGCAGCCGCGTGAGCAGCGCACGAAAGATTACCTAACAGGAAGGTTCAGCTAATGGTAGTTGCACGTTCGAAATACTTGAAGCAGCTCGACGATCTGGCTGCCGCGATGGAAGACCTGGGACAGAAAACGGTCGCCGATGTGACGGCAGCCGGACTCGCGCTCGCGAAGGGTGACGTCGAGGCGGCCGAGGAGGTCATTTCGGGCGAGATGCGCATGCGCCTTCTCCGCGCGACGATCGAGGACACGTGTCTCGATATCATGCTCATGCAGCAGCCGCTTGTCGCCGACGATCTGCGTTTTGTCTCCGGGTCGTTTCGCCTGGTGAGCGACTTGGCGCACATCGATTCCAAGTCGCGCGACGTGGCGTTTCTGGCAACCCAGATTCCCCATGAGGCCGCATGCGCGATCGAGAACGAGATTGCGACGGCGTCGGGCAAGGTCGCCTACATGGTGAAGACGGCGCTCGAGAGCTTCGCGAATGCCGATCGCGATCGTGCCGAGGAAGTGTTTGCGGCTGACGACGAGGTCGACGCTCTCTACGCGAAGGCGGAGCAGGCAATCGTCGAGCTTATCCGCAAGGGCGACACCGACGCGACGCATCTGCCCGAGCTTTTGATGGTCGCGAAGTACTTCGAGCGGATGGGCGACGACGCCGAGCGCATCGCGAAGTGGACGATCTTCCGCATCACCGGCACGCACGATTTAAAGGTTGCCGGCGAGCCCGCCGAATAGCGTTTCGTCCCCTGTCCCGCTTTCGGGCCCGCACGACCGCCACGTCGTCATGCGGGCCCGATTGTTTTTCTGGGGGAAGTGAGACTAATCACCCGATCCCTCTCTCACGGGGCGCGTCTCGCGAGGGGCGAGTCGCCCGACCTCTGTCTCACTTGTGCGCTTACCCCGCTCGCGCCCCGTTGATCGCGTTTGCCGCGCTGCCCTTCGTCCTTCGCGCGCCGCCTTGTTGTTCCGCTATCCTGCCGCTTTGCCCCCGAACCCTCGTCCCTGTGAGATAATCTATCGGATAAGGTTTTTCAGCGAGGAAAGGGGGCAAGTTATGGTGTACTGCGTGGAAGATGACGCGAGCATTCGCGAGCTGGCGCTTTACGCCCTCACGCAGGCGGGGATCGAAGCCGAGGGCATGGCGAACGACGTGGAGTTCCGAGCGGCTTGCGCACGGCGGATCCCCGATGTGGTCATGCTCGACATCATGCTGCCCGGCGCCGATGGCCTGGAAATCCTACATCGCATTCGCAATACGCCGGGCCTTTCTCGCGTTCCTGTGATCATGGTAACCGCGAAAAGCACCGAGCTCGACATCGTGACTGCGCTCGACGGCGGCGCCGATGAGTATCTCACCAAGCCTTACGGCATGATGGAGATGGTCTCTCGCGTGCGCGCCCTGCTGCGTCGCGCTCCCGATTGGGGCAACGTTGCTCCCCAGGGGGCGGGCGACGAGATCACGATCGGTCCGCTTACCATCTCCGAAATGCGCCACGAGGCGTTTTGCAGCGGCGAGGCGCTTTCCCTCACGTCGCGCGAGTTCGATCTGCTCTTGCATTTCATGGAAAACCCCGGCGTTGCCCTTTCGCGCGATGCTTTGCTGCAGCATGTCTGGGGTTGGGACTTTGCGGGCGGCAGCCGAACGGTCGACATGCACGTGCTTACGCTGCGTCAGAAATTAGGCGAACACGCCAGCCTCATCGAGACCGTGCGCGGAGTGGGGTATCGCCTGGTCGCGCAGTAGTTGGTTTGCGGGTGCGCTCCGCTGGGCGGGCTCTCGGGCACTCGGTCCGCTTCCGGGCGCGCGCGTCGGGTCGGCGTCCTGACGCGCGCCCCCAGACGGGTCATTTTCCGCATTCGATGGAACGTCGAGCGTGCTTTCGCGAAGGGAAGCTCATAGCGATATAATGAGTCGGTTCATAGTGGCTAACTGATGGGCGGTGAGGGGCCAACCCTCTCGCTTGCGATGGCGAAATCTGCCGTTGTGTTCACCTGTTGTTGCTGTGAACTGGCCAAACGGGGCCGACCAATCGAACTCTAAAGGAAGCATATGAACCCGGTTGTCATCATCCCTACCTTTGTTTCAGCGCGCTCGCGACGCGAGGGCGGCTCCATCATCACCACCTATGACCATCCGACGCCCATGTCGCAAGATGGCGAGCTGCCGCGCTGCCTCGAATCGCTTACCAAGGTGCAGGGCATCGGGCAGATCATCGTGCTCGTTGCGGCGGAGCCTTCCATCGCGCACAAGGCTGCGCAGAAGACACAGGCCATCGCCGCGCGTTTCCCCGAGCTGCACATCGCGGTTATCGGCGCTGCGGAAGCGGGTCTGGTGCAACAACGCATGGAACAGCTCGGTCTGGGGAAATTGACGCGTGAAGTCGGCTTATCGGGTTATGGCGCCGTTCGCAACCTGGGGCTTGTCGTGGCATGCGCGCTCGGGTTCGACTCGGTGGTGTTCCTCGACGACGACGAAGTGGTTGTCGACGCCGATTTCCTCAAGCGCGCGGTGTACGGTTTGGGTAAGCTCACGCGCAAGGGCATTCCCATCCTTGCGAAGACGGGCTTCTATTACAATTCTGAAGGCTCCTACCTATCAAAGAGCCAGAACAAGTGGTACAACCGCTTCTGGCAGCAGGGGAGCGCATTCAATAAATGGATCGAGCAGGCCATGCACGCGCCGCGCCTTTCGCGTTCGAACCACGTGTGCGGCGGGTGTCTCGCACTTCACAAGGAAGCGTTCAAGCGCCTGTCGTTCGACCCGTGGATTCCGCGCGGCGAGGACCTGGACTACATGCTCAACCTGCGTATGTACGGATCGGACATCTGGTTCGACAACAAATGGAGCCTCCATCACCTTCCGCCCGAGTCGGCGAGCGAGGGCACGCGTTTCCGTCAGGACATCTATCGTTGGCTCTACGAGTATCGCAAGATGGAGTACAGCCGAACCCAGATTGACCTCATGCAGGTGAAACCTTCGTCCCTCGAACCGTACCCCGGGCCGTTCTTGGAACCGAGCATCGTGCGGCGCATCCGCATCACCGCGTTTCTGCGCAGCCTCGCTCGTCCCGATAAGCGGGCGTATCGCAAGGCGGCGAAGGCGGCGCGCACCGAGGCGGCGCAATATGCCCAGCGTAACTGCATGAAGTACTTCGAGTTCCAGTTCGTGTGGTCGGAGCTCATGTCGCGCATCGAGGGCGACCAAATCCTGAGCACGGCGATCGTCCGCAGCGCGGTGTCTCGCGCGGAGAATGTGGCGAGCGCGAACGGCCGCGTCGTCGAGCGCGACCCCCGCATCGGGGATGACCAGGCGACGAACGCCCCTGTGACGGATGCCTCTGCGTCGGGCATTCCGGAGCAGGTTGCGGCTCAGTACTCAAACATCGATCCGGGTATGACGAGCGAGATTCGCCTGAACCTCGCCGATTAATTGCTTATTTGTACGTTCGCGCCCATTTTGGGGTTCGATGTACGCTGCAGCGATACACTGCTGGAGAACACATGAGGAACGGCGTCTTGTTGGGGGCGCCTGAGATGTGGGGCCATCAGCATGGTGTCGCAGTAGAAAGATTTGACAGTGGCAATTCTCATTCACTTTGTCGTTCCCGCCCTGGTAGGCGTCGTTATCGGCATTGCCTCGGGGCTGCTCGGCATCGGGGGTGGCACGGTTATGGTGCCGATTTTCCGTCTTGCGTTCGGAATGAGCGCTACCATGAGCACGGCGACCTCGCTGTTCGCCATCATTCCGACTTCCATCTCTGGCGCGATCTCGCATCTCAAGGGCAAGACCTGCATCCCTGCACTCGGCCTCGCGGCGGGTCTTGGCGGTGCGTGCATGTCGCCTGTGGGAGTGTGGCTCGCGCAGCTTTCTCCCGACTGGCTCGTGATGCTCGCCGCAGCGCTCATCATCGGCTACTCGGCCATCAACATGTTCAAGAAGGCTTTCAGGGTTCCGCGGGCTGGCCAGCCCGCGGAAGGGGCCGACGCTGCGGCCGCGGCGGGCACGCCATATTGCGGCTCCAAGCACTCCTCGCGTGCCGAAGCACGCGTCGCCTCCGCGACCGTCCGAATCTCGGGCACTGGGGAAACCCTCGCGGACTCTTCGGCGACCAGCGGCTCTGCGAATGCCGCGGCGGCTTCCTTGGGCGAATCGGCGTCACCGGCAGCGGCCGTTTCAGCTTCCGCCTCTGATGACGCCCCGCTTTCCCGCAAGCAGCTCCTGCAAGGTGCGCTGATCGGCTTGGTCGCGGGCTTGGCCTCGGGCTATGTCGGCGTCGGCGGCGGATTCATCATGGTGCCGCTCATGCTCTCGATTATCGGCATCTCGATGCGCAAGGCGTCGGGTACCTCGCTTATCGCGGTCATGATTCTGGCCATCCCTGGTGTGATTGAGCAGGGGATTCTCGGCAATATCAACTACCTTGCCGGTATCGCGATCGTCATCGGCACCATCCCCGGCGCTGTCATCGGCGCGAAGCTCGTGACGAAGGTTCCCGAGCGTACGCTGCGCCTGTTGTTCGGGTGTTTTCTTATTGTAGCGGCGGTCATGCTCGTGCTGAATGAGGTCGGTGTTCTCGGGTAATCGTCTATACTTATCGCAAACTGGCGATAAGGGAACGAGAATATGGGCGAAACGGACAAGCGGGATAGCGGAATAGCGAATTCAATCGATGGGAGCGCGCAGGGGGCCATCACTCCGAAGAAGGGCGTTGCCCGCGTGTTCACGGTCGAGATGCTACTTACGATTATTGCGGTGCTGTCGGCCGTGACGCTTCTTTGGACGGCGCTCGCTCCCTCCCACAGCATCCCCATCATGATTACGGCGGGCGTCATGTTCACCCTTTCAATCGTGCTGGTGATTCGCCTTTCGATGGACCCGGATTCGGTACGTGCGCGCCAGTCGGACGCCATGCTGCGCCTCGCGAGCAAAACGCTCGAGAAGATGCAGGACGGCTTGAACCGCGAATCTGCGCAGGAAATCTGCCAGCTGCTCCTTCCTTCGACCGCCGCCATCGCGGTGGCCATCACCGACAAGGAGCAGATCCTCGGTTACGCCGGCTATCTGGAGGCCGAGAACCCTGCGGGTGGGCACATTCGCACGCATGCCACCCAGGCCACGCTTGACGACGGCAACATGCGCGTGCTGTTCACCAGCATCGACATCGGCTTTCCCGAAAATGCCACGACGATCAAGGCGGCCATTGTTGTCCCGCTTTTGGTACGCGGCGACGTGGTGGGCACGCTGAAGTTCTACTATCGGTCTGCCAAGCGCATCAGCGAGACACAGAAGTCGATCGCCGAAGGATTCGGCACGCTGCTGTCCACCCAGATGGCCGCAGCGCAGCTCGAGGAGCAAGCGCGCCTCGCCACGAGCATGGAGCTCAAGGCGCTTCAAAACCAGATTAACCCGCACTTCCTGTTCAACACAATCAACACGATTGCCTCGCTCATCAGGACCAACCCTAACGAGGCCCGCGTGCTTTTGCGCGAGTTCGCGGTGTTCTATCGCCGCACGCTGGAAAATTCCGACAGCCTTATCTACCTTTCGCGCGAGGTTGAGCAGACGCAGCGCTACTTCTCCTTCGAGGTGGCACGCTTCGGCGTCGAGCGCGTGGAGCTCAACGTCGATTTGGCGCCCGAGTGCGAGAACATGATGGTCCCTTCGTTCCTCATTCAGCCGCTGGTGGAAAACGCCGTGCAGCACGCCATGCCGTCCGAGGGCAAGCTCACCATCACCGTGACTGGCGAGGTCGAAGGCGACGACGTGTACCTGCGCGTGATCGATGACGGCACGGGCATGACCGAGGAAGCGCGCCAAGGCATCATGCATCCTAAGGAAACTAAGGGAATCGGCATTGCGGTGAAGAACGTGCACGACCGCATCGTCGGGTTCTTCGGGTCGAACTCCTATATGGACGTGCAAAGCGAGCTTGGCGCCGGTACTACGGTGACGCTGTTCCTGGAAGGGTGTGCAGCGCAGACGAAGTCCCAGATCGCTGCGAGCGATGCGGACGCTTTGCACCGATAGGGGAAGAAGATGGATCCCGAAGAGCAGACATCCGACCTCTACGACATCATCCAAAGCGTCGTTCACGTTGAGTGGCTCTCCACCGCGCTGACGGTGGCGATTGCGCTCGCTTTCACGGCGCTTGTTGCTCGCGCTGTGACGAAAGTGCTGCGCCGCGTGCTCTCGCATGACAACTCGCCGCTGCCCTCGTCGAGCATCTTCATCAACATCGCCCGCATTGCCGTGTGGGCGATTGGTATCAGCGTGGTGCTATCGAGCTGCTTTGGGATCGACGTTTCCGCGGCGATCACCGCGCTCGGCATCGGCGGTATCGCCATCTCGCTCGGCTTTCAGGATACGCTGTCGAACCTGATCGGCGGCGTGCAGGTGAGCATCACGGGACTCGTGGAGCCAGGCGACTACATCGAGGTCGGCGGGCAGCGCGGCATCGTGCGCGACGTGACCTGGCGCCACACCTCGCTCGAGACGCTTTCGGGCGAGCGCGTGGTGGTGCCGAACTCGGTGATCAACAAGTCGTCGCTAACGCATTTGCCGCCGCTTACGAAGGTTGTGGTGCCCCTGCTTGTCACCACGGGCGGTGCGGACTTGGACGCCGTCGCCGCAAAGATTGCCAAAGCTGCAGGTCAAGCGGCGCAAAAGGTGGGCGGCGGCGTCTCGCGCGAGCCGCAGGTGCTCTTCACGGAGGCCATGGAATACGGTTACCGCGCGAGCCTCATCGTGTGGGTCGAGGATGGCGAAAAGCACTCGGCGGTGAAGGACGCCGTCGTGCGCGCCGTCGCGCCTTACACCATGGCGTAAGGCGGGGGACTGCGGTTCCCCTTGCGCGACGCCCGCTCGCTGGTCTGCCCTCCTGCCCACCCGCAGCCCCGGCGAGACGGGGCCGGGTGATTTCTCTCACGTTCTGCCGCCTCGCGCGGACGCTGCCAGTCCCCTTGCCAATCGCCCGCCGCCAACCTGCCCGCCCCATCGCGAGACAAGGGTTGGGGATGAGACGGTCTGAGACGGGGCCGGGTGATTTCTCTCACGTTCTGCCGCCAGCCCGCCAGCCTTCTTCCGCGAAAAACCTCCTCTCGTGGACAAAATTCGTCGATATGTGAGTCTGAGAAGGGCAATGCGGGCGGCCGTCTTCATGAGGCATCACGTTTTCCCAGGTCAATTGATTCGAAGTAAAGTTCCCTAAAACTAACTCCTCACATATCGCCATTTTTTGTCCACGGCGGGCCGTTTTTGAGAAAGAAGGCCCGCTGGCGGGTAGCGTCCCGAATGTTGGTGTATCAACCCGTTTTCGGAGGGCGGGCGAAGCCCGCCCGAGGAAAACGGCC
>NZ_CAKTTZ010000009.1 GCF_934617235.1 uncultured Ellagibacter sp. | reverse complement strand
CATCAAGTCTGTCGGCATGGATATGGTGAAACTCGAGAAGTATCAGGGTGTCGCGGCGAATTTCTCGACTACGTTCACGCTTCTGTTCGCAAGCTTGACCGGCATGCCTGTCTCCACGAGCCACTGCAACACGTCCGCCATCATGGGCGTTGGCGCGTCAAAGTCGATCAAGCGCGTGAACTGGGGCATCGCGAAGAACATGCTGCTCGCCTGGATCATCACGTTCCCTGCGTGCGGCGTCATCGGCTTCATCCTGGCAAAGCTGTTCATGATGTTCGCGTAGGCGAGCGCCTGTCTCAGGCTTGCCTGCCTTCCGACGTGTTCCAGTTTCGGGTCGAAAAAATATAGCTCCCTGCATAGTATGGGGGTCCTGCGCCGCAGCTATAATCGCGCTCGCGTTCACTGGCGCTAGCTTTTAAGCGGTTGCGTCCTCTCTCCGGGGCGCACCGTTTTTTCGTTATGAGCGGTTTTGCTATGCAGCGATTGCGCTTTCGCTATGCGACGCTTCCGTTCCAGTTGTGCGGCGGTTTCGCTTTCGCCGTGCGGCGGTTCTGCTCCTGTTATGCGGCGGCGTTCGCTCTTGCTGCTTGCTTTTGCTTGCGAGCGGCGATTTTCGCGCGCTCCTTCGCGTAGGTGCGCTTCCTTGCGAAAAGATAGAGCGCGATCATCGTGGTACCGGTGACGATCCAGGTCACGGGGTAGATGTTCAGAAGCGCCTCGAAGCTTCCGAGCAGCGGGAATAACGTGAACACGTAGATGACGCGCAGCACGCACGACCCGATGACAACCACAATCGTCGGCAGGATGGACCATCCCATGCCACGCAGGGCGCCTGCCGTTATCTCGTAGGTGCTTGGAAGGCATTCGAGCAGCTCGACATGCCACAGCCTCGTCGTTGCAAAGGCGAGCGCCCCCGCTTCGGTGGTGAAGATGCTCAAGCCAATGTTGCCCAGGCTGACGAGCACGATCGACAGCAAGAAGGAAAGCCCGAGGGAAAGGCCCATCGACCAGGCAACGATCTTGTCGCAGCGAGAGAGGTTCCCCGCCGCGAAGTTTTGGGCGACGAAGGTGATGGCGGCCTGGGAGAATGCGTTGATGATGAAATAGGTGTAGTACTCGAAGTTGAGCGCGGCGGTCGATCCTGCAATGGCGTCGGTACCAAAGCCGTTGATCGACGTCTGGATGATGATGTTCGAAACCGCGAACACGACACCCTGCAGGCCCGAGGGCACGCCGATGTAGAGGATCTGCCGCAGGGCCTTGCGGTCGATGCGAAGCTCCCTTACGTTCAAACGGAAGTCCTCCTCCTCGTGCATGAGCATTACAATCACAATCGCTGCCGCGAGCGCGTAGGAGGCGACGGTTGCCGCGGCTATTCCCGCAGCTCCCATATGCAGGACCGACACGGCGAATATGTCGAGCACGGCGTTCACGACCGCGGAGACGGCGAGCGCATAGAGCGGGCGGCGCGTGTCGCCCTTCGCGCGCAGGATTGCCGAGCCGAAATTGAACACGAGGAAAAAGGCGACGCCGGCGAAGTAGATTCTCAGGTAGCTAATCGACTCAGAGCGCGCCTCGTCGGGGATTCCCACAGCATCGACGAGAATGCCTGCGATGGCGATGCCGACTACGGTCACCGTCACGGCGGCGATGATCGCGATCACTGCGGTGGTATGCACGGCGGTGCGGATCTTCGAGCGGTCGCCTTGCCCGATGCGGATGGCGATCGTCGCGTTCGTGCCGATCGAGACTCCCACGAAAAAGCTGATGAACAGCGCGACAAGGGGGGATACGCCGCCGATTGCGGCAAGCTCCGTGGCGCCGAGGAGGCGTCCGGCGACGATGGCGTCGGTCGAGTTGAACAGCTGCTGGAAGATGCTCGAGAAGGCAAGCGGAATAGCGAAGAGGAATAGCTTGCCCACAAGGGGCCCGTGCAGCATATCGATGCTATTGCGGTTCGTCTTCTTCTTCACCATGCTTTGCGACGACATTCGAAACCCCCCAGTTTCCATGCTTCTTTGCGTGTCGGGCATTCGCGCTATTTCGTATTCTGCGCATTCGCCGAATTTCTTTTGTACCGCGCAAAGGGAAGCGGCGCAAGGGAGAAGCGGTGTGAAGTTAAGCGAGCGGTACCTTTATGCTCGCGGGGATGATGACGTCGTAGCGCACCGCCTTGCCGGCAAGCGAATGGCTCGGCTTCACGCCGGCGAGATGCGGGCCTTTCGCGGGGCGCTTCACGACCACTTTGCGCGGGGCGGCGGAAATTGCAGCGGTAAGGAGGGCCTCTTCGTTTTGGCAGGGCGCTTCTAAGTGGTGGATGAGCTGGAATTTCTTCTTCACAGCGGCGCTCTTGCGGCGCTCGGGGAACATGGGGTCCAGATAGATTACGTCGGGTGTGTCCCTAAGATGGGCCATAGCTTCGATGCTGTCTTCCTCGAAGAGCTTCATGCGGCAGACGATGTCGGCGAGCGCGGGGTCTTCGCTCGCGCGGGCGAGTGCGTCGCGCACCAGGGCCGCGATGGTGGGGTCCGACTCATACATGCTCACGCGGAATCCGGCTGCTGCCAGGAGAAACGAATCCTCGCCAAGGCCCGCTGTGGCGTCGATCGCCCATGGTTCGGCGCAGCCGCGGACCTTTGCGGCGCGAACGAGAAGCTCGCTTGAGAGGCGGCCTTTTCGGATGCGGGGGAGCAGCTGAGAAAAGTCGCCGCGAAGCTCCATTCCGCCGCCGACGAGGGCAAGCCCGCGCTCGTCGCGGCGCAGCGACGCGCCGTCGGTTTCCGTCGTTTTCTCAGATGCGATATGTCGCTCGCTTTTCCTCATGGGATTGCATTCTACCGTGTTTCGCCCGATTTCTGGCAGGTTGGAGCGTGTTTGCAGAAATCCGTTTTGACGTCACTGCCTATGCAAGCATGGCAATCAAGAGAGGGAAATCCCCGTCGTCATTTTTGCGATGCAAATCATTTGGGGGCTTGTGCGTGGGCGGGGCGAGTGATAGAGTGTGCGTCACCCGAGGGTCCAAAAGACCCGCCTCCTGGCATAGAAGTGCTCGTGCGCTTCATGGGAGTTTGCCGGTGACACATGCCACGATCCGGACTCTTTTCCACCACAACCTCATAGCGAGAAATTGTATGCAATTGGCTGCCGGTATGCGGCTGCTCTCGTTGTGCCTTGGTTGCCGTTGCGCTTGTGGTTGTCCCGCGTCTTACCCTCGGAAGGAGCTCATCATGAGCGATTACAGCATCGTTTATCAACCCCAGATTATCCGCGAGACCGCAGAGGGTCTCAATCGTCTCGACATCAGGGACGAAATGCTTGGTATGCGCCAGCTTGAGCTTATGACCTCGGTAAACGCCGAGTCGTGTGCTTCCGTCATCCGCGGCCTGCTCTATCTGCAACGCCAGGACCCCGAAGCGCCCATAACCCTTTTCATCAACAGCCCGGGTGGCGAGGTCCAGTCCGGCCTGGCGCTCTACGACGTCATGCAGGCGGTGAGTTGCCCCATTCGCACCGTTTGCCTTGGCATGGCTGCGAGCATGGGAGCGCTGCTGTTCATCGCAGGGGACAATCGGGATATCCTGCCCCACAGTCGTGTTATGATCCACGACCCGCTCATCGGCACTGGGGCGGGTGGCAGCGCCTTGTCCGTGAAGGCTCGGGCTGATGACCTCATGCGCATTCGCGATATCACCGCCGGCGTTATCGCCCGCCACAGCGGCATGCCGATTGAGCGCGTTTTCGAGCTCACGGCGAGTGACACCTACTTTGAGGCGAAAGAGGCCGTCGAAGCGGGCCTTGCCGACCGCATCGTCACGAGGCTCTAGTACGCCGTGCGGCGCCCCCTCACCTTAAGCGGCGTCCTGGCCTCGCGCGGCGCCTCACCTCGCACACCGACGCGGCAGCCTATCACCAACAACCCTTCACCACCATCGTCTACCAGCGCGAACGTATCGCGCAGAGAGCGGGAAAGATTATGACCAGCAACAACGCGGGCCTCCGTGCCCGAGCCGCCTATGCGGGCGAGCTCATTCTCACCTCCAAGAGCACCGAGAGCATGGACTCATGGGCAACCAGGCTCAACAATAACGTGCTTGTCCTCGGCTGCTCGGGCTCGGGCAAGACGCGCAACTTCCTCAAGCCCAACTTGCTGCAATGCCGCGGATCCTATGTCGTGCTCGATGCCAAGGGCCGCCTGTTTCGCGAGATGGCGCCTTTCCTGCGCGCTCACGACTATGTGGTCGATTGCCTCGACTTCACCACGATGGAGGGAACGATCGGCTACGACCCGCTCCATCATGTGCGCTGGCGACAGGGCCGCCCGCTTGCGCAGGACATCATCTCGATCGCCAGCGCGCTGTTCCCTCGCGAGGAAATGGGCGAGGACCCGTTTTGGGCGGGCGCGGCGGCAAATTATGTCGCAAGCTACATTGCCTACGTCTTCGAGGCGCTCCCCGATTGCGAGTGGAACATGGCGTCGGTCGTGAGCGTCTACGAGCAGGCATGCGAGGGAAACGCCGACGCGCTGTTTTCCGACCTTGCCAAACAGGATTCGGAAAGCTATGCCGTGTCGCTGTACCGCCGCGCGAAGAGCACGGCCCGCGCCGAGAAGATGCACTCGAGCATCATGGGCATCATTGCCGCGAACTTGCTGCCGCTCACCTTCGACGGGGCGCTCGAGGCGTTTCGCAGGCCGGAGCAGATCGACTTTCGCGACCTGGGAAGCGAGCGCCGCGCGCTGTTCGTGACCATGGACGACATGGACCGCTGCCTAGCGCCGCTCACGAGCCTGTTCGTGCGCCAGGCGTTTTCGAGTCTGTGCGACTTTGCGGATGCGCTGTGCGAAGGCGGCAGGCTGCCTGTCCCCGTGCGCTTTATGCTCGACGATTTCGCGAACTTGACGCTGCCTGGTTTCGACGACGTGCTTTCCGTCATTCGCAGCCGGGAAATCAGCTGCACCCTCATCTGCCAAACGGTAAGCCAGCTTGAAGCCCGTTATGGCGAAGCCGAGGCGAACTCGATCATCGGCAATTGCGATCGCCATCTTGTACTGGGCTTTCAGGACGAACGGACGGCGCGCTACTTCGCCCTGCGTGCCAATAAGACGCCCACGACGCTGCTTGAGACGCCGACGGGGAGTTGGTGGCTTTTCGTGCGCGGCCGGCGCGGGGTCTGCGAGCCTGCCTACGAGCTCGAGCAGCACCCAGCCTATGGCGAGCTCGCCCTCGGCGCGGACGCTGCGGCGGGGAAGGCTATGCAGCCTGGTGGCGCGGCAGTCGTCTGCGAGAGTGAGGAGCCTGACTATCCGCCCGATCTTGACGAGGAGGAGATCTGGTACGACACGCTCTTTGAGGTCGAAGGGCTCGACGACGGTTCCGTCGTTGCAGCCTAGGGAGAAGGGATGACGATGAAAGAAACGAACGCCCGTGCAAGCCTAGCCGAGCGCATCGCAAGCGCGAACGCCGCGCGCGAGCGTGCTGCGTGCAGTGTGCCCGATCGCGAGCTTCTCGAGGCGCAGCGTCGGGCGCCGTTTGAGGTGTGCGACCTCTATCGTGTGCATGCTGAGGAGCTTCTTCAGATTACGGGCCCCATCTTTGACGCGCTGCCGAGCCGAGCTGCCTATCTTGCGCGGACCGACCCGCAGGCGGCGGCGTGCCCGGAGAACCAATCGGTCAAGGCGCATGCCGAGGTTGAGAATCCTGCGTGCGTTTTCGTTTGGGAGGTGCGCCACAACCAGGACGGCGCCCTTGCCACCTCGCCGGATAGCGAGTATTCCGTGGCGCTTGATGCAACCGATCAGCTTAAGGATCTCTGGGAGAACAAGCCTGCGCTCAACGAACTGCAGCTTGCGAAGGCCCTCATCACCCAGATCGTGCTCTTCGACGATGACCTGCGTGACGAGGTCTTCAGGCGCGCGGATGTCCTGGCGAGGGAATGCGCCGCCGCCGTCGCCCCGTACCTGCGCCCCCAAAGCTGAGGGGTGGTCTCGGGGCCATTCGGCTGAGGGAGCGCTAGAATGGAAACACTTTGCCCCAAACCAGAGGAGAGATTCGTGGCTCAGGACTTTTTCGACTTGCTCTACAACGGCTATACCGGCGAGTACCAGCTCATGAGCTCGCTGTACCGTAACGGCCTCGATGCGCTGCGCCCGCCTGCTGACATGGGCGTCGACGTAGTCTCGCTTAACCTCAAGCAGCAGCTCGAGAATCCTGGCACGGCTCCCGAGACGTTTTTCTTCCAGGTGAAGACGGCGGTGACGAACGTGAGCGAGAGCGCGGAGCGTCCTGGTGCGATTGCGACGGTGGAGTTCAAGCTTAAGGAAAGCGAAGTGGACCTGCTTTCCCGCTCGCGCGACCGCGCGCTTTTCTGCTACGTGTACAACAGCGAGGCGGATTCGCTCACCGACTCGTTCGAGGCGCCGTTCATCTGCTTCTGGCTTGACGGCACGCTTCTCGAGACGATTCGCCGCGCTGGCGCGTTTTTCCGCAAGGAGGGCGAGCCCAAGCTGACGCTCGCTTGCCAGCTGCGCAAACCGACGCACGAGTTCGGTCATTGGTACGCTCTCGTAGTCGACGGGGAAGGCAGCAAGGTTGACGGCGGCTATCTCGGCGTTGTCGGCGGCTCGGGAAATCCGGCAAGCGACGAGGCGGACCACTACAGCGTGGCGGGCTATCTTGCCTACGCGCGCGATGCCGCGACTCCCGCTGCCTAAGGCCCGGCGCTCCTTCCGAGGGAGAAGGGGGAGAAATCTGCCCAGTTCGTGGCTTCTTGGGCGGACGGGAGCGCGGCGCGCCGCTTGGTGATAGCATGAAGCGCGAGGATTGAATCGCGACGAAGGCGCCCGTGCGGCGCCTTTTTTACAGGAAGGGAAGCGGCAGGGGCATGTCGATGGGTGCTATCAAAAGACACTACGAGAAGGTGATCGCAGCATGTTGCTTCCTCATCCTGTTCACCAACGTCGGCCTGCCCTCCACGTCGTTTTCCGTCTTCCAGCCCTATCTGGTCGCGCTGCCTGGCGTGGGCAATACAGGTGGCTCGATCATCATCTCGGTGCGTACGTTCATGTCGCTGATTGGCATGCTCGTGGTCGGGCGCTATTATGACCTGCTCAACTGCCGTGTCGGCGCGTTCCTTGCCTCGCTGTGCGTCTGTGTCGGTTTCTTTCTGTACTCGCAGAACACGGGAAGCTTCATCGGCCTGTGCGCGGGTTCGGTGTTCACGGGGCTCGGGTATGGCCTGGGCGGTATGATCGCTTCAACGATGCTGATCAACCGCTGGTTTCGCTCGAATGTCGCCACGGTAGCGGGCATCGCGGCGGTCGGTTCGGGTGTGGCGGCCGTCATCTTGCCGAACGTGGCGGTCGCGCTCATCGGCGCTTCCTCGCTTTCCGCTGCCTTCTTCTTCGAGTCGGTCCTTGCGCTCGTTTTGGGCGTGCTCGTCTTCTTGCTCCTTCGCAACTACCCTCGTGACCTGGGCCTTGAGCCGTATGTGGCGCCCGAGGGAAAGAAGGTGGGCAGGCAGGGGAGGGCGTGCGCCGCTCGCCGCAATCGCAATGTCCCCGTGAAGCTCGCGCCGCTTGTGCTGGTCGCGATGACGTTTGTCGGTTGCATCTCTGTCGGCGGGACGAGCTATCTGGCCGTGCTGTTCACCTCCGAGGGCTTTACTGCCGAGGGTGCGGCGGCACTCGTGGCATTGTGCGGTGGCTGCCTTACGGTTGCCAAGCTTGCAAGCGGGGTCGTGTTCGACCGCGTGGGAACGAAGCGCGGCTCGATGATCTTCTTCGCCCTGTTCATCGGCGGCACGTTGTTGCTTTGCCTGTCGGATATGGGAAGTGCCGGGCTTGCGAGCGTCGGCGTGCTCCTCTATGGGTTGGGGCTCTCGCTTGGCACGGTGGGCATATCCGTGTGGTCGATTGAGCTTGCGCCGAAGGGACGCGAGGCCAAGACGATCAAGAACTTCCAGCTCTGCTATGCGCTTGGCGGCTTCATTTTCACCTTTCTACCAGGCTTTTTGGCAGAAGCGTTTGGAACCTATCTCGTCACGTACGTGATTTTGTTTGCGATGATCGTGTTCGCTGCTGTGGTTATCGTGGGTGTGTACCTTTTGGGAGACCGCCGGGTTTCTGATAGCATACGTTCGTAACACAGAACAAACCACGGCAAGGAGCGGCAATGTCTGACGATCCTATCACCTCATCCGACCCGCAGCAGGCGCCGTCGTCTTCGGCGGGCGCGCGACCGGCGCCTATCACCGACGAGCAGCTTCGCCAGATGATGCGCGATGAGGAGCCTTCTTTTATCGAGCGCAACTCGGGGCGCGTGGTGACCCTTGCGCTGATTGCGGTGAACGTGGTGTGCTTTGTCGTCGAGATGCTGCTCTCGGGTACGGGCCAGGATATCTCGATTCTCACGTTGGTGCAGATGGGAGCCATGTATGCGCCGATGGTGCAGGGCCCCGCCGACCTGTACCGCTTCGTTGCGCCGATGTTCTTGCACATGGATCTCATGCATCTTCTGTTCAACATGGTTGCGCTCTATAGCGTGGGCGAGCTTTTGGAACGCGTGCTTGGGCGCGGGAATTTTCTGCTGCTCTATTTCGTCGCGGGCATCACGGGCAACGTCGTCTCCTACGCGGTTGACATGGCGCAAGGCGGTGGGCTCTCCGTTTCCGCTGGTGCCTCGACGAGCGTGTTTGGCCTGTTCGTTGCTGTGGCGCTGCTGTGCGTGCTCGTGCGCGGCAACCGCGCGATCTTCCGCGACTTCTCGAAAAGCATGCTCTCGATCATCGCGGTGAACGTCATCTACACGCTGCTCGTGCCGAGCATCTCGATCAGCGGTCACTTGGGCGGAGCCATTGGCGGCGCGATTGCGATGCTGCTGCTCCCTGCGGCGAGCCTGCGCACCCCTCGCCCCGTTCGCATCGTCGTGGCCGTGTTATGGGTGGTGGCCGTCGCCGCCGTTCTCATCTGGGGTGGCGTTTTCTAGAAGGGTGCCTGGAGAGGTTGTGGAGCCCCGTGTGGAATGAGCCGCTTTCTGCAGGGTGCGCCCGCGTTGCGCCCGCGCTTCGCCCACGCTTGTCGAGCGCGACGCGTTAGGCTGCGTCGCTAAGCGCCTCGGCACCGCACGCGTCCGCTCTGCCCGATGCGCTATCGCGGCGCGATCTTGAACGCAATCGAGTACTGGTTCACGAGCGGCGCCGAGCGGCTGAAGAACACCTGCCCCGCGACGGGTGCAACAAGCGTGTCTTTCACGCTCCCATTGAAGGTGTCGCGCACCTCGGCGAGCGCCTGCCCGCGCTCCGCGACATCTCCCGGCTCGACAAGCGGCATGAAGAGCCCTCCCGCCAGCTCGCTTCGGACGTTGACAAGCGAGCGTTCGTCGATGCGCGCAGGATCGCTTGTCCCAGCTTTGAGACAGGTCGAGAGCGCTTCCTCCTTCGCGGCGCCGATGCGCGCCAAAAACCTTACGATGCCGTCTTCCGCCTGGCGGGCCGATAGCGCATCGAGCGACCCCGTCTCCTTCGAGAACAGGGAAAACGCGTGCGCATTCCACACCTGCCAGTTGTAGTTCAGCGTCGTCGTGTCGAAGGTCGAAGGGGTGTGCAAAAGCGTGCACGGCATGCCGAAAAGGGCAGCCATCTCAAGCGACTCGCGCGAGAGCTCGCCTTCGTCGGTGATGCGCACGTGGGGGAGGAACTTCCCGCGCAGGTAGAAGCTTGCGAGCTGAATGCCGAATTCGAACCCCGAAACCGCTTCGAAGATGCCGGCAGCGATGCGCTGCGTGGTTTCGCCTTTGTCGTAGCCGGGGAACATGCGATTTATGTCGGTGTTGTCGACCGGCCAGAAGCGCTTGTGGATGTTCATGGAAAACGCGTTCGCCGCAGGTATCACGAGGATGCGCTTTCCCCTATCGAGCAGGCCGGACTGCTCGAGCTCGCTCAGGCGCCCGACGAGGTTCGCCGCGATGAACGTTTGCTGCACCTCGTTGCCGCGCATCGACCCGACGATCGCGCAGCAAGGCTCGCCGTCTGCGTCGCCGAATTCTGCGGCGTGGATTTCCATCGACTCGCGGTAGGGCGTGGAAAGCGAGAAAATGGTCTTCTTCCTCATTGCTGATCCTCCAATATGCGCGCCACGAGCGACCCGGGGTAGACCACCGGGTACTCGCGCAAGGTGAAAAGAAGGCCCGATGTCGGCGCCTTGATTTGCTGCGCGACTTCGCCAGTGAGCGTGTCTGCGATAATTCCGATTGTCTGACCTGCGGCGATGGGCTGTCCATGTTCGGCTTCAGGTAAGAAGATGCCGCCCGCTTCGGCGTTGAGGTAGCTTACGGCTCCATCGCGGCTCACAATCGGGGCGCGATAGGTGCGATAGCTTCCGGCCCACATGCCAAGCGACGCCGCAAGGCGCAGGATGCCGTCGACCAAGCGCTCGCCGTAGTCGCGTGTGATGCGCATGCCCACGCCCGTTTCCACGACAAGCGTCTTCGTGCCGCGCTCGTTGAGGGTGTAGGCAAGCGTGGATTCGAGCACGGTCGACGAGGCGTGCACCCACACGTAATCCACGTTGAGCAGGGGCGCGATCGGCAGAAGCTCATCGGCGGAAACCTCGTTGATACGGATCTGCGGCATCTCGCGCAAGAAGATGTTCGACGCGTGGATGTCTATCGCGACGTCGGCGCCTTCGATGTCGGAAATCACTGCGGCGGCGAGCGTCTCGGTGAGCTCGCCGTGCTCATCACCAGGAAACGTCCTGTTCAGATCAACGTCGAACATTGGAACGCTGCGCTCGATCGAGTTGATGCCGAGCGGGTTCACGGCAGGGTAGACATCGATCGTGCCGGAGAGCAGATCGGGGCTCGCTTGCAGGCGACGTGCGAGCTCGAACGCGACGTATTGCCCTTCGAGCTCGTCGCCGTGCACGCCGGTCACAACGGCGATGCGACGGTTTTTGCCGCGCTCGTCTTCCCCTTCGCCCACGATGCGGTTTTTCTGGATAGTCAAATGCTCGGCCACGGGCAACTCGGCCGAGAAAACGGTTTCAATCATGATGTGCTCCTCGCGCTATTGGTCGCCGCCCACCACGACGCTCACCTGCTGCTTTTGCCGCGCGCCCCCGCGAAAGACGCCCGACTCAATCGGGCAATCGGTAAAGTCGCGCCCGTGGGAAAGCGCGATGTAGGTGTCGTCGATGAACCGGTCGTTGGTGGGGTCGATGCCGCGCCAACGCACCCCGTCGTGGAATTCCACCCAGGCATGCGTAGCTCCCTCGCCGATGACCAGGCCATTTACGTACCGTGCAGGAATTTTCTCGCCGTGAAGGAGCGCGATGAGGATGTGGGAGAAGTCCTGGCACACGCCGCGCTTTTGGGAAAACGTCTCGGCTGCTGTGGTCGCGACGTCGGTTGCGCCGGGCGAGTATTCCATCTGCCCGCACAGTGCGTGCGAGAGCGTTTTCGCCTTCGCCTCTGGGCTTGCGTTCGGAATGACGCGCAGCACGTCGCGCACGAAAGCGAGCATCTCGGGGGTTTCGACCGTCATCGCCGAGGGCCGCTTGTAGATGGGATGCGCGGGTTCGGGGTGGGCGTCGCCGGCGTCGACCACGAGCATGCCCGACGACACGAAGGAGAACACGTCATGCGGCGCTTCGATGCGTCCGATTTGCAGGAGGTTTCCGAAACCGTCGATTTGCTGGGAAAGCGTCGTTTGGGGCGTGATGATCGTCTGAGCGTCGAGGACTGTCTGCGCGAATGTGCTCATGGGCTGGCAGCGCAGCACGAAGTCGTGATCGCTCACTGCACTGTCCATGTGCAACACGGTCTCGAAGGTGTATGTGAGGATTCTCATGGTCTGCACGCACCTTAGGCGAAGATGCGTGCGACGACGCTAAGCAGCTTGCCGAGTGTTTCGTAGGTGGCATTTTCTGGGAATCCCGACGAGAACACGATGTCGATGAGCTCCTTAAACGCCTGCTTGTCGTAGGGTGCGCCCGTTCGGTCGATGCGGCTGGCGAGGCGGTGTACTTCCTGCTTCAGGCAGTCGAGCCGATACGACAGGCGGGCGTAAAGGTCGATGCGCTCGATGGAAATGCCGCACTTTATAATGTTGCGCGCGGCGTCGTCGGTGACGTAATCGTCGACGCATCCCTTGAAGGCCATGATGTTGTCCTGTACGAGCTGCAAATCCAAAAGGGGAGAATCCGATGATTCCGCCGCCTTGATCTCGTCGGTTGCCATTTGTACGTAGGAAAGCGATTCGGTCCCTAACACATCGCGCAGCATGACGGCGTTGTCATAGGCAGCTCCCATCGAATGCGCGAGCGAGCAGAGGTTGCTCTCGTTGAACAGGCAGTCGCGGAAGAACTCGAGGACGTCGTCGGTTTCAGCGGCAAACCCCAGCTCCTCAAGCTGGCCTTTCCAGTTTCCCTCTGTCGAATCGATGGCCTTGTCGTAGGTGGTCGTGATGAATCGCTGTGTGGTGTAGCTGCGCTCGATGTAGCGGCCAAGCCACAGCAGGTGGTCGATTTTTTCTAGCGAGAGAGTACCCATGTGTCCTTGAACCCTCCTCCTTGGCTGGAATTGACGACGGCCGACCCCTCGATGCGAGAGTAGCGCGTAAGGCCGCTCGGCCAGACAGATGTTTCGGCACCTGACAAAACGAACGCGCGCAAGTCCGCCTTTCGCGGCACGAGTTTGCCGCCGATATAGGTTGGCAGGCACTTGAAATCGATGACTTCCTGAGCGATGAAGCGGCGCGGCTCGCGGCGGATGAGCGCTTTTAACTCGCTGAGCTTCTCGGGCGTAAGCTCGCTGCCGAACACCACACCGTAGCCGCCCGCCTCCGCGACGTCCTTAATGACGAGCGTCTCGGCGTGTTCCTGCACATATGCCATGTCGTCGGGATAAAACGGCAGGTAGGTGGGGGCATTTTTAAGAATGGGCGCTTCGCCGAGGTAGTATTCGATCATTTTGGGAACGAAATAGTAGATGCCCTTGTCATCAGCTGCGCCGTTGCCGGGCGCGTTGATGATCGCGATGTTGCCCGCTCGATAGGCGCTCATGAGGTTGGGCACGCCGATGAGGCTGTCCGCGCAGAAGCACAACGGATCGAGATATTCGTCTGACAAGCGGCGATACAGCGCACCGACGCGCAGGTTGCGCCCGGCGTCGCGGTAGAAGAGCGTCTCGTTTTCCACGAACAGCTCGCTCGGTTCCGCAAGGATGGCGCCCGCTTTCTCCGAAAGATAGGCGTGTTCGAAGTAGGCGGCGTTGTAGCGCCCGGGGGTCAAGATGACGTTCACGCCGCCCGTGTTCACGTTGTCCATGACCGCCTTCAGGCGCGAGCCGTAATCGCGGTTGTCCGCGATCGGCGTCGTGCGAAAGGTCTCGGCGTCGCAACGGCGGCACAGTCCGCGCGCGATGAGCGGATAGCTCGCCCCCGAGGGGATGCGCAGGTTGTCCTCGAGGACATACCAGGTGCCATCTTGCCCTTCGACCAGATCAATGCCGGAAATGTGGCTGTAGATGCCGCCAGGTGGGGTGATTCCCTCGCACTGGGGAAGGTATCCCGAGCTCGCGAAGGCAAAGTCCTCGGGGACAATTCCGTCGGCAATGATCTGTTTTTTCCCGTACACGTCGGCGAGGTAGCAGTTGAGCGCGCGCACGCGCTGGATAAGGCCCGCCTGGAGCGATTCCCATGTGCTGGCTTCGATGACGCGCGGGATGGCGTCAAAGGGGAAGAGCCTCTCGTTGAACGTGCCGTCCTTGTAGATGCCGAACTTCACGCCGTAGCGGGCGAGTTGCTGGTTGATCTTGGGGGTATGCTCCACGAGGTCGGTGTAAGGCGTCGCCTCGTCGAGCTCCTGTTCCGATTTGCCCGTCAAACCGACCTCCTTCCGCGAACGGGACGAAGCGGCTGTGCCTCGTCGATGAATGGTTATGAACCTCATCGTATCGTTCGATTGTTTCGGGAAGATAAGGCCAAGTGAACGTAAGCGTTAAGAAAAGGTTACGGCATTGTTACGGCGGGCGCGCGCTGGTTGGGTGGCTTGCTTGTGGGGTGTTTTCTCGTTGCGGGATGGTCGGGGATGCGGGCTTGGGAAGCTTGGCGTTTGTAGGCGAGTCGGCGCGCGGCGGGCGGCGGAACGGCTCGGGGTCTCGCGGGCGGTGGGTTCGCGATTGGCGGAATGGCTCGGCGTTCGCGAACGGCGGGCGCGGTGGGATGGCTCAGACCTGCGGGTGGGAGTCTTTGTCTTGGTGAGGGGTCTGGCTAGTTTGGGGCCTATGAGTTCGTTGACTCGCCGATTGGCGGGGAGTTCGGCGTTCGCGAGCGCGCGGTGGGCGGAATGGTTTGGCACCTGCGAGTTGCGCCTTGGCCGCGGGGTGGTTCCCGAGTTCGTTCGGAGCCTACGGGTTATCTGGCTTTCCCGCTTATGCGCGAAGGGACTGAAAAGCGCCTTCGATGAGGGTTTCGCCCGCGGGACCCATTTCCCGCGCAAGCGCTGCGAGCTCGTTTAACGTGAGCGTGCCGGGGTGGCGCTCCACCTGCGCATAGGCCGTTATCGGCAAATCGATAGCATCCGCACATTGCTGTGCCGTTAGCCCTGATATTTCGCGTGCACGCGTGAGCCAGTTTTTCACGCTGCCTCCCTTCCCGTGAATTTGGCGCTACTAAGTTTAACGGGTAACAAAGCCTCGTCAATCGAGGGAATAAGCAAGTTTGATAGCATTGATGCGGCAACGGGAGGTGCGCGTGAGCGATACGACGGATAATGCGATCGGCAACAACATCAGGGCGGTACGCGTCGATGCTGGACTGACCCAGGTCGAGTTTGCAGAGCGCCTCCAGGTTTCCCAAACCACGGTTTCGTCGTGGGAGACGGGAAACTCGCAGCCGCGCCGCAGCAACCTCTTTATCCTGCTCAGCGAATTTCCCGAACTCACCCTTGAGGATATCAACAGCGAGAAGAACGGCTTTGCCCGTCGATCGCTTCGGCGTTCAGGTGATTCGCGGTCTGAGTATGCGCCGTTGCTTGGCCGCGTGGCTGCAGGTGCCCCGCGCGACGCTTTCCCCGTCGAGGAGTACGTCCCCGTGCCGCACTCGTTGCACGAGCGCTACCCGAATGCTTTCTACTTGCGCGTGTCCGGCGAGTCGATGAATCGCGTGCTGCCGAACGGCTGCTTGGCGCTCGTTGTGCCCGAATCCGAGGTTGTCGATGGGCATGTGTATGTGTTCGGGACGGGAAGCGGCGACTTCGCGGTGAAGCGCGTGAGTGTTGGCGAGAAGCTCATAACGCTCAGTCCCGACTCCTACCTTTCCGGATACGAGACGATTAAGTTCCTCCGAGGTGGGGAACGCCCCTTGCCTCGTGTGATTGGGCGAGTGGTTTGGTTCACCATGCCGGAAGGCTTCCGACTCTAGCTTTCGGGACGCCACCTTCTCATCTTCCATCATTTCGAAAATCGCCTCGTCGTGGACAGAAATCGTCGATATGCGAGGAGTTAGTTTTGGAAAACTCGGCTTCGCAAAAATTGACCTGGGCAAATGCGGGGCGCCGCAGGGCCAGACGCGCATATCTCTCGTTCTCGACTCACATATCGACGATTTTTGTTCCTCGTTTTGCGATTTTGAGAAAGAAGCTTGGGAAGGCGAGGCTCGGCGGCGTCGGTCGTCTCCGAGGCCAGGCGGGGTAGGGCGGCGTCGGTCGTCCGAGGCGGGGCCAGGCGGGCCGGCCTTGATGTGGGCGCGCGGTGGAAGTGGGCGCGCGACGCGGCATCGTGCTTATACTTGGGGCATGGCTAATAACGATCAGGGATACGATCCGTTCGAGCCGGGCCATTCAACGCCCGAGTTCGAGCAGTTCGCGCGCGAAAATCAAAAATATCGGAAGGCGAATCACGCACGCAGTGCCGCGGGTGGGCAAAAGCGCACGCCATTTGCGGGTGCGCGCTCTCGCTCCGCTGGCTCGGGAAACGCGGCGCCGCGCTCGGCTGCCCCGCGCAATGCGGGAGCACGCGCTGCCGGCTCTGCAAGCAAGGGCGGCTCGCGCTCGGCAGGCTCTCGGGCGGCTGGCGCGGCGGGCAAGGGCGGCTCGCCTTCCGCTGTGGGAAAGCGCGCCTCGCATGCGAGCGCCGCGGGCAAGACTGCCTCGCATGCGCGCGTCGCTGGCGGACGCAAAACCGCAGGTCGAGGAGTTGCTTCCGCGCAGCAGAAGGCACCTTTGCGTTCAGCGTCGCGCTCATCTCAGGCAGCGTTTGCGCCCCAGCAGCCTCCCATGCAAGCACCTGAGTCCCAGGCTGCGTATTCTCGTGCGCACAGCAAAGCGCACAATAGCGTCGGCATTCTCATCTGCCTGCTGCTGGCGATAGCGCTCGAGGTGTTCGGCTACAA
The DNA here is from genome assembly GCF_934617235.1 of uncultured Ellagibacter sp. GTDB lineage: Bacteria > Actinomycetota > Coriobacteriia > Coriobacteriales > Eggerthellaceae > Ellagibacter. The sequence goes on along the minus strand of NZ_CAKTTZ010000009.1, from coordinate 42,929 downwards.
CTTCCAGTTCTTCTACTCCATGACTTACCCCGATGCGGGAAGCTACCTGGTCAATGGCGCGCAGCCATCGCAGGTGGGTACGATCACACTTGATTCCTCGTCGAGCTCGTTCGAGATCACGGGGCTCAACTCTACAGTGCGCTCCATCCACTTCACGCCGGTGCTCGCTGACGCGGCTGGCGCTGCCAAGGCCACCGACAGCAAGATCCAGGTCGTCATCTCGCTTGCCGACGAGGGCAACGCGAACTACTACGCGAACCCTGCCGTGTCTGTCGATCCTGCCGACCCTGCGACTACCTATATCTCGCTCGACCCCGCCGGCAAGTGCCATTCCATCAAGGTGAACATGACGAACCTTGCGGACATCGGCGCTGTTCAAGTTTCAGGTATCTCGCTTAACCAGAAGGTGCCTTTCGATTTCGACCCCTTGCGGGCGGGCTCGGTTTTCGCCATTCTGCTCGTGCTTTTCGCGCTGCGCCCGGCATCGGGGCTTTATAGCCGCGTTCGCGATTCACGCTTGGCGAGCCATCGCCTTCTGCTTGTCGTGCTCGTCGTCGTGCAGTGCGTGGTTGTGCTTGCGCTTGTGCTTTCCAACTCGCACTACGTGTCCATGACGCAAACCGCATCGTACGAGAACCAATTCCAATACCAGAAGCTCGCCGTTGCGCTTACCCAGGGGCATCTGTACTTGAACGACGTTCCCTCCGAGGCGCTGCAGGCGATGGCGAACCCCTACGACACGCAGGCGCGCGCGGCTCAGGGCGTGCCCTATCTTTGGGATCACGCCTATTTCCAGGGGAAATACTACGTGTACTTCGGCATCCTGCCATGTCTGGTGTTCTACGTGCCGTGGCTGCTCGTGACGCATACGGGCTTTCCGACGTGGCTTGGCATCGCAATCTGCGACTGCGTCTACGCGGCGGGCCTTATGTATCTGCTCTCGGCGGTGTGCCGTCGCTGGTTCCCGCGCACGTCGATCGGAGTGCTCGTGGTGCTCGACGTGATGCTGTTCGTCGCGGGCGGCGGCATCATCCTCGCGCGTACGCCGTCGATGTACTTCATGCCTGAGGCAATGTCGCTCGCGCTCGTTTCGTGGGGCCTGGGGTTGTGGATTTCGGGCACCTCGCGCGGCTATATCGAGCGGGGAAAGATCGTGCTTGGCGCGCTGCTCATCGCGCTGACCATGGCTTCTCGCCCGCAGATGGTGCTCTCGGCGGTGTTTGGGCTCGTCCTTTTCTGGCCGTTTCTGCGCGACTCGAAGGGCGACCGTGAGGCCAGGCGCGACGTTATGCGCTCGTTTAAAGTCGCGATGGTGCCGTTTGTCCTGGTGGCGGTTGCGGTATTGGCTTACAATGCCGCGCGATTCGGCTCGCCGTTCGACTTCGGCGCAAACTACAATCTCACCACGAACGACATGACCCACCGAGGGTTCCACCTCGACCGCATTCCGTTCGGGCTCTATGCATATTTGTTCCAGCCGCCCGTGTTCGGCAGCCAATTCCCGTTCTTGCGGCAGGCCTATCTCGACCCCGCTTATCAGGGCATCACCATCTACGAGCCAATGTTTGGCGGCTACTTCTTCCTGTATTCGATGGCGCTTGCTGTTTTGGGCATCGTTGTCGGGCGCGTGCGCGCGCAGCTTAAAGAGCAGCGACTGTTGCCGCTGTTCATGGCGCTTGTGTGTGTGGCGTTCGTGCTTTGCGTCTTCGATTTGCAGGGCGCGGGCATCCTCATGCGATACGTGTGCGACTTCGGGTTGTTCTTCGCGCTGGCAGCGGCGCTCGTTTTCCTGTCGCTTCTGCAGGTCAAGAGCACAAAACGCCTCACGAAGGATTGGACGACGCAGTTTTCGGCCGTAGGTTCGCGCGGTGCTCCGGCAGCTGCGGGCGAAGGAGCCGAAACCGTGTCGGTGTATCGCATCTCACTGTATTTCATGTTCGCCACGCTTGTGATTATGGTAATCATGAACGTCATGCTCTGGAATGCTTTCGGCATGTACTAATGCTGGGAGGGCGGAGCCGCAGCTTGGTTTGCAAAGGGCTCTGGCGGCGGCTTTTTCGGCCGAGCTCGCTGCGCCGCCCTCTGCTGACAGGGCGTTGCCTTCCCGAGCTGTCTTCGGCTGGGTTTGCAGGTGCGCTCTTGGGATTCTTGTTGCTAGGGGGCTGTGTTATCCCTCGTGGGGGATGACGCCTCAAACGACGCACTGTTATCCCTTCTTCTGCTGCCGCCGTTTGCGTGATGGTTCTTGCATATACCCCATAAGGGTATATAATGCCCTCGAAAGATACCTCCAGGGGGTATATGAAAGAAAGGCGGAATTGGGATGGCCAAGGCAAATGGCAAGCAAGCAGCGCAGGATGTTGGCAAGGCTCCAGTTGGCAACGGTCTCGCTGCCTGCGAAAGCAAGGGTGTGCGCGCGCAAAGTTGCTGCTGCCATCACAAGGCGACGCCGCGGTCGGAGGAGTTCCAACGCGATTTGCAAAAGCGTCTCAACCGTGCAATCGGCCAGCTCAACGGCGTGAAATCCATGATTGACGACAACCGCTACTGCGGAGATGTCTTAACGCAGCTCGCCGCCGCGGAATCGGCAGTGCACTCCATTTCCGCCATTCTTCTGCAAAATCACCTGGAAACCTGCGTCGTCGAGCAGATCGAGGCGGGCAACACCGCCATCATCGACGAGGCGATGCAGCTCATCAAGAAGTTTGCGAGGTAGAAGATGACGCAAAAGCAAACCTTTGACGTTTCGGGCATGACGTGCGCCGCCTGCTCGGCTCGCGTCGAGAAGACGACTTCGGACGTCGCCGGCGTCGAGCATGCCGTGGTCAACCTGCTGAAAAACTCGATGGAGGTGGAATACGACGGCAACCCAGCCACGCTTGCCGCAATCAGCGCGGCGGTCGAGAAGGCGGGCTACGGCGCTGTGCCCCGAATCGAGGCTACCGCCGCAGGTGCCCCGAGTGGCGTTGTCCCCTCGGCCGCCCGGGAAAATGCCGCCGCGAAGGAGGCAGCACACGTGCGCATGCGGCTCATCGTGTCGTTCGTGTTCACCATCCCCTTGTTCTACCTTTCCATGGGCCACATGTTCGGCTGGCCCTTGCCCGATTTTTTCCTGGGCCATGAGAACATGCTCACGTTCGCGTTTACCCAGTTCCTGCTCTTGCTGCCCGTGATTTTCGTGAACTTCAAGTTCTTCCGCGTGGGCTTCAAAGCGCTCTTTCACGGCTCGCCGAACATGGACTCTCTCATCGCGCTGGGCTCGGCCGCCTCGACGGTCTACGGCATCGTCGCGATTTACCGCATCGGCTGGGGGATGGGCCACGGCGACATCGATTTTGCGCACATGGCGGCGATGGACCTCTACTTCGAGTCGGCGGCGATGATTCTCACGCTGATCACGCTCGGCAAGTATTTCGAGGCGCGCGCGAAGGGGAAGACGACCGACGCGATTGCGAAGCTTATGGACCTGTCGCCGAAGACGGCGATTCGGCGCAACGCTGCAGGAATCGAAGAGGAAATCCCTGCCGAGCAGGTGCGACCGGGCGATGTTCTCATCGTGCGCGCAGGTGCGGGCGTGCCTGTCGACGGCGTTGTGATCGAAGGATCGGGCACGGTCGACGAGTCCGTTATCACCGGCGAAAGCGTGCCAGTTGAAAAGGGCGTCGGGGCTGCGGTTACGGGCGCGACGGTGAATCGCACGGGATGGTTTGCCATGCGCGCCGAGCATGTGGGCGCCGATACCGTGCTCGCGGGGATCGTGCGCATGGTCGATGAGGCGACAAGTTCTAAGGCACCTATCGAAAAGCTTGCCGACAAGATTTCGGGCGTTTTCGTGCCGGCGGTCATCGCGATTGCGCTTCTCACCTTCGCCATCTGGATGTTCGTCGGCACCGATGTGGGCACCGCGCTCTCGCATGCCATCAGCGTGCTTGTCATTTCGTGCCCCTGCGCGCTTGGCCTTGCCACTCCGACCGCCATCATGGTGGGGACGGGGCGCGGCGCGACGCACGGCATTCTCGTGAAGTCGGCCGAGGCCCTGCAAACTGCGCACGGCGTGAAGACGGTCGTGCTCGACAAGACGGGAACCATCACGAAGGGCGCGCCCGAGGTGTGCGAGGTGCTGGTGGCCAGGGGACGTTCGGCGCTCGCTTCGGGCGCCGCGGGTCGCGTCGGTGGAGCCCCGGGCTCGGCAGATGGCTTCGGCGGCGCCCAGTCGCTCGGCAGTCCTGGCTCGCACGAACAGTCCGCTGGACTGTTCGGCTCGTGCGGAACTCGCTTTGTGAGCGCAACCGGAGCCATCGACGAGCTGAAATGCAATGACGCGGCAGCCGCATTCCTTTCCCTTGCGTACTCCCTCGAGAAGCGATCGGAGCACCCGTTGGCGCAGGCTATCGTGACATATGCCGAGTCGCACGGCGTCGAGGCCGAGGACGTCGATGCTTTCGGGCAGATTCCCGGCGGCGGCTTGCGCGGCGTGGTTGCGGGGCGCACGTGCCTTGCAGGCAACGCACGTCTCATGGAGGAAGGCGCAATCGACATCGTCGCAGCTCAAGAACTGGCAAAGCGCCTCGCTGATGAGGGCAAGACGGTGCTCTACTTCGCAGTGGATGGCGCGCTCGCAGGCCTTATCGCCCTGGCCGACGAGCCCAAACCTCGAAGTGCCGCGGCGCTCGCCGAGCTTTCCCGCATGGGCATCCGCACCATTATGCTCACGGGCGACAACGAGCGCACAGCGCAAGCTATCCAAAAGCGCGTCGGCACCGATGACGTCATCGCGGGCGTCCTTCCCCAAGGCAAGGAAGAAGCCATTCGTGACCTGCAGAAACAGGGGACCGTCGCCATGGTCGGCGACGGCGTGAACGATGCTCCTGCCCTCGCGCGCGCCGATGTGGGCATCGCCATCGGTGCGGGTACCGACATTGCCATCGACAGTGCCGATATCGTGCTCATGAAAAGCGACCTGGCCGATGTGCCCGCAGCGATCTCGCTTTCTCGCGCGACCATGCGCAATATCAAGCAGAACCTGTTCTGGGCGCTCATCTACAATGTCATTTGCATTCCCGTGGCGGCGGGCGCGCTCTCGTTCGCGGGCGTAACGCTCAACCCCATGATTGCCGCGGCCGCCATGTCGTGCAGCTCGGTGTGCGTGGTTTCGAACGCGCTTCGCCTTCGCGGGTGGAAGCCCGCTTTGCTCGTCCAGGCGCAGGAGTCGAGCCCCGCGACCTCGGGGAGCGCGACGGAGGCGCTGGAGCCTGGGGCTGCGCCTGCGAGCGAGCCGGGCGCGCCTGCAATAGAAGGGCCCTCTGCGGAAGGCGGCGATGATTCGCCTGTTTCCGCTGGTCATAGTGAAGAAATGGAAAACGTTCAAGCGAAGGAGATCGTTATGGAGAAGAAGCTGTCCGTCGAAGGCATGATGTGCCAACACTGTGTCGCTCACGTGAAAAAGGCGCTCGAGGGCATCGAGGGCGTGGAGGAGGCCGTGGTCGACCTCGAGTCCAACACCGCTACGGCCAAGCTGTCCACCGACGTGGCTGACCAGGTTCTCATCGATGCGATCGTCGATGCTGGCTATGAGGCGAAGGTCATCGAGTAGAGCACTACGCCACCTTCGTGGTCAAAAGAACGAGTTGTGCGCTGTTGATGTCTCGCTAAGGTGCCGTTCGATATGCAGTTACACCCCACATTGCCTTAATTTGGGGTGTAACTCCGCTGTTTTTCGACTTTCTTCCGTTTGGGGGAGGAATGCAAGCGCACACAACTCGTTCAAATGACCACGAACTAGCCCTACTGCTCCGCGGGGCGCTCAAAATCGTCCGAAACCGCCTCGAACGGGCAACGTGTCAGCTTCAAACCCGCCTTAGCTCCGCTGCTAACTGGTCCCAACTTTCAAGCCCGCTCAATCCGCTAAAGCCCACCGGAAGGAACAAGCCCATGGCTGAGAACGCCGAATCGAACACAACCTTCGCACCCGACGGGCGCCCGCTCGTTGCGCGCACGTCCCCCCTCGAGGATCGATGGGGAAGGCTCTCTATCGTGTTCGGCCAGGATGGCGTCGAGCTTCTTGCAGGGAAGAAGGTGCTCCTCTTTGGCCTGGGTGGCGTCGGCTCGAACTGTCTTGAATCCCTCGCGCGCGGCGGTATCGGGTCGTTTGTGCTGGTCGATTGCGACGTCGTGCAACCCTCGAACGTGAACCGCCAGGCAGTTGCTTGGCAGAGCACCATCGGTCGGCGCAAGACGGATGTTGCGCGCGAAATGGTGCTCGCGATCAATCCCGAGGCCCAGGTGGAAACGGTCGACGAGTTCATCCTGACGGAGAACCTGCCCGCATTTCTCGATGCTCACGGCGACGTCGACTTCGTGATCGACGCGATCGACACGGTCTCCGCGAAAATCGCCCTCGCGAAGCTGTGCGAAGACAGGGGGCTTCCCCTGGTGTGCTCCTCGGGCGCCGCGGATCGATTCTTTCCTGAGCGTCTGTCGTTCGCGAACATCTACGATACGCACGATTGCGGGCTTTGCCGCATCCTCCGCAAAGAGGCGCGCAAACGGGGAATCAAACGTTGGACCATCCTGTACTCCGACGAGCCTTCGGCGCGCGAGCTTTTGGGCACACCGCGCTTGCCCGAACCCGAGCAAGTGCCCGGGGAGCGCCGCCGAAAGCTGCCCCTCGGCACCACTTCCTGGATGCCTCCCATCATGGGGCAGATGATTGCGGGCTACGTTATCTGCTCGCTTGTGGGTTTGGAAAACGGCGGGCGGTCGCTGTGATGGCGGGCGTCCCCCTCATCGATACCCACTGCCATCTGGACTTTGCGCGCAACGAGGAAGCACTCGCCGCTGCCTATGCCGCCTGTGGCGGCGCGCTTTCGGGGACCTGCGATCCGCGAGATTATGAACGCGTGCGCACGATGCTTGCTCCCTTCGCGCCTCGCGTGCGCGTCGGCTTGGGGCTTCATCCATGGTGGGTTGCCGATGGCGCCTGCGGGGAAGGGGAAATCGCGCTGTTCGAGCGCTTGGCTCCCGGCGCGTCCCTGATCTCGGAGGTGGGGCTTGACTTCCAGCCGCGTCGAGCGGAAACGCGCGATACGCAGATTGAGGCCTTCGAGCGCGTATGTCTTGCTGCCGCGCGCCCACTTGAGGAAGGGAAGGCCGCGGGGCAGTGCGCCGCAGGTTCGTCCGCGGAGTCCCCTCGGCGCGTTATGTCCATTCATTCGTCGGCGGCAGCGACCTGCGTGCTTGATGTGCTCGAACGCACAGGCTGCCTCGATGCCTGCATCTGCATTTTCCACTGGTTCTCCGGTTCGCAAGAGGAGCTTTCTCGCGCCATCGATGCGGGCTGCTTCTTCTCGGTGAACGAGCGCATGCTCAAAACGAAACGCGGCCGCGCCTATGCGCGAACTATCCCCGAGAATCGCTTGCTCCTCGAGACCGATTTCCCAGGTAAACCAGGAACGACAGCGTTTGCCGCCGACGTCGCTTTGCGCCTTGAGCGCACGATGTCGCTGCTTGCTGAAGCGCGCGGCGCCGACGAGCGCTCGTTGGCTACAGCCATCGCAGCTGCAAGCGAGCGCATTCTTCTCTCGTAGGGAGGTGATTATAGGGCTGAGAAGTTTTCCACGGTTGATTTGAGAACTAAACCCTGGTAAACTTTCCCAAATTTGTGAGAGATGTCAAACAGTAAGTAGGTACGTCGCGTGAACGAACAGACTGCCCAAATTGAGCAGTGTATCCCAATTGAGCAGGTAAAACAAGCAAACTCACGCTTGCGCTACGCCCTGTGGGCAGCAGGAGGCTTCCTTTTCTTCGCGTTGGGGATGGTGGGCGTGGTGTTGCCGATTCTGCCCACAACGCCGTTCATCTTGGTGGCCGCCTTCTGTTTTGCGCGCAGCTCCGATCGCCTGAACAGCTGGTTTAAAGGCACGAAGGTCTACAAAACGGTTCTCGAGGACTATGTGACTAAGCGCTCCATGACGCTGCGGGCGAAGCTCACCATCCTCGTGCCCGTCACCGTGCTTTTGGCTGTGGGTTTTGTCATGATGAGCAACGTCCCCGTTGGCCGTGCAATCGTTGCCGCCGTGTGGGTGGGGCATATCGTCTATTTCGGTTTCGTCGTGAAGACGGAGCGCTAGCCAGGGCGTTTGCGAACACCCGTCGCCCGGCGCCTTATTCCTCCTTTTGCGGGCGCCGCGCCCCACTGCGCCCGCGCTCTTGTACTATGGGGCAGTTTGGTGATTCGATGGAGAAGGGAAGCGGCCGCGTGAGGCGAATGGGCAAAAGCGATCGGGCCACAATGGTGGGTTTTCTTGCGCTCGTGTTTTGGAGCATGATGTTTGGCTTCGTGCGCCTGACCTCGCAAGGCTTCGGCGTTCTGCTCGGCGGTGCGCTCATCTACACGCTCGGCGCGATTTCGCTGTTCATCGTGCTGCGCCCGTCGAGGCCGAGCGCCTATCCCGCAAAGTACTTCCTGATCAGCGGCGGGCTTTTCGTTTTCTACGAGGCCGCTATCAGCGCGTCGATCGGCCTTGCCGCCTCGTCCACGCAAACGGTCGAGCTCAGCATGGTGAACTATTTATGGCCGTCGCTTACCGTGCTTCTGAATTCCACGGCGGCTAGTGGCGCACGCGGCGCGGCTCGTGCGCTTCCGGGTGCTGCTCTTGCGACGGTGGGCGTGATGCTGGCGCTCGGGGGAGACGCTGGCCTCGACGCGAGCGTCGTTGTGGCCGACGTCGTCTCGAACCCGCTTCCGTTCGCCTTGACGCTCGCGGCGGCGCTTGCCTGGGCCGCCTATTCCGTTGTCACCCCGCGCATCACGAACGGCAAGGACGCCACAGCCTATTTCATGATCGGCGTTGCTGCGGTGTTCTGGGTCATGTTCGCCACGTCGGGCGCGCCTGCGCCGGAGAGCTTGCCGTCGATCGGTTCGATTCTGGCTCTCCTTGCCGCGATGGGTTCGATTGCTGCGGGGTACGCGTGTTGGAACCATGGGCTTCTGTTCGGGAACGTGTCGCGCATGGCGCTTGCGTCGTATGCGGCGCCCTTCCTTTCCGTGGTGGCGAGCTCGATTATCCTAAGGCTTGCTCTACCTGGTCTTTTCTGGGTCGGCGTCGCGTTCGTTGTTGCGGGTTCGCTGTTGAATCTGCTCATGGGCAAGCGCGCACAAGGCCGCGGGGATAACTATCCCTCTGTGTCCTGACGGCTCGTTCTCTCACCGTTTGCCTGCTTTAATTTTGGTTTCGCGCGAATTTACAGCTTTGCGCTGGTCTTTAGCCTGCTCATCCAATACCATCAAGGTCGATTTGACCTTGTCTTTACGGAGGAATCCCCCATGCATCCTTGCGCCGATGTCGAAGCGCTTGCTTTCGCCCAATCCGAACTTGCAGGAAGACTGACCGCCGAGCGCGTTCGCGACGTTGCCGCTACCGCCGAGCCCGCGGTCATCGAGTGGCGCCGGCTTTTTCATCAGTATCCTGAGGTTTCAGGTCATGAGTCTCATACGCAGGAGATGCTTTGCGAAAAACTCGACAGCCTTGGAGTTGAATATCGCCGTCTCGATAACAACGGCATTATCGCGACGATTCGCGGGGAAGCCCCTGGCGCCTACGATGCCTCCGGCACCCCTGTGCGTCGCGTGGCCCTTCGCGCCGACATTGATGCGCTTCCTGTGACCGAGGATACGGGTGCGTTGTTCGCCTCCAAGAACGAGGGCGTCATGCACGCGTGCGGCCATGATGCGCACATGGCCATGATGCTCGGTGCGATTCGCATTCTTCTCGAGATGAAGCCGCAGCTCAAAGGCGAAGTTCGCATTCTGTTCCAACCTGCCGAGGAAATCTCGATTGGTGCGCTTTCCATGATCGACGCAGGCGCGCTTGACGGCGTCGACGCTATTTATGGCGCGCACATCTGGAGCGAGGTGGACGCGGGCACGGTTTCGTGTGCGCCGGGACAGCGCATGGCCAATACCGACTGGTTCCACATTGATATCGAGGGCGTCTCCGCGCACGGATCCATGCCGCACAAGGGCGTCGACGCCGTTGTCGTGGGCGCGGAGATGGTCAACGGGCTGCAGGTGCTCGTCAGCCGCGACGTGTCGCCGTTCGACCCGGTCGTCGTTACCGTGGGCGAGTTCCATGGCGGCGAGGCGCGCAACATCATGGCTGGTCACGCTTATCTTTCGGGGACGGTGCGCACCTGGACCGACAAGCTGCGCCGCGAGGTCCCCGATCGTCTTGAGCGCATCGTGAGCAAGATAGGGCATGCCTTCGGTGCCAAGGTGAAGTTCACGTTCGAGGAGGGCAACGCAGGCCTCGCGAACGATCCCGTATGCGCGGAGGTCGCGCGACGTGCGGTTGTGGACATGTTGGGGGAGTCCGCCGTGTCGGATTACCGCGGCACGCTTTCGGGTGAGGATTTCAGTGAGTACTTGAACATCGTGCCCGGCGTGTTCTGCTTCGTCGGCACGCGAAACCCCGAGGTGGGAGCCTCGCACCCGCAGCACAGCTGCCACTTCACCATCGATGAGAGCGTGCTCGCGAAGGGTAGCATGGTCGCCGCCCAATGGGCTTGCCGCATGCTGGCGGCTGAATAGGCGGGTCTGCCTCTTGCGGCTCCGATGGCGTTCGGGCCGATTCGTCCCGACGGCATCAAGACTCCCGTGGCTCTTTCTTTATTTCTCCCCTTCGACCAGGTCAAGCAGCTCCTCGCGATTCTTCACGCCGAGTTTCTTGTAGACGTTGTACGTGTGCGTCTTCACGGTGTGGCTCGAGATGCCCAGCTTGTTTTGGATGTGCTCGGTTCCGCGGCCTTTTGCCAGGAGTAGGAAAACCTCGGTTTCGCGCGCAGACAGCTTCGAGTCGCTCGCAATCTCTGCGCATCGCGTTTTCCATCGCCCCTGTTCAGCTTGTTCGGCGATTGCGCGCGCTTGTGCCACGGCGGCATCGACTTCTGCCTGAGCGTCAACCATTCGGCTTTGCGTGAGCGTGATCAGTATCGCGAGCACGATGACGAGCGCAAGTGCCACCGCAGAAAGCACGTTCAGGCTGAAGACACCGGTGACGCCCGGAATCAGATCAAGCGCGAATCCTAAGCTCATGCCGCCTGCTAGGGTCATTTGACTCATCCCTACGAAAAAGAGCGGTGAGGCGCTGCGCTCGTTTGCGCCCTTTATCTCGAATGCGATGCTCACGAGCGCCAAGAACGTGAAGCTTCCCAGGATAAGCAGATTGCAAATAACGAAAAGCGCTCCTTCGCTGTTCAAAAATGACATCGGTACCAAGGCGACGACGAAGACGGGAAATAGCATTCGAAGCACGGTGCTTTGCTGCACCCGACCTTGCGAGCGGTGCGCGAACAGATGCGCGGCGCTCGCGCCTATTGCGAGAAGCAGCGCGCAGCCGCATGTTACGGCAGGGCCTTGGTTCACTTGAAGTAGGTTTCCCGCGCCGACGCCGAACACTATGCCGTAAATCACGTTGACAATGCCGAACGCCCACGATAGTTGCGCGTTCTTCTTTGATTGCGCAAGTGGTATTCCCTTTGCTTCCGTTTGGTGGGCGGATGAGATGCCGGCATTTCCTTCCAGGTCGATGCCGCTGCTGCTGAGCAGCTGCGCAAAGCCGAGGCACGCAAGGGCGCTCGCCGCGAGGAAGAAGCACGCGGCGGGGTCTCCCATCATCTTCAGCCCGAGCGAGAATCCGCTGCCGAGCACCGCCGATAAGGAAAGGGAAGCGATGAGCGTCTCGCGGCTTGTCCTCGCGATCAGGGGTATCCAAAGGAAGAGCAGGCATGCTGCGCCCAAGCCTCCCAGGGCGTCGCGGGCGATTCCGATTCCTACGGGGATGGCCGCCCCCGCCGCTTCGACGACCCCCGTTGCCACGAAGGCTGCAACGCTCGCCACGACGAGCGCGATCGCGTTCTTCCTCACCCGTTTTCCCATCGCCCCGAAGGGGAGGTGCGCGATAAAGCAGGCGAACAAGGCGAAGCAGGCGAAAAACGCGATACGGCAGGCAATGGGATTCCACCAAACAAGCGCCTCCTCGCCTTGCGCCGAGAAGCCCGTCAGCTCCGAGAAAAGACAGCACCAGAAAAAGCCCAGACCGCTTGAGATGGCGGCTATGTGCAATTGGTTGGCCTGTTTACCTGGCTCAACGCTGTTACTCATACTATTTTCCATAGTCTCATCTTCCCCCCGAATCCCCTGCATAGCCGATGAGGCTTTTTGAAAACCGCGCTATCCGTCGATTTTTTCCATAATACGAGGCCCCTATTGTCAAGGCAAGCGAATACGCACTTTCGGCTTCGCAGCCCGCCGTGGCGAAGTCCGAAAGGGGAGCAAAGATGACTCCCAGGCGTATGCAAACAGAGGAGGAATCATGGGGGAGAAGTATCATGTCGTCGAACATGAGAAGCCTTTCAAGTACACCGAAGGCGACCTTGATGTAACGCGCGGTTGCGCATGGACGGGGCCGGGGTGCCACTTGGGCTGCGGCGTCATCATGTACACCGACAAAGACGGCAAGTTCGTGAAATGCGAAGGCGACCCGGAAGATCCGTGGACGCAGGGTCGTTTGTGCATGCGCTGCATCGACGCGCCCGAGGTGACCAATCACAAAGACCGTCTGCTCTACCCGATGAAGCGCGCCCGCGAAGATCGCGGCAAGGACAAATGGGAGCGCATCACGTGGGATGAGGCGTACGACCTCATCACCGAGAAGTTCATGGACATGAAGGAGAAGTACGGCGCCGAGTCGGTCGTGTTCGCGCAGGGCACCGGCCGCGATATCGCTGCCTACATCACGCGTCTGTGCTGGTCGTTCGGTAGCCCCAACTACACGGGCTTCCTCTCCGGGCAGGCATGCTATCTGCCGCGCATCGCGGGCATGGCGGCCACCACAGGCGCACCGTGGATTCCCGACGCCGCCCAGCAGTTCCCCGAGCGCTACGACCATCCCGACTACGAAGTGCCGGAAGTCATGTTCATCTGGGGCAACTACCCTCTGAAGTCGAACATTGAAGGCTTCTATGGCCACTGGGTGATCGACCTTATGAAGCGCGGCATGAAGATCGTCACCGTCGATCCGAAGGTAACCTGGCTCGCGTCGAAGTCCGAGCTTCATCTGCGCGTCCGCCCCGGCACCGACGCTGCGCTCGCCCTCGGCATGATCAATATCATCGTCAAAGAAGACCTCTACGATCACGAGTTCGTCGAGAAATGGTGCTACGGCTTCGATGAGCTCGCTGCCCGCGCCGCCGAGTTCGACATCAAGCGCGTCTCCGAGATCACCTGGGTCCCCGAGGACAAGATCGTCGCCGCGGCCCGCATGCTCGGCAACGCGAAGAACTCCACGTTGCAGTGGGGCGTCGCTGTCGACATGACGCGTGAGGCCATGCCTGCTGGCCAGGCAATTCTCGCTCTGTGGGAGATCACGGGCAACATGGAGCGCCCGGGCGGTATGATCGTCGCCCCCGAGATACTCTCGGTTGCAGGCGGCTGGGGCCGCGAGGTCTTGGGCCCTGTGCAGGAAGAGAAGCGAATCGGCATCAAGGACTACCCGCTGTTCAACTTCGGCTTCGCGGTGTCTCAACCCGACGAGACGGTGAAGACGATCGAAACCGGCGTGCCCTATGAGATCCATGGCGCATGGCTGCAGACCACCAACCCGATCGCCTGCATGGGCGCCGACCCGCAGCGCCTCTACAAGGCCCTGAACAAGCTCGACTTCATCGTGGTGGTCGACCTGTTCAAGACCCCGACGATCGCTGCCTTGGCCGATGTCGTCCTTCCCGCGCAGACGTTTGCCGAGCGCAACGGCATCGCGTTCGTCTCAGGCGCGCAGCGCGGCAGCACCATCAACAAGGTGACGCAGGTCGGCGAGTGCAAGTCCGACATGGAGATCAACCTTGAGCTGGGACGTCGCTGGAATCCCGAGGCGTGGCCGTGGGACAACGTCGACGACATGTTCACCGATATGCTCAAGCCCACCGAGATGTCCTTCGAAGAGCTGCAGAAGGTTGCACCCGCCTACCAGCCCATCGAGTACTACCGCTACAAGACGGGCAAGCTGCGCCCCGACGGACAGCCCGGCTTCAACACCCCGACCGGACGCATCGAGCTGTGGAGCAACTTCTACAGCCGCGCAGGGCTCGATCCGCTGCCCTATTTCGAGGAGCCCGAGCCCGGCCCCGGCTCCACCCCCGAGCTTATGGACGAGTTCCCGCTCGTTATGACGTCCGGCGCGCGCTTCTGGGGCATGTTCCACTCCGAGCATCGTCAGATCGAGCGCATGCGCCACTATCGCCCCTGGCCGCTTATGGACATCCACCCCGACACCGCGGCCAAGTACGGCATCAAGGACGGCGACTGGGTGTGGATGGAGGGCCCCATGGGCCGCGCGAAGCGCAAGGCGAAGCTCACGGTGCAGATGGACCGCCGCATCGTGTCGTGCGATCACGGCTGGTGGTTCCCCGAGGGCGACCCCGACAACTTCTACGACGTGTTCGACCTCAACATCAACAATACGCTTCCGTGGATTCCGGGCAAGAGCGGCTTCGGCTCCAACTACAAGAGCTCTATCTGCAAGATTTACAAGGTCGAGGGGGAATAAATCATGGCGAAGTACGGACTTTTGGTTGACGCGCAATGGTGCTCTGGCTGCTATAGCTGCGAAATCGCGTGCCAGATGGAGCATGGCCTTCCCGTCGGCGAGACGGGCATCAAAGTGGTGAAGATCGGCCCGTGGGTCATCGGCGACGAGGTTAACGAGGACTGGCAGTTCTCCTACCTGCCCATTCCCACCAAGCAGTGCGACACGTGCGCTAAGCGCCGTGGTACGGGCAAGGTTCCCACCTGCGTGCAGCACTGCCAGTCGAAGTGCCTGGAATTCGGCACGGTCGAAGAGCTTTCGGCGCGCATGGACGAGAAGCAGAAGACGCTTTTCGTGGTGGCGTAGAGGCTCGCAAGTTCACATAAACGGGGCTGCGTCAGCTTCTGAGGGGAGGCGCGCAGCCCCATTCGTAAGGGGGCGTTTCAAATGCATTCGAAGAAATACTACATCGTGTACGGCCTGTTCTTCTCGATTATCGTGGCCGCGGTTCTCTGCCTGTGCCTCACCATTGCCCAAGGGGTTCCCCATATCGATCCGATATGCTGGGCCTTAAGTTTTGCCGTCGCGTTCGTCACCTCGTTTCTCGTGACGTCGATTCTTCCGCTCGCGAAGCTGTCGGCATCGTGTGCCGTATACTTTGATGCGAAGCCCGGCAGCGTCGCGTTTCGCCTGATCCAGAACGTTTTCTTCTCCACACTCATCATGTTTTTCTTAGGCGCGGTGATGACTTGCTTTATGACGGGCGTGGGCGAGACCGAGGCGGTGAATGCGATGACCGGCCAGGTGGTGGGCGTGAACGTGTTCGATCGATTTGTCGCGCTGTGCATGCAGTTCTGGCCGACGATCGTCATTGTGGCGTTTCTGTCCGATCCGCTGGCGGGCGCCATTGCGGGTACGATCGTGAAGGAGAACGCCGGTGCCGCAGCCTGATCGGAAAACCGGCGGGGTGGACTTAAACGAGGTGCAAAAGACCATTGACGCGGTAACGGGCGCTACCTGGGGGACGCGCAATCGCATCATGGCAGGTTTATTCCAGCGCGATCTGCGCAAACACGGCGATGACATGCCCGCTTTCGCGCCTCCCGGCGAAGATGTTTCAAGATAGCGAGCCTGGTGCGCCGCGATGCGTGCCAGGCTCCCGCGCGCCTTCCTCAAAACTACATCACTTGTTCGCTGTGTTAGCCATGCAAAACTTGCCACTTGCTGCTATGATTGAACGCGAGAAAACAGCTGCGCACCCACACTTGTAAACATACTCCGCGCGCATACCACGTAAGCGATTCGAGGCACATCCATGGCGTTCGTACATTTGCACAATCACACCGAATATTCCCTGCTCGACGGCTTGACCCACGTGAAAGACATGGTCCGTCGCGCCGCCGATCTCGACATGCCGGCGGTGGCCATCACCGACCACGGCGTCATGTCGGGCGTGCCGGAGCTGTGCGACGCGTGCACGGCGGTCGAGAAGGAAACGGGCAAGAAGGTCAAGCCCATCTACGGCTGCGAGGTCTACTTCACCACCGACGAGGAGCTGCGCAAGGACGTAAAGCCAAAGCTGTACCATCTGCTGCTCCTTGCGAAGACCAACGAGGGTTATCACAACCTGTTGCACCTGGTCAGCGAATCGCATGTCGACAACTTCTACTACAAGCCGCGCACGACGTTCTCCATGCTGCAGAAGTACGGCCACGGCATCATCGGCTCATCCGCATGCATTGCGGGCATCATCCCGAAGCTTCTGGACAATCGCCAGTTCGACGACGCGGTCGAGTGGGCGCGTCGTTTCGCGAGCTGCTTCGACGAGGGCGACTTCTACATCGAGCTGCAAAACCAGGGCCTGCGCACCGACGCCGGCATGACGCAGACCGAGCTCAACCGCCAGCTCACCAAGGTCGCCCAGCTCGCGGGGCTGAAAACCATCGCCACGAACGACTTTCACTACCTGAAGAAGGAAGACGCAAAGGCGCAGGACATCATGCTGTGCATCGGCACGGGCTCGGCGGTGAACGACGCGAACCGCATGCGCTTCGAGAACGACGAGTTCTACATGAAGACGGAAGAGGAGATGCGTGAGGCGCTCTCCGAGTTCCCCGAAGCATGCGACAATACGGTCGAGGTGGCCGACAAGATCGACGTCGTGCTCGAGCGCGACTCCATTCTGCCGCGTTTCCCCTTGCCAGAGGGTGAAACCGAGGAAAGCTGGTTCCGCAAGCAGTGTGAGTGGGGCTTGAAGAAGCGCTACGGCGACCCGGTGCCCAAAGAAGCATGGGATCGCTATGAATACGAGGCTGGCATCATCTTGCAGCAAGGCTTCCCGGCGTACTTCCTCATCGTGCAGGAATACATCGCCTGGGCCCGTAGCCAGGGAATCGGCGTCGGCCCAGGTCGTGGCTCGGCCGCAGGCGCTATCTGCACGTACGCCATGGGCATTACCGACCTCGACCCGCTTCCCAACGGGCTTCTGTTCGAACGCTTCCTGTCGCCCGAGCGCGTGGAGATGCCCGATATCGACGTTGACTTCGAGGATGAGCGTCGCCAGGAAGTCATCGAGCATATTAAAGAAGTCTACGGCGAGGATCACGTGTCGGGCGTTATCACGTTCGGCAAGCTGCAGGCGAAGAACGCCGTGCGCGATGCCGCGCGCGTGCTCGACTACCCCTACAGCGTGGGCGACCGCATCTGTAAGATGATTGGCGACGAGCTCGGCATCACCATCGACAAGGCGCTCGAGACGAACCCCGACCTGAAGAAGGCCTACGACGGCGAAGAGGACGTGCGCCAGGTCGTCGACGCCGCGAAGTCGATCGAAGGCCACGTGCGCGGCGAGGGCGTGCACGCCTGCGCAACCATCATCTGCCGCGACCCTATGGCCGACCACGTGCCCATGAAACGCGACACCAAAGGCGGCGGCATCATCACGCAATACGACGGTCACTACACGCCTGACCTGGGCTTGCTCAAGATGGACTTCCTTGGCTTGCGCACCTTGGGCGTGCTATCGCGCGCATGCCGCAACGTCGAGCAGACCACCGGCATCAAAATGGTGCCCGAGGAGATTCCCACCGACGATGAGGGCGCGTTCGCCCTCATGCGCTCTGGCAACATGGACGGCCTGTTCCAGGTGGAGGGTTCGCTGTACGTGAGCCTGTTCGCGCGACTTCCACCGCGCCGCTTCTCCGACATCGTCGCATCGATTGCGCTCAATCGTCCGGGCCCGCTCGAGTCCGGCATGGTCGACGACTACGTGAAGGTGGCGAGCGGCAAGACGCCCGTCCACTACTACGACGACCGCCTGCGCCCTGTGCTCGAGGAAACCTACGGCACCATGGTCTACCAGGAGCAGATTATGCAGGTGTCCATGGTGATGAGCGGCTTTTCAGCCGGCAAGGCAGACAAGCTGCGCAAGGCAATGGGCAAGAAGAAAATCGACATCATGCGCCTGCTCCAGGAAGACTGGAACAATGGTGCGGTTGAGAACGGCTACTCGCTCGACATCGCGAAGAAGATTTGGGACGACGCGGAGAAGTTCGCTAAGTACGCGTTCAACAAGTCGCATTCGGCTGCATACTCCATTCTGGTCATGCGCACGGCATACCTGAAGGCGCATTACCCCAACGAGTACATGGCCGCTGTGCTGTCGAGCTACATGGGCAATACCGACCGCCTCATCCGCTACATCGCGAGCTGCAACCACAACGGCACGCCCGTGCTGCCGCCGGATATCAACTCGTCGAACGCCGAGTTCACCCCGGTTAAGGACGGCATCCGCTTCGGGCTCGTCGGCGTGCGCGGCGTTGGGCGCAACGTGGCCGACGCCATCATTGCCGAGCGCGAGGAGAACGGCCCGTTCACCAGCTTGCACGACTTCGTGAACCGCGTCGACGCGAAATGCTTCAACCGCAAAACGCTCGAAGCGCTCATCAAGGGCGGCGCCTTCGATTCGACGGGGTACACGCGCAAGCAGCTCATGTACTTCCTGGAGGACACGCCGCTGCTCGAGAACGCTTCGAAACGCCAGAAGGATCGCGACGCCGGTCAGGTGAGCATGTTCGATCTGTTCGCCTCCGATGAGGACTCCGGTTTTCAGGAAGACGTGCCCGCGCCCGACGGAATCGAGTGGGATAAGCGCACTAAGCTTGCCTACGAGAAGGAAATCATGAAGATCTACGTGTCCGAGCACCCGCTCGCACCGTACGAGAGCGCGATTTCCCGCATGACGAAGTTCCAGCTGGGTGATTTGGCCGAGCGCACGAAGGAAATCAAGTCGGCGACGTTCGTCGGAATGGTGTCCAACGTGGTGACCAAGCTCACCAAGCGCGGCACGAAGATGGCCACGTTCACGATCGAGGACACGACGGGCCATATGGAGTGCATCTGCTTCAAGTACGACGAGAATGCGGAGGCCATCCACGAGGATGCCATCGTGAAGATCAAGGGCAAGTTCGAGCACAGTGACCGCGGCAACCAGATCATGGCGTTCGAGATTGAGGAAATCGAGTTGAACGAAGCGGATGCTCGCCCCTCGCATCTGCAGCTCAACGTGCCGTCGTGCGAGTTTGACCAGCAGAAACTGTTGCGCTTGAACCGCATCTTGCAGTCGTATCCGGGCCGCGATGGGGTCGTGCTTCTCGTCACGCAGTCCGACGGCCGCCGCTTCCGCGCGGAGCTGCCGGTCACGGTTGACTCGGGCTCGCCGGTCATGCGAAGCGAGCTGCAGGATTTGTTCGGACGTGGCGCGCTGATCGCTTAGGGAACTGCTTATCGCCGGCCTGGGGGGGGGAGACTCCTTGGGCCAGCGTTTTCTTCTCCCCGATAGTTCATTGCGGGGCGCAGTGTTGCAGGTCGCCCGTGACTTGCCTCAGGTTGCCTCCCTTGTTTCTTCGCAGGTCGACGCTTCGCGTCCCCTGGCTCGTTGCGGGTCACTGCAGCTCGATATGAGGTTCGCCGCCTTATTGCTTGCCGTGTTCGCTCGCAAATAAGGTATCATGCTCGTTATGGATAATGACAAATACAATATGACGCTTTCGCTCGCTGTCGCCTACAACGGCGAGCCTTTTAGCGGCTTCGCGCGCCAACCGGGCCAGCTCACCGTGCAGGGTGAGCTAGAGCATGCGCTTGAGTTGCTGTTCCGCCGCGAGGTGGAGACCACGTGCGCCGGCCGTACCGACGCTGGCGTTCACGCGCGCGCTCAAGTGGTGAGCTTCGATATCTTGCCTGATGAATTGCGTGATCGAACGCTCGAGAGCCTTGCTCGGTCGATGAACGCGCTTACGCATGAGGCCATCGTCGTGCGTTCGATCGACGAGCGCGAGCCTGGCTTCTCCGCCCGCTTCGACGCGACGGAGCGCGAGTACCGCTACTTCATCTGCACCGAGCCCGCGCCGCCCATTTTCCTGCGCGATTTCTCGTGGCATATCCCGAAGCCGCTTGATGTCGAGGCGATGCGCGAGGCGTCCCGCGCGCTTATCGGCGAGCACGATTTCAAGAGTTTCTGCATGGCGGCAAGCGCCGTGGGGAAGCCGACGTGTCGCAATGTGCATGAAATCTCGTTCACTCAAGAAGAAGTGATGGGGGAGCGGGCCGTCGTCATCACGGTCAAGGGCAACGCGTTTCTCCACTCCATGGTGCGCACCATCGTGGGCACGCTTGTCATGGTCGGCCGCGGCCAGCGGAAGCCCGAATGGGTCGCCGACGTGCTCCAGGCGTGCAACCGATGCGCCGCAGGGGAGAACGCACCTGCAGCCGGCCTCGTTTTCTGGAACGTGAGCTACGACGGCGTAAGGGACCACATCTGATCATGGTGGAGCGCAAGACACCTTTTCGTGGTAAGCGTGAGTATTACACGTTCGGCGAAGGGTTTCCCGGCTTTGGGGAAACTGACGAGCTCAAGGCTTCGCGCTGGAGTGCGGATCTGTTCGAGGAAGCGCCTGTTTCGGAACCTGAGAATGAGCCTGTTGCCTATACGGGCGATGAGGATTTCTCGACGCGCGGCCGCTACAGCGGAGTCGGAGTTATCGTTGATGAAACGGGGGAGTTTGACCCCGAGCCTGTGCGCTGCGGAAGTGCGGGGTCTACGTCGGGAAAAAATGCGAAACCCGTGCGCCGAGACAGCACGGAGTCTGCGCTGGTCAATCGCCCAGAACCCGCATGCCGCGAAACCTCCGAACCTGCGTACCGGGAGAGCCCCAAGCCGACCGCGACCTCAAGCAGCCCCAAGCCAGCCGCAGCCGCTGAGCCAGCTACGCCCGCTGCCCCTGCAAGCAACCCCGAACCTGCGCAATCTGTCGAGGCCAAGCTCGACCTTTCGCTGTTCCGCGAGCTATATCGAAGTCGTGATGGGCGGCTCGTGTTCTTCGAGCACCGCGCGACCGGACATCTCGCGGCTGTCGACGCATCGAAGTTGGTGTAGGGGTAAACTCTTCCCGAATGGGCTGCCCGTTTGGACAAGGGAGCAACATCGAGCTCCGTCAACGCCTTGCGCTTTAGCCGTATTTCTCTTGAAAACCGTGCTTTTAGTAGAAGCCTGTCGAATTTCGAATATTCCTAGTAGTTTTATCAACCGAGTACTGGAAATTAGCAACTACTAGCGCTATGCTCTCGAATCGCAAAACCACCCGATAAAGGAGTTCCCATGCCCTGTTGTAATCCCATTACATCGGCACCGTTGCAAAACGACATTGCGGGCCGCGTTTGCCCGACCGATTACCATATCGATGACCAGGCGTTTTCTGGTGAGGCTGAGCACGTGTGCGATGTCCTTTACGTGGTTGGAGGCCTCTATGGCAACCCCTTCGCGTTGGAGGCGATCGATCAGCTGATAGCCGACGAAAGGGCTCGGGCTGCTGAGGCAGGCACCGCCGATATCGAAATCGCCACCGTCTTTAACGGCGATATGCACTGGTTCGACAAAACGGCAGAGAATTTCGCGTCAATTGAGAAGGCGGCGGCGAAATACACGCTTCTCATCGGCAATGTCGAGGCCGAGCTTCGCCGGGAAAGCCCTATCGGGGTTGGATGCGGGTGCGCGTATCCGGCATGCGTTGACGACGAGACCGTGGCGCGCTCGAACAAGATCCACTCCATGCTTTTCGACGAGCTTTCCGATCGCCCCGAGCTCAAGCAGCCGCTGGAAGGGCGGCCGAGCACTACGACCGTTGCGGTTGCGGGGCGAAAAGTGGGAATTACCCATGGCGACGAGCATATGGTAGGCGGGTGGAATTGCTCGCGCGAGGAATTGTCGGAACCCGAGCGGCAGCGGAAGCTTGACGCCTTCCTCGCGGAAAACGACCTCGATGCGCTCGCGACGACACACACCTGCTCGGCAGCCGCAATCGCCCTCGATCACGGGCTAGTCATCAATAATGGCGCCGCAGGTCTTCCCAATTTCGCCGGCCAGCATTTCGGGCTTGTGATCCGCATTGCCGAGACCCCGTACCCCGACGCGCTTTTCGGCGCACAACGAGATGGCCTGTTCGTCGAGGCCGTTCCCCTTCGCTATGACCAAGATTCCTTCGTGAAGTGGTTCGATAAGTTGTGGCCTGAAGGCTCGCCGGCAGAGATTTCGTATCGCAGGCGCATTGTCAGCGGACCAGCTGATTGCGTTGAGAAAGCGCTCCTCGGAGGCTTTAAGCAGCTCAAGCGATAGCATTACGGCAGTTCATGGCTTGAAGTAATGCCTGTGAAACAATTTTTATAAAAAAGTAAAATCCTACTATTGTCATAAGGCAAATAGTAGCTATAATCTGCTTTCGGAAAACGCAGATGCGCAAGCAGAGTGTTCCAAGGGGGATTGAACCGGTCGATGGTTCAGGTCAACTTGAAGCACTCTTTTTTCTGCCTGCGTTCGGAAAAGAGAAGAAAGGATATTTGCAAGAATGGATCTATCAACCGGCATCTTCTTTTGGGGATTCCTGATTGTCTATGGCGTGATTATGTTCGTGCTTTCGCCGAAAACGGTGAGCCTCGGCGGGTTCTTCCGCGGCGAGGACAAGGCGGGTAAGGACGCGAATCCGTGGATGATCACCGCGTCAATCTTCATCGCGTGGATTTTCGCGAAGTCGGTCACTAACGCCGCCAACATGGGTCAAAACTTCGGTATCGTCGGCGGTATCGGCTATGCGGTGTATTGGCTGTGCATCCCGCTGACGGGCTACGCGCTCTACCGCCTTCGCCGCAAGTTCGCGATGAAGGGCATGGTAAGCTTCCTTACTGAACACTACGGCGTTGCGGCTGCGTTCTGCTTTTCGGCAGCCATCCTCATTCGCCTGTTCAACGAGGTTTGGTCGAACACTTCCGTTGTCGGTGCGTACTACGGAACCTCGGGCACGATGCCCTTTATCCTGGCCGCTGGGCTTTTCACCATCATCACGGTGGGGTACTGCTGCTGGGGCGGCATGCGCGGCTCCATCATAACGGACGTGCTGCAGGCGATTCTGTTCGCGGTGCTGCTGCTAGTCGTTCTGTTCTGGATCGTTCCCCAGGACAGCATCGCTGACCTCGCGGGTTCGGGTTCTTGGACGCTCGAAGGCGGCGTGGACTTCATTATCGGCGCCGGCCTGCAGTGCCTTTCGTACGGCTTCCATGATGCCGTCCTCACCGACCGCGGCTTTCTTTGCCGCCCGAAGAAGATGCTCAAGTGCTACACCGCCGCCGGTCTGCTCGGCTTCGTGGCGATTGTGCTCTTCTCCCTCATCGGCGTGCACTCGATGATCAACGGCCTGGCGACCACCGGCGTTGACGCCCCCGTCGTCGTCGCCCAATCGCTCGGCATCGTCGCCCTCTTCATGATGGCGGTCATCATGATTGCCACCGCTGGGTCCACGCTCGACTCCACCTTCACGGCCCTCGCGAAGCTGACCGCGCGCGATTTGCCGGGCATCCTCGGGAAGCGCCCGAAGACAAACCCCCGCATCATCGGCATCATCTTCATGATCATCTTCGCGGTTATCGGCAACCTCCCCATGGTCATGGGCGCTTCGATTATCGCCGCGACCACCATTTCGGGCACGATGATCATGGGCTTGGGCCCGATCTTCCTCATGCACGGCGTTGGCCCGGTGAAACCGACGAAGGTTGGCTTCATGCTTGCTTTCTGGATCGGCATGATCTTAGGCATTTGGGATACTATTGCGCCCGCGACGCTATCCTTCATGAACATCGGCGCTGGTAAATATGCGAATTTCCTTGGCGTGAACCTGTGGGGCGCAATCCTTTGCTGGGCTGCCTACATCATTCCGGGCATCATCGCGAGCTCGCGTGAGAAGGCTGCGGGCATCGAGCCGACGTGGAAGGGCCTGTCCGCCGAGGAGCTTGCGCGACTCGATAAGCTCGAGGCGGAGAACGCGGATTACATTCCCGAGTACGACCCCATCGAGAAGAGCCCTGAGTTCCAGGCGATGCTGAAGCGCGAGATGGAAGTCACCCCCGCTGGCGCATAACGCCAGGTCATACGTGTGAGTCTTCTCGGCACTCCCCCCATATGTGCCGATGTAGGCAAGGCCGCTCTTTCCCCCTCAATGGGTTGGGCGGCCGATAAAGAAGGGAGAGCCGCAATCTCGTGGCTCTCCCTTTTGATTTGCGGGATGCTAGCGCGCCTCTGGCTTTTTCGGGACGGTTCGGTCGACGAAGTAGATCTTGTACCACATAAGGAACATGTACGCGATCCAGATCTTGCGCGAGCGGTCGGCGCCCGCCTTGTGCTCGTCGAGCAGGCGAACCAGCTCATCGGTGTTGAAGAACTCGCGCGCGATATCGCCCGTGAACCACTCCTTCACCATGGCGTAGTAGCGCTCCTCGCGCAGCCAATTCACGACCGGCACGGGGAAGCCGAGCTTCTCCTTCTGCGCCCAGTCTTTCGGGATGGCGAACTCCGCGGCGTCACGCAGCGTGAGTTTCGTCTGCTGCTCGTTGGCCTTGAGCGACGTGGGGATGGTGGCCGACAGGCCGAACACGCGGCGATCGAGGAAGGGCACGCGCGATTCGAGCGAGTGCGCCATCGACATCTTGTCGGTCTTGAGCAGGATGTCGCCCACCAGCCAGAAGTGCAGGTCGACGTACTGCATGCGCGTCGTCTCGTCGAGATCGGCGACTTCGGCATACACGGGCGCCGTGAGCGATTGCGGGGTGGGGGCGCTGCAGCCGCCCTTGAGCAGGCTTGCGCGTTCCTCGGGCGTGAAGGCGACGCCGTTCGCGTTGGTGTAGTACCAATCCTCGGGGGTCTCGCTTGCGCGCTCAAGGTAGTTCGCGCCGCGCAGATGAAGCGCGCGCATGGCATGGGACGCGCCCTTGAGCAGACCCTTCGGCGCCCAGCTTACCTTCGCGTTGGAGAACGGCGTCTGGTAGATTCGGTAGCCTCCGAAGAATTCGTCGGCGCCTTCGCCTGAAAGCACGGCCTTCACCTGGGTGGCGGCAATCTGGTCGACGAAGTACAGCGCCACGGCGGAAGGGTCGGCGGAGGGCTCGTCCATATGCCACTGCACGCGCGGGAGGCTCGCCCAGTATTCTTCCTCGCCGATGTACTTGTCGGTGTTGGCGATATGCAGGTCGTCCGCCAGCTCGCGCGCCCAAGAAATCTCGTCGCGCATGGTCTTGCCGCCAGCGCCTTCGACATTGTTTGCAGCCGCCTGCTTATAGCATTCGAAGCCCACAGTGAACGTCTTGATGTCGGGGTTCTCCTTCGCCAGGCACGCTGCCATGTAGCTCGAGTCGATGCCCGACGACAGGAAGCTTCCGACCTCGACGTCGGCCACGTTGTGATAGCGCACGCTGTCGCGCATGACCTCGTCGATGGCGCGCGCAGTGTCCTCGCGGTTGCGGTGCTCGTCGAAGTGGTACTCGGGGCGCCAATAGCGGCGCTCGGTGATGGAGCCGTCGGCGTGCACGGTCATGCAATGCGCGGGCGCGAGCTTGAAGATGCCCTTGAAGAAGGTCTCCGGCAGCGCGCTGAACTGGAAACACAGGTACTGCTCGAGTGCCTCGCGATTGAGCTCGCGGGTATAGGCGGGGTGCTCCAGAATGCATTTGATCTCGGACGCGAAGATGAACTGGCCGTTCTGCTGCGTGTAGTAAAACGGTTTGATGCCGAAGAAATCGCGCGCACAGAAAAGCTCGCGTGTCGCGCGGTTCCAGATGGCGAACGCGAACATGCCGCGCAGTCGGTCGAGCACGCCTTCGCCCCATGCGAGATAGCCTGTGAGCAGCACTTCCGTGTCGGATTTTGTCTTGAACTGCCAGCCCTGCGTCTCGAGTTCGGCGCGAAGGTCCTGGTAGTTGTAGATTTCCCCGTTGAACACGATGGCGAAATCGCCCTTCGCGAGCATGGACTCGGGCGTGCCGCACGGCGTGCCGTCGGGCATGAGCGCGGGGGAGGTGATGGCCGAGTCGTGTTCGCCTGTCGCGCGAACCATGGGCTGGTTGCCGTTCGCCAGGTCGATGAGCGAGAGGCGGCGGTGCCCGAGCGCGATGCCGCTTTCCGCGTCGAGATACTGGCCCTCGCCGTCGGGCCCGCGATGGGCCATGATGTCGCACATGGCCTTGAGCGCGGGGGCGTCAGCGCTGGTCGCTTGGGTGAATCCGCAGATTCCGCACATGCAAAAGCTCCTTCATATCGATGTCGTGCGCTCGCGCGCAGCGATTCTCGTGTGGGTAGGGTTCCATGATAGCGAAAGCGCATGACGTGCAGCCTTCTTCTGTGAAAACTGCGGAAACGCCGCGCAAATGGGCGCTAGCGGACGGGCGGCTTGGGTGCGGCCGGGGGAACGGCTTGAGCGCGGGTGTCGGGTGTGGAGGCAATCGTCACATCGGGGTTCTCGTACGCCACACGGGCCTCGATTTCCGCACGGGCGAAGTCCTCGGCGGTGAGGGCCGAGCGGAAGACCACGTCGACCGCGCAGCCGAGGTCCTCGGCGATGAAGCGGCGGAACTGCGCGGCGTCGGCGCGCGAGAACGTGCATCCGACGTCGAGCAGAAGGCAGGCGTCTCCGCCCGTGCGTGCCTGATCAGAGGCGTAAAGCGAGAACACCGCGACCTTCGCGATGGCATAGCGTGGCGCGACGCGGGAAACGGCGTCGCGGATGGATCCGAAATCGTTCATGAGATGGCTCCTTTGCAGCCTGGTGGGCTTGATGGTTGCGTAGGGTTCCAGTATATCGCCAATCGCGAAAAGGGACGCGCCGGCGGGGGTCTTTCATAGGTCGAAAAAACGCTCGTTTGGTTGAGCCATTCTCTAACAACACTATTTCGTGATTAACGTGTTAATTCAAATTGTAATGACACTTTATTAAACAAAAAAGTTGTTAGACAATATACTTATTGGATAATCGCACAAAAGTGTCATTAGGGGCAGTATGCAGTGGCAAGATAAAGGTCAAGGTTTTCTGAGGAAGAATCTTTCGGGCGAGTCGGAGTATAGTTCGTTTATTCCCTCCTCGCTTGATACCGTCGTTCCGGTGGAGCTAAGCGAGGAAACCGTCAGATTGCTCAGCGCTTGCTCCCGAAAACTCGGCGAGCTTGAAGGCATGCTGCGTTTTGTCCCCAATGCTTCCATGTATCTTGCGATGTACGTTCGCAAAGAGGCTTTACTTTCAGCCCAGATCGAGGGAACTCAGTGCACGTTCGACGACATTCTCGATCCTGAGAACGTCGAATTGGCTCAACGTGATGTCGCCGACGTAGTTAACTATATCAGGGCGACAGAATATGCTGTGCAGAGAATGAACGAACTACCTCTTTGCATGCGCTTGCTTAAAGAGGTTCATGCGGAATTGCTGTCGGGCACGCGCGGCTCTGAAAAGAATCCCGGAGAGGTTAGGTCGTCTCAGAATTGGATAGGGCCAGCTGGATGCGGCCTGAGAAACGCTGCATATATTCCCCCTAACGTCGATGATATGCATGATGCTTTGGGCGAGCTGGACAAATTCATCAATAGCGATATCGCAATCGATCCAATTGTGAAGGCCTCCCTTGTCCATTATCAATTCGAGACGGTGCACCCTTCTCTTGATGGAAACGGCCGTCTGGGGCGCCTGCTCATCACTCTTTCCCTGATGAATGACGGGGCGCTCAGCGCTGCGATATTCTATCCTTCTTATCAGCTCAAGCTTCGTAGAAGGGAATATTATGAACGCCTGATGGCGGTTAGGGAGAATGGCGAGTATGCGCAGTGGGTCGGCTTCTTCTGCGATTGCCTTCTGGCCAGCGCGGTGGATGCCATAGGCTCGCTCGAAAGACTCGTCGATTTGCGAACCAAGAACACGAATCTGATTAATGGAGGATTAGGGCGCTCGGCATCAAATGGCCAGCGTTTTTTGGAGCTTCTTGAGGGTAATCCCATCGTTGATGTGTCTTTTGTCGCAGAAAAGCTTGATATTGCTAGAACCACCGCCAGCAATCTTGTTAAGGATTTCGTTGGACTGGGGATTCTTGTGCAGCGAGAAAAGGGGAAGCAGCGTTATAGGACGTTTCTCTATGAGGATTACTTGAGCATCTTGAGACAAGGTAGCGACCCCTTGTAGGAGGTTGGTAAGAAGGCGGAGCCGATTGGGCAGTGCAGCCTATCCCGAAATGCGCGTCGGGCGTGACGGCGGTGTTTGCGCCCTCCGCAGCAAGCTCGGAGGGCGCTCTCCAGCATAATCAGTGCAGCGATTCGGGAAGACACCGGCGCGAAAACCGAGGTATCCCACGACAAGGACTCCGTTTCGGCGAGCGATTGCGGGCTGATTATTCGCCCAAGGAAGAATCCCCGGGTCAGGGAGTCGCCCAATTCGAGGGTGCCCCGCTGTCCGCGCCTTCCCTGTGGGATACCTCGGTTTTCGCGCCAAGGAAGGGAAGTACTACCTTATCTGCAACTACGACAAGTACGATGACGTTTCGAACTATCGCATTGACCGCATGGCGGACGTCCGCGTGCTCGATGATGAGCCGGTAAAACCGTCCGAATCGCTTGAGGGCGCCGGGCGGATGGGCCTCGATTTGGCGAAGTACATGGCGGAACATGTCTATATGTATTCTTCCGCCAACGCGCGCTGCAGGTTTCGCGTTGCGCGGGCGATGATAAGCGACGTCATTGGCATGTTCGGTTCGAACGTCGTCTTTAGCGACGAGACCGACGAGCACGTTACCGTAAGCGCCCGCGTGAACGAGCGCGCCATGTGGCAGTTCGCGAAGAATTTCGCTCCTGACGTGCTGATATTGGAGCCGAAGCGCCTGGCGGATCAGGTACGCGCCGAAGCCGAGCGCACGCTGGCGGCGTATAGGGAACTGATTAGCACGGGAAGTTTATGTAGCAAAGAGAGGATTTCTAATGGAAGAAACTGATCAAAAGAGTTCTGTCCCCCAGGCCACCATCGATGATAAGATCTTCAACTTTGGTTACATCATGGCCATGCGTGATGCGACTCAACAGCAGGCGTTCCCTGTGGCAAACAAGAAGCTTCTTTGGGAAAAGGCGGACGAAACCGTTGTTGCGTACCGTCTGCTTAAGGGTTACATCAACGATATCCTTGACAAAGACAAACAGGAGCAAGATTTCTACGAGATTGAAAAGGATATCGAGAAGGCTGTCAATGAGTTCATCAAAACCAACGGTATAAAAAAGGTGACAAAAAAAGACGAACCAGAATCCATCGAAGATGCGGTCATCACATTCGGAAACGCTCAGAAACTCATCAACATGACCGCCAAGTACATGTTCATTTCTGCGTACCAGGATTCGGACAAAGCGAAGCTCTTCAATCAGTGCCATTGCCCTATGGATGGCATAATGGTGGATAAAGTTACCAAGCTCGCAGGAAGGTTGGTGGACGAGGGGGAAGAAGGACTCCGTGCTTCGCTGGAGAATTTCGCATACAAGCGCCCACGTGCCCACGACTGGGCGGCCAAGGACGAAGTCCGTTGGAGCAAGCTGACCCTCGAGAACCGAAAACCATATGAGGGTTTCCAAAAAGTTGTTCGGGCTCTAGCGGAAAGAGAGGGGTTATCCCCGCTTGAGCTCGACTTTTGCGTTTGGGGCAGTGACGGAGATGAAAGATAGTAGCTCCGTGGGCGATTCTACTGCTGGGATTTTTACAGAAATCCCAGCAATGTAGCATCCTCGAAACTCAAATATCGAGCCCATTCGTTTTCATCCCCCGGATCGAAGGAGGTCGGGTTTGCACCCAAAAGCCTTGCCGCTCACGTCCGACGCGACGCAAGTCACCCGACCTCTGTCTCACCCCGTTTCGCACTGGGCCTTCTCGCTGTTTCTTCCTGACGCAACCGACGAAAAACCGACGCAAAATTTTTCGTCGGTTTTTCGTCGGTTTTGCTCTATGATAAAAGGCAAAAGAACGCATGAGGGGAAGTGGACACTATGCGAGAGAGTAAGAACCTCGAATTCAAAGAAATGGTTTCCGGCACCTATCTTAAGACGGTAAGCGCATTCGCCAACTATGGAGATGGCGAAATCTTGTTTGGGGTTTCCGATGACGGTGAAGCGGTTGGGCTTGAGGACCCAACAGGAGATTGCTTGAGGATCGAGAACGCAATCAATGACGGTATATCCCCCCGTCCCGATTTCGAAATTGAAGTCGACTCGCGTACTAGCGTGGTGACACTGCGCGTGTTTGAGGGGCCGGAAAAGCCCTATCTTTACCGCTCGAAAGCGTATCGCCGATCGGACACGTCGACGGTAGAGGTTGATTCGTTCGAGCTAAAACGCCTTGTGCTCGAAGGCTCCAACCTGACCTTCGATGAGGCGAAATCTCCTCATCAGACCTTTTCTTTTAGTTCGCTCGCAAATGCGCTGGAAGAAAAAGTAGGAATCGGTGTGTTCAATGAAGACACGCTAAAGACGCTCGGTCTTCTTTCCTCAAAGGGTGATTTCAATAACGCTGCAGCCCTGCTTGCGGATAAAAACGATTTTCCCGGCATCGATATGGCGCGCTTCGGCCAGGATGTCAACAATATCCTCGATCGAAGTACCTGCGCGGGCCTTTCTGTGCTGGTTCAACTTGCCAGCGCTCTTGAGATGTTCGACCGATATTACTCCTATGAGCGCATTGAAGGCTTCAAGCGCGAGAATCACGAGCGAATCCCCCGTGAGGCTTTCCGAGAGGCTGTTGCAAACGCGCTCGTGCACAGGATGTGGGATGTCTCTGCGCACATCCGCATTTCCATGTTCGATAATCGCGTGGAAATAGTCTCCCCTGGCGGGCTCCCTCGAGGGGTGACAACCGAGGACTACCTCTCGGGGAATCTATCCATCCTCCGCAATCCCGTTCTGGCCAGTGTTTTCTTTCGTCTTGGCATTATCGAGCAGTTCGGTACAGGAATTCGGCGCATCAGGGAAAGCTATGCTAGAACGGGGACAATACCGCGGTTCGAGATTGCAGGGGGCTCAATAACTGTGATTCTTCCCGTCACGGACGCAGAGCCACTGCTTGATGCCGATGAAAAGGCGATTATGTCCCTGCTTTTGCCAGGTCGTCTTCTCTCAAGAAGCCAAATCACAGACGCGTGCGGTTTCGGAAGGGACAAGACTTTAAGGGTGCTCAAGCAGCTCGAAAAGAAGAACCTCGTTATGGTTCAGGGCGCTGGTCGTGGGACTCGCTACGCCAGAGCGTAGATGCTTTCGTGGCACTCCTCATTCGCGGTTTTCTATGGGGAACTTTGGGGCCTAATGGATTTCAGCTGAGTCTAAGCAGCCTATAGAGATCTGGGGGGCGGTTTCGTCGGTCGACAAGAAAGACGCAAAACCGACGCAATATTTTTCGTCGGTTTTGCGTCGGTTGCGGCTGGCGGAAAGCAGTCCCCGTCGCCTTCCCTTACGACGCCTTGAAGTTGTAGATTGGCCTCATGACATCGATGATGTCCACCGCGTCGGCGATGGGGCCGATGATGTCTTCGATGGGCTTGTAGGCGCCCGGCGCCTCGTCGATGGTGCGCTCGTTCACCGAGGTCGAATAGATGCCCTCCATGGCGGTCCGGTACTCGCGCAGGTTGAGCGTTTCCCTCGCCTCGCGGCGCGACATGACGCGGCCCGCGCCGTGGGGCGCAGAGTTGTTCCACGCCTCGTTGCCGCGCCCCTTCGCGATGATGGAGCCGTCGCGCATGTTAAGCGGAATGAGCACGGTCTCTCCCGCGTGCGCGGCGATGGCCCCCTTGCGAAGAATCATCTCATCCACGTCGATGTAGTTGTGGACGGTATGGAACTCCGACGAGGCGTCAAGCCCCGTTCTCGCCAGGATCTCCACCAGCATGCGCACGCGGTTGCGGGCGGCGAAGCGCTGGCAGACATCAACATCGTGCAGGTAGTCGTCCATGTAGCTGCCGTAGAGCCAGCACAGGTCGGCGGGCGTGTCGGGTTCGGCGCCTTCGTACCGCGCTGCGAGCTCCTTGAGCGCCGCCTGGATCTCGTCGCGGCGCTCGGCCGACTTGTACGCGTCGATGAGCTCCTGCTTGCGCTCGAAGAAGCCCTCCTTGCCGCTGTGCAAATCGACGGCGAGGCCTTGGTAGTAGTTCGCCACCTGCAACCCCAGGTTGCGCGAGCCTGAGTGGATGACCAGGCGCTGCATGCCGTCGGAGGCGACGTCGATCTCGATGAAGTGGTTGCCGCCGCCGAGGGTGCCCAGCGAGCGCTTGAGGCGCTTGACGTCCCTGAGCTCGCGGTAGCAGCGCAGCTCCTCGAAGTCGAATTGCTCCTTGCGCCCATCCCAGACGCGGGCGCCAGAGGGGATCTCGTGGCACGCCTCGTCGAAGGCGGGCAGGTCAATGGGCTTGTGGCCCAGGTCAGCCGTGAGCATGCCGCATCCGATGTCGACGCCCACGAGGTTGGGTACCACAGCGTCCGTGACCCTCATCGTGGTCCCGATGGTGCAGCCTATCCCGAAATGCGCGTCCGGCATGATGGCGGTGTTTGCGCCCTCCGCAAACGGCATGCCGAGCATCGTGCGAATCTGCTCGACGCACGCGTCCTCTATGTTCGTCGCGTAGCACGCTGCCGTACCGTGCGTTCCCTCAATCGTGAACATGGCAATCCTTCCTGCTCCTTGGCGGCTCCTAGGAGTCTGACGTGATGCATCATAGGCGCTTTTTATGAAGTGGCTGTCCCATTCTTCGTACAGGGCTCATGTGCGATGAGGCTGGGTTGTCCTAGCATAAATTGCATTCTTGGTGATTGGCCCTTTCCCAATCACTTTCGGGAGGCACTTCTTTGGAAGAGCAGTCTTGCTTGACTTGCTATCGGCTTGCAATTTAGACGGCTGTGGGAGAAGAAGAAGGAAAGGAGTGAGAAGGGGAAGGGAGATGCTCTGACGACAAAAGCGGTAATGACGATAATCGCGAAAGGCCAGGTGGGATTGTGGAGGGAAAGAGCAAGTCCAAAACTAGCCCGTTCTAGCCAATGGCAAACGCTCATTCACCTGTGCCTGCTGGGCCAATCAAAGATTGGGCAGAGGATAATCCTTAGTATTTCTGGGCCTCCTTGAGCGCTTTGAGGTAGGTGGCGTAGTGCTCTACCCGGTGGGCATCGCTTGCGAGGTAGTCGACCAGCCCGTTCTTGAGCAGGGCCGTTGCAGTGCGTCGGCGCGGGTTGAAGATGCTCCCTTCCACGAAGTTCGCGGAAAGTTGAAGCCGGCAGCCCATTTCCCTCATCTCGCGCGCGACGTCGAGATCCTCCTGCACGGGTTTGTAGCGCTCAGGGTGAGCGATCACGGTGTCGACGCCCTTGCCCTGGATGGTGTAGATCGCGCGCTGCCAGTTCGCTGGCAGATGGCTGCTTGAGAACTCGAGCAAAAGCAGGTTGGTGCCCTCGATGCAAAGGCTTGGCGCCGCGTCGAGCCCCATGTCGGCGAGCTTCTTCCAGTGCACCTCGTATCCCAAGCTCAGGCGCACGCCGTTCTTCTCCGCATGCGCCTTGAAGGCCCGATAGCGCTTCTCGATGAGCTCCGCGTCGAAGTCGGAGTGCTTGCAATGCGGGGTGCACACGATGTGGTCGATGCCGGCGTCCCGCGCGGCAAGCAGCATCTGGTGGGACTCCGTCGGCGTGCGCGAGCCGTCGTCGACCCCGTTTAGGATATGGCAATGGATGTCGAACATGGCGGCCCTATTTCTCGCTTTCCACCTCATGGTAGTACACGTTGAGAACCGTTTCGTACACGTTCGTCTTGTCCAGGTAGAACTCCGCAAACTTGTCCCCCTGCTGCATGGTGCCCTGAAGGGTGGTCATGTTGACCGACGTTATCCCCGTTGCCAGGACGGAGCTTGCCAGGTAGCTGAACTCGTTGAGCCCCAGGTTCGTCACGGCGTAGTTTGACGCCGTCGTGTACAGGTTGACCAGCGTCCCGACATTGCCCTGGGCACTCGAGAGCGCCTGCTTGCAGAAGGTCTCGACGAACTGCGACTGGCGCGCCTGGCGGTCGAGCGACGAAGTCAGCACCGACGTGTCGCGCCACTGCACGTACTTGAGCGCGTTGCTCCCGAACAAAACGGTCGGCTCGCCCTCGACGATGTTGGTGTTGGGAATCGACTGCGTCGGGGTCAGCGACACGCCGCCGATGGCGTCCGCGAGTGCGCCTACGCCGTCCATATCGAGCGAGAAGTAGTAGCTCACGGGCATGTTGTACAGCACGCGCGAAACCGCGGACGCAGTGTATTGGCTGCTCAGCTCGCCGCCGTCGCCGTACGCGTAGGCCAGGCACAGCTGCATGGTCGACATGCCGGTGAAAGTGTCTCCCATGAACTCGCCCACCTCGACCATCGAGTCGCGTGGGATGCCGATTCCCGTCGTCTCGCCGGTGTTGAGGTTCACGGCGAGCACCATGACGGCATCTGCCTGCCCGACGCTCTTGCCCGGCACGACCTCCTCGGTCTGGCGGTCGTAGCCTATGACGGCGATGGAAACCATGTTCTCGTTCAGCGCGTACGTCTTCCCGTTGTACTCGACGGTGCGGCCCTCGTCGTAGGTCACGGCGCTATCGTCCGCCTGGATGTCATCGGCGGTATTGGCTTGCTTCACGGCGCTTTCGCCAGACTTCATGAAGGCGAAGGCGGCGATGGCGATGACGACCGCGATCGCCACGAGAATCCCCACGACGATAGCGACGCGCTTCAAGATCTTCTTGCGACGCGAATGGTGGCGCTTCTTCTTCCTGATGAGGACCTCTTCCTCCATCGTCTGGGGCGCATCGGAGGTCGCGGGGGTCGGGGTCCCCTCGACCGCCACGGGCGCCTCGGGCGTCGAGGTTGTGCCGCTGCCCGCCTCATCCAGTGCGTTGTCTTTCGTTTCGCTCTCTTCCAAAGTGCTTCGTCTTTCGTGCTAGTAAGTCGGTTGATCGCTGACGAGAACTCCCGTCACGAGGTATCTTCTCACGATGTGGTTGGAATCGCCGGTGCAGGTGCTCAGCTGCACGATTTTATCGCTTGAAGTGAGGGTCGTGCCCTCGCGCACGTTCTCGACGAGCGAGTCGGGGCTGAGCACCGAGTCGAAGTACTGCTGAACGACGGTTGGGTCGGAGAAGTTGAACGAATTCAGGATGTGGCGGTTGTCGTACTGGTAGGCGGCGATGACGCGGTAGGTGAGGATGTGCCCGTCGGTGTAGACGTACATGTCCTCGTGGGAGTCGAAGAAGTCCTTGTTCTCGAAGCGGTGCAGCGTGGAGAACATGGTTCCCTGCACGAGGTTGTGCCCGTAGATCACTGTGACGGGGTCGGAGAAGTCGGTCTTGTTCGCCAGCTGCGTGTAGATGGCGCCCTCCTCGGACCATTCGCCGTCCTTGTTGTGCTTCAGGTAGAACGTGTCATCGGTCGGGTGCTGCACCACCGGGTAGTTCACGTCGGTGCCGGGGATGTAGATCCAGGCGCAGATGTCGGGGTTCTCCAGGCGAAGCGACGCGAAATCGATCGGGTTTTCTACCCGCAGGTCCGCGGCATCTTGCGAGGTGGTGGGGGCATTGGGCTCGGGAGTTGCGGCTGCCTCCTCGGCCGATTTCGCGATCTGGGTGTTCTGCCATACAAGGTACGCGCCGCCGACGATTGCCGCGCACACCAGGACGACGAGCAGCACGATGAGCGCCGCGATTTGCGGGCGCTTCTTGCGGGAGTCGTCGCCCGTGCCCGAAGCTTGCGCGCTCGGTGCCTTCGCGTGTTTGGGGGCTGTGTCCTCTTCAGTCGGTTTCGTCTTGTCGTTTGCCATGTGTTCCTTAGAATGATGCTGGTCAGCGAGCTGCTGGCGGTGCCGCTCGCGCGGGTTGCTGGCAGAGCCGTCGTTCGGGAGGCCCGTGCGGGCCGCCGTACAAGCCGCCTTTCCGCTGGTCGAGTGCCTCTTTTCCGTAGGCCGTTTGAAAGCATGACGGGAAGCCACCGTGGGCCTCCCGTCATGGGCGATGCGTTAGATCCTCGTGTTCTTGTGGCGCGGTGCGCGGCCGTCGGCGCGGCGCGATACTGCCGGCTTGAAGGCGCCGGGCGGGAACTGCTCGTCGCCGTTCGCCCGCGCGCCCCTCTGCGGGCTTGCAGCCGGGGGTACGCCAGCGCCCGCATTAGCGTTCGGGTTCACACCCGCGCTCGCGCCTGCGCCCATGCCCGCGTTCGCACCTTGGCGCCGCGGTCGCGAGCCAGCTTCCCTTCGTTCCGACTGATTGGGGTCGATGCCTGCCTTGCGCGCCCACTGGCCGATGTCGTCTGCTGCCAGATCGCGCGCGTTTGGGTTCTCCATCAGCTGCTTTTCGCGGTCCTTGCGGGAGACGCGCTTCCCGTCGGAGTTGTAGTAGGCGTAGTAGTAATCGTTGTTCGCTTCTTCACGCGAGAACGTGATGACCGAGCCCAAGATGCGCGCGTTGGCGGCCTTGAGCTGCTGCACGCCGGCGACGACATCGTCGCGCTTCGCCGCGCGCTCGCGGATGACGTACAGCGTGCCGTCGACCAGGTTCGATATGATGGCAGCGTCAACGAAAAGACCGATGGGAGGCGAATCGAATATCACGTAGTCGAACATCTCGCGCAACGTGTCGACAAGCGCCGAGAAGCGCTTGGTCGAAAGGACATCAGGAGGGGAGGGGATGTTCGGCTCGGTGTCCATGAAGTACAGGTTGGGGCGGTCGGTCGGGTAGATGGCGCTTTTAAGCGGAGCCTGCCCGACGAGCACGGAATACAGGCCGCACTCCGTGTGGATGCCTAAAAGCCCCGCGATGCAGCGGCGGCGCATGTCGGTGTCGACGATGAGCACCTTCTTGCCCGAGCCGGCGATGGCGCAGGCAAGGTTGGTGCTGACCTGGGTTTTGCCCTCGTCCATGCCCGTCGACGTGACCACAATCGTCTTCACCTTCTCGTCGATGGAGACGAAGCGGATGTTGGCGAACAGCGTCTTCGATGCGTTGCTCAGGAGGGGATTTTGGAACTGGCTGGGGCGCTTGCGGTTCTTCTTGGCCATGTTACCTCGCCTTCTTCGGCTTGGGCATGCGGCCGAGCACGGGAATCCCGAGCAGCTCTTCGGCGTCGTCGCCCGACTTCACGGTGGTGTCCAGCATGTCCTGCAAGACGATGATCGCGATGGCGACGAACAGCCCTGCGAGCAGGGCAACCGCGGTGTACATGACTCGGTTGGGGCCGGAGGGCTTGTCTGGCACGCTCGCCCGGTCGATGATGTTCACGGCGTCGAGTTTCATCGCGTCGATGGCGGCCTTCGAGGTGCGGTCGGCGAGCTCGTTGGCCACGCTCGCGGCGCCTTCGGGGCTTTTGCCCGTGACGGTGAGCGTGATGACGCGGCTCGTAGTGTCGGAGGTTACCCCCACATCGAAGCCCTCGAGGTCGCTCATACCGAGGGCGCTCGCGGTGGAGCTCATCACGGTCGACGTCTTCGCGATCTTTGCCAGGTCGTTCGCGAGCTGCTGGGAAGCCGAGGTGTCGGAGCTGGTCACGCGGCCGGATCCATCGGTCGCGTTCGTCGTTTGCGTCAGCACGTAGAGCGACACGTTGGCGGTGTAGTTGTTGGTCATGAAGCCCCAGCAGTATGCCGCGGTCGCGCCCGCGAACACCAGGGGGAACACGAGCACCAGGTACCATTTCTTTCGAAGGAGCTCGAGCAGCTCAAGCAGGGTCATTGAAGCGGTTCTCCTCTATTCTTATCACAACAAAGGAGAGGGCAGCTGCGCCCTCTCCTTTTTCAACATGCGTGCGGCGCGGCACTCGATGACGATCTGCCGCATATCCCGTTGGCGCTATTCAGCGAGCTTCTTGCGAAGGACCACGCCCACGCCCACGGCGGCGATGGCGCACGCGGCGGTGGCGACGGCGATGCCGGTCATGTCAACGCCGGTCTGCGGAGAGGTGGCGCTTGCGTCGGTGGTGGCGCCGGTGACGGTGGAGGAGTCAACCGCGATGGTCACGAGCGAGAGGCCATCGGTGGAGATGGTCACATTGCCGTTGGAGACGGTCGCCGTCTTCGTCTCGGTGCCGAGGTTCGCGTCGCGGCCCTGGTGCTCGATGAACACGGTGGCGGTGGCGCCGTTGTACTCAGTTCCCACGTTGAAGGTGAGGGTGTAGGGGCCGTAGGTGCTGCCCTCGGGCACGTCGTAAACCTTGAAGGTGCCTACGATCTTCTGGGTGGCGCTGAACGACACGTTGGAAGCCTGGTCGGAGGTTGCCTCGACGACGAGCTTGCTCGTGGAGTCGTCGGTCTTGCCGCTGACCGTGAGGGATGCGCCCTGGGATGCGGTGCAGGTGTTGGACGTTACCTTCTGCGGGCTGTTCGACGCCCATGCCAGAGTCGGCATCGCCATGGCGAGGGCGAGCGCGCAAATCATGGCAGTAAGCTTCTTTTTCATCGTTTCCTCTTTCACTTGAGCGAATGCGTCAATGCTGATGATGTGCTGCATCATAGCACATGGGGACGGGGACGCGCGCCTCCGTCGGGCAAACAGCGGGCGGGAGCCCCATTTTGCGGCGAATCAATGGCAACTTGCCTTATCCTCGTCACGATAATATCTTCCTTATATAATGGTTTCAATGGAAATCGTCTATTCTTAACAAAATTTCGCAAGGGGCTGTTTTGTTTGAGGACTTACTGTTTATTTTCTACCGAACCCCGACATTTTTGCGAAATAGGGCCTTATTCTAGGATATGATAAGTATACTGTAATTAATTTAAGAGGTAGGGCGAAAGCGACCCGAATCAGGTCGAGGTTTTTCTGCGCGGACGAAACGGGAATATGACGAGCGGAACCCTACATGTCGAGCACATGCGGATGGAGATGGCGAAGATTCTTCAAGAGGTAGACAGGCTTGGGGGCACGCGAGCTGGCATGGAGGGAGAGGGACATTTGGTATCGCAGAGCGCTATCGGCATAGCGTTCCGCGCTGCCAAGAGGTCCTTCGACATCGCGGCGTCTGTCGTGGATATGGTGAGGCCCCATATCCTCTCGCGCATCCCGGAAATGCATCTCGCAAAGCCCACTTTTGGGACGGTGGGCGCATAGTGTCCAGTGATTTCACGGCCGTTTGCGAGCCCGCGAAGGCGAGGTCCGACGTTTGGGATTCGCCGTCAATTGAAGCCAGCCGAGTGACGGCGAGCAGCGGTGCCTTGGAGCGCAAAACTGTTCGTAGTGGTTTCGCGTACGACATCAATGGCGGCGGGGGCTCAGCCGAAAGCTCCGAGCGCGCCAGACGCCTCAAGGAGGAGCTTGGGAGCGTGCCGGTTACCGGCATCGAGGACAGGGTGGCGTACCGCTTTGTTAAGCGTGCGTTCGACATCGTTTTCAGTGCGGCGGTACTCGTTGTGTTTTGCTGGCTGTTCGCCATCATCGCGATTTTCATCAAGGTCGACGACCCGAAGGGCCCCGTGTTCTTCAGCCAGGAACGCGTGGGCAAGGACGGCAGAACCTTCCGGATGCTGAAGTTCCGCAGCATGTGCGTGGATGCCGAAGACAAGCTCGCCGAGCTCAGGGAGCTCAACGAGAAGACCGGCCCGGTATTCAAGATCGCCGAGGACCCGCGTATCACCCGCGTGGGCAAGTGGCTGCGCAAGCTGTCGCTCGACGAGCTGCCCCAGTTCATCAATGTCCTGCGCTCGGATATGAGCATCGTGGGCCCGCGTCCCGCGTTGCCGGCTGAGGTCGCGACCTACGATAACTACCAACGCCAAAGGCTGCTGGTGAAGCCGGGCATAACCTGCTACTGGCAAACCCGTCGCAACCGCGACTCCATAACCTTCGACGAGTGGGTCGACCTTGACCTGCTCTATATCAAGAAGTGCTCTGCATGGAGCGACGTGAAACTGATTATTCAAACCGTGGGCGTGGTTCTCACGGCGCAGGGGAATTAAGCTGTGGACTATATGCTGTTGAAGGACCCACGTCTTGCGCGGGTTGACGTTATCGGGGTGCCGATTACCGCTACGAACATGGGCGATTTCATGTTGTTGCTTTCCTCGAGCCTCGACGGCTTACGTGGTGGGTACATATGTGTCTCCAATGCCCACGCTTGTGTAATGGCGCACGACGACCCTGTCTACTGGGCCTGCCAAGCGGAATCCGTCGCGTCTATCCCCGATGGTAAGCCGCTTTCGGTAGTGGGTCGCAAGAAGGTTCCGACCATGGAACGTGTGACAGGCCCCGACCTGATGCGCGAGGTGTTTGCAGCGTCTGCCGCGCACGGTTGGAATCATTTCTTCTACGGCGACAGGCAGGAGACTCTGGACGCCTTACGTGCTGTATTGGAACATGAGTATCCCGGGATAAAAATCTGCGGCATGGAACCCTCGGTGTTTCGCCCGCTTTCTGATGCAGAGAAGGACGAGCTGTGCGTTCGTGTCGATCAGGCGGGTGCCGATTTCTGCTGGGTTGCTCTGGGCGCACCCAGGCAGGAGATGCTTATGCATGACCTGAACGGCTGCTCGAAGAGTTTGATGGTGGGTGTCGGCGGTGCGTTCAAGGTGCTGGCGGGGTTGGTCCCTGAGGCTCCGCGCTGGATGCAGGATGCTGGTCTTGAGTGGTTTTACCGCCTCGTTCAGGAGCCAGGCAGGCTGTTCAAGAGGTACGCTATCACTAACACTAAATTCATCTGGTATCAGTTGACTAATGCAAAGCGTAAGGAGAGATAAGCATATGCAGCCTACTGCAGCATTCGAAAACAAGACCCTCATGATCACCGGCGGCACCGGGTCGTTTGGCAACACTGTGCTTAAGCACTTCATGCATACTGACCTGGCCGAAATCCGCATCTTCTCTCGCGACGAGAAGAAGCAGGACGACATGCGTCACCGCCTGCAGGAGACTTCTCCCGAGCTCGCTGGCAAGGTGCGCTTCTTCATTGGTGACGTGCGCAACCCGCAGTCTGTGCGAGATGCGATGCATGGGGTAGACTATATTTTCCACGCGGCGGCGCTCAAGCAGGTGCCTTCCTGCGAATTCTTCCCGATGGAGGCTGTGCGCACCAACGTGATCGGCACCGACAACGTGCTCCATGCCGCGATTGACGAGGGCGTTTCTCGCGTGGTGTGCCTGTCCACCGACAAGGCGGCGTACCCCATCAACGCCATGGGCAAATCGAAGGCCATGATGGAATCAATCATCTACGCCAACGCGCGCAATGGCGCCGGCCGCACCACCATCTGCTGCACGCGCTATGGCAACGTTATGTGCTCCCGCGGTAGTGTGATTCCCCTGTTCATTGATCGAATCCGCAAGGGAGAGCCGCTTACCGTCACCGACCCCAATATGACGCGTTTCCTCATGAACCTCGATGAGGCGGTGGATCTGGTTCAGTTCGCCTTCGAACACGCTAACCCGGGTGATTTGTTCATCCAGAAGGCGCCGGCGTCGACCATCGGCGATCTTGCCGAGGCGGTGCAGGAGGTGTTTGGACGTGTGGGAACGCAAATCATCGGCACGCGACACGGTGAGAAGCTCTATGAGACGCTGATGACCCGCGAGGAGCGCCTGCGCGCTGAGGATATGGGCGAATACTTCCGCGTGGCGTGCGACTCGCGCGACCTTAACTATGACAAGTTCGTCGTGAAGGGCGACGTGAAGACTCAGGCGGACGAGGCTTACACCTCCGACAACACCGAGCGTCTCGATGTGGCGGGCACGGTGGCGAAAATCAAGACCGCCGAGTACGTGCAGCTGGCTCTTGAGGGTCGAGAGGGCGAGGCGGTGCAGTAAA
The DNA here is from genome assembly GCF_934617235.1 of uncultured Ellagibacter sp. Lineage (GTDB taxonomy): Bacteria > Actinomycetota > Coriobacteriia > Coriobacteriales > Eggerthellaceae > Ellagibacter. The sequence goes on along the minus strand of NZ_CAKTTZ010000009.1, from coordinate 1,194 downwards.
TGAAAGTGCTGGTAACTGGTGCCAAGGGCTTCGTCGGGCGCAATCTTTGCGAGGCGCTCAAGAATATCCTCGATGGCAAGGACAGGCGAGAGAAATATCAACAGCTCTTGCCGCTGACCGTTTACGAATACGATCGCGATGGCACGCAGGACGAGCTTAGTTTCTTCTGTTCGGCTGCTGATTTCGTCTTCAATCTGGCGGGTATCAATCGTCCGAAGGACCCTTCTGAGTTTATGGAAGGCAACAGGGGTTTCGGCGAGACGCTGCTGGACCTTTTGGAACATCACGGCAACAAGTGCCCGGTGATGCTGTCGAGCAGCGTTCAAGCTTCTCTTGAGGGGCGCTATGCCGACAGTCCCTACGGCGAGAGCAAGCTGGCAGGAGAGGAGCTACTGTTCGACTACGAGAAGCGCACGGGTGCGCCCGTCTTGGTCTATCGTTTCCCGAACTTGTACGGTAAGTGGTGCCGCCCGCGTTACAACTCGGCTGTTGCAACGTTTTGCGACGCAATCGCTAACGAGCGAGAGTTCACCGTGAACGACCCCAGCGTTGAGCTGGAGCTGCTCTATATTGACGACTTGGTGACTGCAATGCTCGACGCGCTGGTGGGGGAGGTGCGCCGCTGCCGCTATGCGGGTGCGAAGTGCGTGCCCGATGAGGCTGGCCGCTACTGCTACGCGCCGGGCGCGCAGAGGGCGACGTTAGGAGAGATTGTTCGTTTACTAACCAGCTTCCGCGACGCGCGTGAAACGCTTGAGGTCCCTAAGCTTGATGAGGGCAGTTTCTCGAAGAAACTGTACTCGACGTTTCTTTCCTACTACGAACCGGGGCGCTTCGCCTACGACCTTGCACCCAACGTGGATGCGCGAGGGAGCTTCACGGAGTTTCTGCGCACGCCCGAACGCGGCCAGGTGAGCGTGAACGTGTCGAAGCCGGGTATCACCAAGGGTAACCACTGGCATATGAGCAAGTGGGAGAAGTTTTTGGTTGTAAGCGGCACGGCGTCGATTAAACTCAGGAAGGTCGGGTGTGATGCCGAGGGCAACCCGTTCCCCGTGGACGAGTATGTTGTCAGCGGCTCCGATCTGCGGGTGGTCGAGATGATTCCCGGCTACACGCACTCGATCACCAACCTGTCCGACACGGATGACCTGGTCACGGTGATGTGGGCCAACGAGCCCTACGACCCGGAGA
>NZ_CAKTTZ010000008.1 GCF_934617235.1 uncultured Ellagibacter sp. | reverse complement strand
ATGGAGAGGTTCTCGGCCTTGCGGGCAATCTTGTCGATCTCGTCGATGTAGATGATGCCGATTTCCGCACGCGGGATATCGAAGTCAGCGGCGGTGATCAGCTTGAGCAGGATGTTCTCGACGTCCTCGCCGACATATCCCGCCTCGGTGAGCGTCGTCGCATCGGCGATCGCGAACGGGACGCGCAGCGTGCGCGCGAGCGTCTGGGCAAGCAGCGTCTTACCGGAACCCGTGGGGCCCAAGAGCATGATGTTGCTCTTCGCAAGCTCGACGTCGCCCTCCTGCGCCTTCGATTCCATGCTGATGCGCTTGTAGTGGTTGTAGACGGCGACGGAGAGGGCGCGCTTCGCGTTTTCCTGCCCCACCACATGCTCGGAAAGCTCAGCGTAGAGCTCATGCGGCGTGGGCAAGTTGCCCAGGATATCGGCGGGGTTCGGCGTCTCGTCCTCGATGTCGGCCTCGACGATTGCGCCGCGGTCCTGCGCGCGACGGCGGCCGCGACGACCGGTCGTCTCCTCGTCGGACATGCTGTCGAAGGCAGTCGAGAGGCCCAAGTCGCGCATCATCGCATCGGCGCACACCGAGATGCACTCGTCGCAGATGTTGATGCCGTTCGGGCCCGCGATCATCGCGGTCACCTGATCGGATGACTTCCCGCAGAACGCGCAGTACACCGCGTCGTCACCGCGATAGCCAAGGTCGCCTCTTCGTTCGTTTGTCATATGCGTTAGGTCGCTTCTCTTCTTAGGTTCTACTTGTCGGAGGAGCCGCGATGGCTCGTGATGATATCGTCGACCAGGCCATACGCCTTCGCTTCCTCAGCGGAGAGCCAGTTATCGCGCTCGCAGTCGACGTGCACCTGCTCTTGGGTCTTGCCGCAGTGCTTGGCGATGATGCCCTCCAAGCGGTCGCGCGTCTTCTTGATCTCGTCGGCCATAATCTGGATGTCGGTCTGCTGCGTGTGGCCGTCGCCGGTGCCGCCCATGGGCTGGTGAATCATGACCTGGGCGTTCGGCAGGATAAAACGCTTGCCCGCCGCGCCGCCGGTCAGAAGGGGCACGCCCATGGATGCCGCCATGCCCAGGCAGATGGTGGACACGTCGCACTTCACGAACTGCATGGTGTCATAGATGGCGAGGCCCGCCGACACGCTGCCGCCCGGAGTGTTTATGTAGAGCGAGATGTCCTTTTCGGGATCGGCGCTTTCGAGATGCAGCATCTGCGCGACGACGGAGTTCGCCACATGGTCATCAATGGGCTCGCCGAGGAAGATGATGCGGTCGTTTAGCAGGCGGGAATAGATGTCATAGCTGCGCTCGCCGCGCGGGGACTGCTCGATAACGTAGGGAATGAGAGCCGAAGTGGCACGCTCGATGCTCATGGGAAAAGCCTCGCTTTCAAAAAAGGCGCGGCCTCACGCGGCCGCGAAATTTCAGTCTACTTCACATGATGAAACAGCATGCCGCTTCGCGCAAGGGGTCGGGAACACGCCGTTCACGATAAGCATAAAACGGGGCCGACGCATGCGCATCGACCCCGTCGTTAAGCAATCGGTGAAGGTTGAGGGGAAGCCCTACGCCTCGGCGTCGGCAGCCTCTTCCTCTTTCTTGGCAGCCTTCTTGGAAGACTTCTTGGCAGCCTTCTTCTCTTCCTCGGCTTCCTCGGCAGGGTCGTACTCGGTGACCTTGGCCTTCTCCATCACGTCGAGGATGGCGTGGGAGCGAAGCAGGGCCTCGCGCACCATGTAGAGACGACCGCCCTCGCGCCACTCCTTCAGGAGAGCCTTCGGGTCCTTAGCGCCGGACTTCTCGAACTCTTCGACGACCTCCTCGTCGGTGACCTTGAGCTCGAAATGCGCTGCCCATGCGTCGAGCGCCATGTCCTGCTTGGCGGTGTCGGCGGCCTGCTGCTTCACGTCGGCCTTGAACTGGTCGGCGCTGATGCCGTTCTGCTGGAGATACGCGTCGAAGCTTGCGCCCTGATTCTGCAGCTGGGTGAAGAAGTCCTGCAGAAGCTTGGCCTCGGTCTGCTCCTGCACAGCGGCAGGAACCTCGACGTCGAGACGCTTGGCGAGCTCGATCAGGCAGGCGCTTTCCTTCATGCGCGGAAGGACGTCTTCCTTCTGTTCCTTGATGCTGTCAGCGACGCGCTCGCGCAGGTCGGCAACGTCCTCGAAGCCCAGCGTGTCCTTCACCCACTCGTCGGTGAGCTCGGGGAGCACCTGCTTTTTCACGGCGAGAACCTCGACCTCGAAGTTCACCGTCTTGGTCTTGCCCTCGAGGGAGGCCATGAGGGTCGCTTCCTTCGCGTCCTCGACGTTGACGGAGAAGCTCGCGGTCTGGCCCTTCTTCAGGCCGATGACCTGCTCGTCGAAAGCGGCCGGGAACATGCCGGAACCCATGAGGCACATGCGGGACTCGCTCGACAGCGCGCTCACGTCCTCGCCGTTCTCGTCGGTTGCGGCGATCTTGAGGTCGGCGTAGGAGTCGGCCTTCACCTTGGTGTTGGCATTGGCGTTCTCGAACTCATGATAGTAGTCGCGCAGCGCCTCGATCTGCTGGTCGATTTCGGCCTCGGAAGCGCCTTCGGCCGGAAGCTTCACCTCGACCGGCTCGTAATCGGAAAGCTCGCAGGTCGGCTTGCACTCAACTTCGAAGGAGAACTCGTAGGGCTTGCCGCCTTCGACAAGTGCAGGCTCGCCGAACTCGGGCTCGCCGACAGGGTACAGATCGCAGCTGTCGATGGCGAGCGGGTAGCAGCCGTTCACGAGGTCATCGGTGACGGTAGCCGGCACAGCCTCGGCACCGAGCGCATTGTCGATGATCGGACGGGGCGCCTTGCCCTTGCGGAATCCGGGGAAATTGTACTTATTCGCGAAGTCCTTGTAAGCCTTCTTGATGCGATTGTCGACTTCTTTGGCATCGACGGTGACGGTCACCTTGACCTTGTTGTCCTGCAATGCCTCTACTTTTGTTTCCACTAACTTTCCTCCATCGTTCGCTTATCGCACGATTCGTGCAGCGCGCAATCGAATCTGGCCGAATCGGACAGCGCGGCCGTACATCGGCCCGAATGCGCACCGAGAAGGGATTATCGCACATATGGTCGAGTTGTGCCAACTAAACGCTCACTTCCACATGGAACGCCTTATACTGGGCGAGGAAACGAACGGGCATCTTTCGAAACTCTTCTATTTGTTGACTACGAAGCGCTTTCGGAGCTTCGTAGCTGAAATTTCCAGGACGATGGACACCGCCATGCACATGTAGACGATGAGCCCGATCTCATGGATGTCGAAGTAATAGTTACCGGCAAGGAAGAGCGAGTACCCTATGCCGCCCGAGCCCGCCATTCCCGCAACGACAACCGCTGCCACGAAGTTGATTTCGAAGCGGATGAAGGTCCAAGAGAGCATCTCGTTCAGCTTCTCGAAAAGCACGCCTCGGCAAACGATCTGCCACCATGATGCGCCTGTCGCCTTAAGGGCCTCGAGCACTCCCTCGTCCACCTCTTCGAAGCTTTCCGAATACGCTTTTACGAGATACGCCACGCTATGAAATAGCATGCCGATAACAGCCGCCTCGGCGCCAAGTCCGATTGCCACCGTGAAGACAAGAACCCACAGAATTGTCGGCACCGCCCGCGCGATCGACATCACGACCTTGATTGCATTGCTGACCGTCCGGTTCGACAGGTTGCTTGCCGCGAACAAACCAAGGAGGAGTGCTATAACGGCACCGCCTAACGTGGTCAGCGTTGCCAAGGCAAGCGTAACGAGCAGCTCAATCGCCAGATCAGGGTATTTGAAATGACCGTTGACGTGCGGCGTCGTTGCCATTTCGACAAAATCGGAAACAGCATTCGCAAACGCGGTTGCAAGCGGCGTTTTGCCATAATCCATCTGGATGAATGCGTAGACTGTGACTGCAGCGAGCACGAGAACCACAACAGCAATGAGAGCATTCGACTTGGAAAAGGCGCCCACCTTGATTGTTCCGCGACGGGTCAGGCGTGCGCCGCGCGGTGCTCCTGACAGAGCCAATTACATCACCCTTCTTCGAATGTAGTTAGAGGTTGTTTCGCAAACGATGACGACGATAATCACGAGAACCAGCACGAGACCGGCGGTATCGTACCTGAAGCTCTTGTAATACAAGTCAAAGACGAATCCGATGCCGGTTCCCGTAAGCATGCCAACAAGCGTAGCATCGCGGATATTGGTTTCAATCATGTAGAGAACCCAACTGATGACCTGGGTAATGCTCATCGGCACCACCGCGCGCGCGACAACTTGGAGATAACCCGCCCCGCAAGACCTAAGTGCCTCTACGGGCCCAACGCTCATCTCATCGATGCTCTCCAAAAAGCACCTCGTCAAGAAGCCGAAGCTTTGGAGAAAGAGCGCCAGATATCCCGTGAATTCGCTTTGCTTGAACGAGAAGAGCAGCAGAAATGCCCACGCCACAATTGGAATGTTGCGGAATATCGAGGCGATCGCCCGAACAATGAGCTGCATCGGCCCTCCAAGCCCCGTCGTCCGCGATCCCAAGACCGCGCAGACATAAGCCAGCACCGCCGCAGTGCAACTCGCCGCTACAGAGTCAAGAACCGTCGAGAGAAGCGCCGGCCCGATTGTCCCCATTTTCTCGAACGAGGATGCTGTCGGCATGAACTTCTGAAGGAACCATACGAATCCAGCAGGAAAATCACGGAGCGCTTTCAGCAGATCGAACCCAACAAATTGGCTCGAGATGGCGCAAATGACAAGAAATGCGAATAAGAGGGCAACGAGAGTCAGCTGCTTTTTAAGGAAGAAGTGTTGAGGAGATGCCCCCTTCTTCTCAGCTTCGATGGATTCCCCACCAACAGTCTGGGGCATCACCTGCATCACTGCTCCCCCTCTTCGGAATCGCCGCCGTATATCTCGGAGACAATAGAGCTCGTCAGAGCATCGGGCGCACCATCAAAGACTGCCCGACCGTCAGCAAGGCCGACGATTCGATCGGAGAATTCTTGCGCAAACTCAACCTGATGAAGACTTACCAAGCAGGTGATCCCAAACTTGTCGGCCGCACCACGCAGCAACTCGAGAACGGTGCGAGAGGACTTCGGATCGAGACTTGCGATGGGCTCGTCGGCAAGAATGAGCAGTGGATCTTGAACGAGCGCTCGGGCTATTCCCACGCGCTGCTTTTGACCTCCCGACAACTGATCCGTTCGAGTGTATGCAAAGTCGGCCAAGCCAACGTGATCGAGCATCTCGAAAGCGCGTCGCTTCTCGTCTTCCGTGTAAAGACCAAGCGCACCAGCGATTGCGGATTTGTAGCCGAGCCGTCCTTGCAATACGTTTTCAATCGCTGTTGCGCGATAAACCAAATTGTAGTTTTGGAATACCATGCTGATCCTGCGCCGCATACGGCGGAGCTCGCGACCGCGCACCTTCGTCGTATCCTTGCCGTCGAATACGATGGTTCCCGATGTCGGTTCGATAAGGTGATTGATGCAACGCAGCATTGTTGACTTGCCAGCACCCGACGATCCGATTACGGAGACGAACTCTCCTTTCCGAACAGCAATATCGAACCCGTCGAGGGCGACCTTGCCGCTACCGTAGCTTTTGGTCAATTGATTCAGCTCAAGCAGAATCGGGGATGCATCCGCCATTCTATTCCTTTGCCCTGTCGCTTCCGAGCAAAGGGGCGCATGCGAACATACGCCCCTTTTGCACTATTACTTCTTTCTAAGGTATTTTCGGTTAACCTTTAAAGTCGATGAGCTCGCGGAACTCGTCGTAATAGTCGTCCTCTGCAGGAACGAAGCACACCTTATCGGAGGTCTTCGACCAATTGCTTACGGTGTCCTTGTCGTCGGGCGACGGGAAAATCTCCGGATTCGACGCAACCTCGTCAGAGCACATGTAGCTGATAATCTTGTCATGGATCTCCGGCGGGACAGTCGCGGTATTAATGCAGATGGGAACAGCAGGAACCGGCAATGCCTCGATGATGGTGAACTCTTTGCCGACGACGGCATCAAGCGGAGAGTCAACGCCCTCCTTCACGCGGTAAACCGTGCCGGGCTGCGCCGGCTCGCCCGAGACCAGCTCGACCATCGGGTCAACCAGATAATCGGCGAAGACGGCCACATCGGCATCCCCGTTAAGAAGGTTGAACAGCGATCCGGGATGGGATCCAGGGAACAACACCGTGTCGAAAAAGGCACCCGACTCGCTGCACTCGTCGGTGCTTGAAAGCCCGAACTGCTTCTTGACCACCGTGGCAGGCATAACGAAGCCGGATGTCGAATTCAAATTGACGAAGGAGAAGTTCTTGCCCTTGATGTTGTCCAGCGAGAAGGAGGAGCCGCTCTTGTATTTGTCGGCATCCTCGCTGCGAACGCAGATCTGCGAGTAGTATGATGCCTGGTCAAGTTCGCCATCTTCGTTGCTCAGCACGAAAGCAATATTAACGTCGGGGTTCTTCGCATGAGCCTCAACGTACTCCGAAGCGCCGAGAGACGCCATGTCAGCCTTGCCCGACACCAGCGACTCGATGGTGACGTTGTAGTCGGTCGTCGTCATCATCTCGCAGGGCAGCCCGCATCCCTCCTCGATACACTCGGCAACCGCTTCACGCATGCCCTCGTACGTTGTCGTAGACTCGTTTGGCTCCCAAATAAAGATAATTTTATCCTTTGAAGCGGAGTCGCTTCCTTTGGCGTCGCCATTCGACGACGAACAGCCAGACACCGCACCCGCCGCGACGGCTCCCATAAGCGCCGTCGCACTGACGGCAACAAACTGACGGCGGTTGAGCGAGTTACCTTCCATCGTTTTCATCCTTTCATTCTTAATAATAAATAATGAAATATCAACTAATTGATATGGTCGACTATTTTATTTAATGTTATGGCTACGTCAACTATTAGTTCGGCGAGTGTATTCGAATAAAGCGACTATTTATCGAAAGCGAAGATGCAAACTACCGCTTCGTCTATCAATCGAGTATTTCGAATCCTTCAAAGACGGCATCGTCGTAGGTGGTATCAGGTCCCGAAATTGCCCTCGGTCTATAGCTCTGAGCTGCTGGGGAGTCTAATTCCCAGACGGAGTCGAACCACGAGATAAACGCATCCTGATCGTATCGGACAGGAACCGCCTCGACGAATACGTCTTTGACCCTCGAGCGATACACAGCATCAGGATGCGGGGTTTTAGCCACTCGATTTACCAGGCCGAACAGCTTATCTTTGTATTCTGGAAGACCGGCTGAACCATTGTTTATGACAACCCCATGCGGAAGGGCTAACGCAGCAGCAGCGCATGTGTGGGTCGTAGAGAGAATGTCAACATTTCTCTCGGAGAAAAACTGGTCAAGCTTCGTTTTCCTCGCTGGGTTTTGGAGGTTTTCAACGGAGCAGCCCCACCCCGAAACCGAGCTCTCGTCACCGTGGGTAATTCCGACTCGCGCTTCACCAACTTCAACAACGCCCCATGCGGGTCGGTTGCCGAGCGCACTCACCTCGGGGAGATTCTTAACCGATTCCTTCATTCTGCCGAATATAGCGTTCGAACGACCAACGAAAGCATCCGACATCGTCGTAGGGTAAGAACATCCGCACCCCACGCCGCAATCCTCCAGGCGGGCAAGCTCCAACTCGACATTTCCGTTCATGGGAATAGACCCCTCAAGCAAGCGCTCTACTTCCAGAAAGTTCTCAGCCGTCCCGTCAAACCAGTGGTAGTCGCCGTTGTAAACCACGCAAACATCCCCCTCTTCCGATTTGACCATCTCACGCACAGTTTTCATTGCCTCGATGTTTCCGTACACACCTCCAACCGAATACAGAACATCGCATTTAGCAACCGGCGGCTTGTCCCACTCTTCCGGCGCAATCGCATAATCATTGGCGCCGACTCTCCCTTTAATTCCCGGCGTTGCAACTCCGCCAGAATCGCAACCGCACTTATTGCCACCTTCTACAATAATCGCGCCGTTAGCGCCATCGCTAAGCAATTCGTCCATCAGGGAATCCTTTCTCGCTGCGGCATTGCATTTGTTTGACTAATGATTACCCATATTGCTTGACAGTTATTATCAAGTTAAAGTATATGCCTATGTCCTATATTGGCATAGGTGTATTTTATTACTAATTTATAAGGTTTCTTAGCGTCAAAGACAAATTTGGCGACTTCCCTGTCAAAGAAAGAAGCTGGTACGTGCCCGTTTTCGGGGAATGAATTCCCGTTTGCCAGGGGTTTGCCAACTTCGGAGACGTCCTCGCGCTACAACTTGCCGCATTCTGCTATCATGTGTCCGCTGTTTTCCTGCAGCAAAGAGTGCGGGCGTGGCGGAATTGGCAGACGCGCCAGATTTAGGTTCTGGTGGGCAACCCCCGTGAAGGTTCAAGTCCTTTCGCCCGCACCAGCTGGGGGAAGGGTGCTTTTCCTGCACCCTTCCCCCAGCTTTATTATATGAAGCTTTCAATACTGAAAGGATCGCCAGTGGACACCGTCAAAAAGATTGGACGAGCCTGGAACTCGATCAGCCTCATCAAGCGCATCATCGTAGGCCTCGTTATCGGCACCATCCTCGCACTCGTCATCCCCGGGAACGAGATCATCGAGATGCTCGGCACGCTTTTCGTGAACGCCCTGAAAAGTGTTGCTCCCATCCTCGTGTTCTTCCTGGTTATCAGCGCCCTTTGCAATGCGAAGGGCGGCGGGCAGATGAAGCTCGTCATCATCTTGTACCTGGTGGGCACCTTCATCGCGGGCGCCGTCGCCGTCCTGGCGAGCACGCTGTTCCCCGTCGACCTCACGCTCTCCGCTGCCGCCGAGGCGCAATCCTCGCCCTCCGGCATCGGGGAAGTCCTCGCGACGCTTGTCACCAACGTGGTGGCGAACCCGGTTACGGCCCTCATGAGCGCGAACTACCTGGGCATCCTCGCATGGGCTGTCGTTTTGGGTATTGCCCTTAGACGCGCAAGCGACCAGGTGAAAGACGTGTTCACGAGCATCTCCGACGCTGTGTCGACCGTCGTCCGCTGGATCATCTCGCTCGCCCCGTTCGGCATCTTGGGCCTTATCTACACGGCAGTCTCCACCAATGGCCTTGAAATCTTCACCGAATACGGCCAGCTTCTGCTCGTGCTCGTGGGCTGCATGCTCTTCATCGCCTTCGTCACCAACCCGATCCTTTCCTTCGCGTGCTTCCGCAAGAACCCCTACGGCCTTGTGGTTCGCTGCCTGAAGGACTCCGGCCTCACCGCATTCTTCACCCGCAGCTCGGCCGCCAACATCCCGGTGAACATGGAGCTGTGCCGCAAGCTGGGTCTTAACAAGGACAACTACTCGCTCTCCATCCCGCTCGGCGCAACCATCAACATGGGCGGCGCTGCGGTCACGATCTCGGTCATGGCCATGATGGCGGCGCACACGATGGGCATCCAAGTCGACATCCCCACCGCGATCATCCTGTCGGTCCTCTCTGCCGTGAGCGCATGCGGCGCGTCGGGTGTCGCGGGCGGCTCGCTGCTCCTGATTCCGCTCGCCTGCTCGCTGTTCGGCATCGGCAATGACATCGCGATGCAGGTCGTCGGCATCGGCTTCGTGATCGGCGTCATCCAGGACTCCTGCGAAACCGCGCTCAACTCCTCCTCCGACGTGCTCTTTGCCGCTTCTGCTGAGTACAGCCAGTGGAGAAAGGAAGGCCGCGACTTCAAACCTGGAAAGGACATCGAAGCCGCGTAGAGCTTTACCGAAAGACAATCGAGCCTCACCAGAAAGCGCCCCAACGAGGGCGCTTTTCTTTTTCCTGGACCGCTCGCGTCAGTTCTTATCCTAAATCGAACATATTGCCTAAATTCCGCATAATACTTGTTTTCAGATGTTCTTGTTCTGGTATAGTCTCTTTTGGCTCTATTTGGCATTGTGTATATTTTGATTTAGGGGAATTCAATTACGATGCAAAACAGGACGGGAAGCGTCGCGACGCCCGACTTCAGCGAAGAATATCGCGAGGCGCAAGAGGCGCTTGACAAGAAGATTTCTCTCGGAGTGAAAATCGGGATCGTCGCCGTACTCGTCATCATGCTCTTCGCCTCCTTCGCGCTCGGCAAGTACCCCGTAGCCCCTGACGAACTGGTGAAAAACGTCGTCGCCCAGATCACCGTCGGCGTGTACAACCTGTTCAACGATCCCGATATCGTCATCTCCGACGCCGCGAACACGGCCCTGTTCAACATCCGTCTTCCCCGCATCGTCGTCGTCATGCTCGTCGGTGCCGCGCTCTCTGTCGCGGGCGCCGCCTATCAGGGCATGTTCAAAAACCCCCTCACCTCCCCCGACCTTCTGGGCGCATCCGCGGGCGCAAGCTTCGGCGCCTGCCTGGCCCTTCTGCTCGACATGCCGAACTACATGGTGCAGGTCTTCGCGTTCGCAGGCGGCATGGTGGCCGTCGCGTGCGCCGTGTGGCTCAACCGAATGGTTCGTTCCGACGCCATCTTGGGCCTCATCTTAGGCGGCATCCTCGTCTCGACGCTCTTCCAATCGGGCACCTCGCTCGTAAAGCTCATGGCCGACGCCAACGACAAGCTCCCCACTATCACCTTCTGGCTCATGGGCAGCTTCGCAAGCGTGAGCGATGGGGATATGAAAGCCGTCATCATACCGATGATATGCGGCTTCTTACTCTTATTGCTCGAAAGCTGGAAACTCAACGTGCTCTCATTCGGCGACGAGGAAGCGCGCTCCATGGGCATCAAGACCCGCCGCGTTCGCCTCGTCGTCATCTTCGCGTCGACCCTCATCGTATCGTGCTCGGTCGCGGTCTCGGGCATCGTCGGCTGGGTTGGCCTTGTCATCCCGCACCTCGCCCGCGCGCTTGTCGGCCCCAACTATCGAGCGCTCCTGCCGGCGTCGATGGTCGTCGGCGCAAGCTATCTCTTGCTCGTCGACAACCTTGCACGCCTGCTCGCGACGGTCGAAATTCCAATCGGCATTCTCACTTCCATCCTCGGTGTGCCGTTCTTCATCTTCATCTTCAAGCGCAACCAGAAGGGGTGGTAAACGATGGGCCATCTTCTGGAAGTGCGCGACGTTCACGGCGGCTACCACAAGACCGAAATCGTCCACGGCGTCTCGTTCACCGTCGAGCACGGGGAATTCGTCTGCATCATCGGCGCAAACGGCTGCGGCAAGACGACCACCCTGAAGACTGTTCTAGGGCTTATGAAGCCGACGGCCGGCGAAGTGCTCATCGACGGGAAGAGCACGCATGACATGGACGAACCGGAGCTCGCACGGCATTTCGCCTACATCCCCCAGGCGCACACGCCGCCCTTCCCCTTCAACGTGGCCGACGTCGTGCTCATGGGGCGCACCCCTTACGTGAACCGGCTCGCCGTGGTGAAGCCCGACGACCGAGCCATCGCGTGGCGCGCCATGAAGCAGATGTCGATCGAGCATCTGGCTGACCGCCCCTACACCGCGCTTTCGGGCGGCCAGCAACAGCTCGTGCTGATCGCGCGGGCCCTCACGCAAGAGCCCGACCTGCTTGTCATGGACGAACCGACCGCAAGCCTCGACTTCGGCAACCAGCAGCTCGTGCTCTCGCGCATGAAGTCGCTCTCGCAAGCGGGTATGGGCGTAGTCATGGTGACGCACAACCCCGACCATGCGCTGTTCTGCGCCGACAAGGTCATCGTCATGGAGAAGGGCCTCGTCATCAACGAGGGAACGGCGAGCGAGGTCATCACGAACAAAACCTTGAGGCAGATCTACGGAACGAACGTCTACGTAATCGACGTTGAGATAGAACCAGGGCACACCGAGCGCGTGTGCATCCCGTTATAGGACGAGAAGGAAGCGAATAGTTATCGTGACGAAAAGTGAGAATGGGAACAACCAGGCGATGAGCCGCAGGACGTTCCTGCAATTCGGCGGAGTTGCAGCGATGACCGCGCTGCTGCCGGGAAGTGGGCTTTTGTCGGGTTGCTCGGCCGATCAGGTGACGGGGGCCCTCGACAACATGGGAGTCAAATCGGGCCTCGATGCGACGTTTCGCGGCACTCGCGAGTTCACCGACTCCTGGGGCCGCACAAGAACCATCCCCACAGTCGACAAACTCGAGCGCGTGTACTTCACGAGTGCCCTTGCGCAGATTTTCGTGTTCACGCTCGCCCCGCAGCTGCTCGGCGGCACGGGCATGCAGTTCACGGCCGAGGAGCTGCGCTACCTCCCCGCGGGAACCGAGAACCTTATCTACATGGGCACGCTCTCAGGCGGCGGCGAGATCGACCGCGAGATGCTCCTCAAGCAGGACGTTCAGCTCATCATCGACTGCTCGGGCACAACACTTTCCGCAGCGGACGTCTCGACTGCGGAAAAACTCGAGAGCCAGACGAACATCCCGGCCCTGTGCATCGACGGGTCGTTCGACAACATCCGCACCGCCTACAAGCTCCTCGGGGAGATCCTCGGCGCCGAAGAGCGCGCAAGCGAAATCGCCACGTACCTCGAGCGCGTCTACAACGACGTCACGGCGGCGACCGCCGACATCCCCGATAGCGAGAAGGTGCGCCTCTACTACGCCGAGGGCCCGCTCGGCCTGCAGACCGAGCCCGACCGCGGCTTGCACGCGCTCACCTTCGACGTGGCAGGCGCAAACAACGTTTCCGCCGTCGAGGAAACCCAGGGCATCGGCATGACCAACGTGAGCTTGGAAGCCGTGCTCGCCTGGGACCCCGAGGTCATCATCGCGTGGGACGACGTCATCCGCGGCGGTGCCGACGAGATCATCCGCACCGACGAGAAGTGGAGCCATATCTCCGCCGTGAAGAACGGCCGCGTCTACACGATGCCGAACGCCCCGTTCGCATGGTGCGACCGCCCGCCCGGAGTGAACCGCTTCCTCGGCATCCAATGGATCGCGAACATGCTCTACCCCGATCGCTACAACGTCGACATGGTGGAGGAAGTCAAGAACTTCTACTCGCTTCTGTACTGGGTCGACATCACCGATGACGACGCGCGCGAGCTCTTGGGCAATTCGTATCCTCCCTACGGAAAGCAGTAGCGATGCGCAGCCAGACCATGACAGCCAAACGACTTGCCAGCGACGCGCTGCGTTGTTTGCTCGTCTTCTTGCTCGCGTTCTCCCTGACGTTTTACGCGCAGGGAGCCGCGTTTGCGGAAGGCGAGTCGGATGGCGGAAGCTCAACCGAGCAGCCTTCCAAACCCGATCCGGCACCCGATCCCGACCCCACCCCGCAGCCTCCCACCCAGTCGGTCGAGGGCATCTCACTGTTCTACGAGACGCCCTACGTCGGAAGCGGATGGAAGGTCGCATCGAACAGCTGGGAGAACACGCCCGAGACGCACGGCCAGCTCACGAAGAAGGGCGAGTCGCTCCAGTTCAAGGTGCAGCTCGTATGGAACGATGGCTCGACCTCCTGGGCGGGTGACACCGGGCACATGACCACCTGGTCGGTAAGCGACCCGGCGGTTGCGCATGTAAGCACGTCCGGCCAGGTGACGGCCCTCGCAAACGGCACCGTCACGCTCACCGCGACCTGCGACGGACTGTCGACCTCCTACATTATCGACGTGAGCGGGCAGAACAACGAGCTCTACGTGGAGAGCGTCGTCATCTGCGATGAAAACGGCGAACCCTACACCGAGGCAGGCGCACGCCTTTACAACACGAACCAGACGCTGCAGCTCGTCGCGCGCGTGACGGTGACGAACCCCGCCGACGGCACGACGACCGATTACCTCACCTCCAACGGGCTTTTGAGCCAGCAAACCAACGGCGCGATCGCCGACCTCTCCTGGAGTGTCGACGATTCCACCTTCGGCTACGTCGAGCCGACGACCGGCCTCTACCGCCCCGCTGAGGAGGCGAACGTCTGGGTGAGCGCCTCGTCCACGGCGGGAATCGGCGGCGCGACCGTCACGGGCAAGGTGTGCGTGAGCACCGCGGCCGAGGAAAAGCCCGACCCCGTGGCGCGCCCGCAGGATTCCCTCACCGTGAAGGTCGTGTGGGAGGAAGCCCCCGACAAGGTCGTTTCCGAGAAGACGTTCTCGCGCGCCGAGGTCGAGGCGATGGGCATGGTCGAACAGACCTACACCGTCATCGGCTCGGCGAACCGCTTCGCCACGGTAAGCGGCCGAGGCGTCCTGCTCTCCACGGTGCTCGAGGCCGCGGGAGCGAACCTCGACGGCATCAAGGAGTTCCGCTTCGTCACCGCCGACACCCCCGTCGGGTCCTCGGACTTCGGCACAGCGGTGAGCTATAACATGCTCTTCGGCTCGATCCGCTACTACTTCCCGCAATACGACGCCGGCGGCAACGTGCAGGAAGGCATCCCCGTGTCCCCGATGCTCGCCGTGCAATCGAACTTCCGCTGGTACAAGTACGGCGATTCGATCGATCCCGACTATTCCGACATGAACGACAACGCCTGCTTCCGCCTGCTCTTCGGGGCGACCGGATCGGGCCAGGTCACGTCGAACGCCCAGGTCTATTGGATCAACACCATCAAAGTCGTCCTCGCAGGCGCTCCCCCCGTTCAGCCCGAGATCGGTACCAACACCGGCGACGGCACCGGGCAAGGCGGCTCGGGCGGCGGAGAAGGAGGCGGAGACGGCGGAAGCACCGGCACCGATGTCGGCGACGCCACCGGCCTTGGGGGCGGGTCCGCTGCGATCAGCGACGGCGGCGGCGGCACCACCGGCGGTTCATGGCAAGTCTACCAGGTCATGAACCCCAACCCCTCCGACGTCGACACCATTGATTTCGAGAACCCCTTCGCCCCGTTCGTCATCCCCTTCGCCATTGGCACGGCAGCCGCGGGAGGCGTGCAGATGGGCGTGAGATACCGCAGACAGAAACTACCCCTGAGATAGCGTTCGAAAGGAGACCGAAGATGAAGAAGAACATCTGCACCGCAGCGATGGGGGTCGCATTCGCGTTCGCGCTTGCCTGCGCTGCACCATGCGCGGCCTGGGCAGTCGAAACGCCCGGCAGCGTGACCACCATCGACGAGGCTCAATCATGGGCAGAGGCGTATCTCGACGACGCGCCCGCACTGCTCTCAATTAACGATGAGCAACCAGGTTGGGAGCTCATCGAACTCGCCAGCACCTCATGGGATCTGCGCGCGGTGAGCCCCGACACCTCCTGGTACTCGGAGGGCGCATCGAGCTACACCTTAAGCACCGGATCGCAGCTCGCAGGCCTCGCCGAACTCGTCAACTCGGGCGTCACCTTCGAGGGCAAGACCGTGACGCTCGCAAAGGACATCGTGTTCATCCGCGCCGAGGTCACCCCCATCGGCGGGAAAGGCGGACACGAGTTCAACGGCACCTTCGACGGCGCGGGCTATTCGATCCGCGGCTACAGCCTCACGTCTCTCGCCGATGCAGGCGAGCGCGCAACGAACATCGCGCTGTTCGGCGGATGCGGCGAGAAGTCGGTCGTGAAGAACGTTCACGTGACCGGCGCCACCGTCACCGTCCATCGCTCCGCAAGCTCCTCGCAGGCAGTCTCGAACGTCGCAGCCCTCATCGGCACCTCGAAGGGCTCGGTTGAGAACTGCACCGTCGACGCCACGATCGACGTCGCTGTCGACACGCCTCAAACCGACACCGTGAAATGCGTTATGTCCAAGATCGGCGGCATGGCGGCTACCGTGTTCGGCGATGTGAAGAACTGCGAGTTCTCGGGCAGCCTCAAGGCCATCACCAACACCGCAGGCTCCGACGGCACCGACGGCAACGGCCGCTCACCAGGGCTCATCGTCGCGAAGACCATCGGCGGCGTCGTGGCATACCTGGGCGACCCCGCGCAGGAGGAAATCGAGGGCGCAAGGACGCACGGCAACATCTACAACTGCGTGTTTTCAGGCTCCATCGACTCCCAATCCCCCTGCGAGGCGGGAACCGACCGCTTCGGTGAGAAAATCTCCGCCAAGACCGAGGGCGTCGGCGGAATCGTGGGCTTTTCCCTTGGCAGCGTCTACGACAGCACCTGCAAGGGCATCGTCTCCGGTGCTCAGGCGAGCATGACGGGCGGCATCGTGGGCTCCCTTCGCGGGTTATCGATGAGCGGCTCGGGAGACTCGACCGAGATCGACTACGGCTCCAAAGATGACATCCTCTACACGCAGCGCTGCTTAACCGATAAAAATGCCCAGGTCACCGGATTGTATTCCGGCGGCGGCATCGTCGGCAGTGCAGGAAGCTACACCGTGGTCACCGAGTGCGCGAACGCGGCGCTCGTCACCGTAAACCGCTGGAACAAGCCCGCTGGCGGCGGCATCGTGGGGCAAAGCCACGGAACCGTCTCGTTCTGCGGCAACACCGGCACCGTGAAGACCGCCACGGGCGGCGGCTACTACGTCGCGGGCATCGCGGGCATGCTGCTCCAGTACGCGAAGCCCGACGGCACGCACACCACGCCCACTCCCGAGGTATACAGCTGCTACAGCGCCGGAAAGATCGACGCGCTCCCCGGAAACAAGAGCTCCGGCCTCATCGGCCAGAACGATGGCAACCTGCATGACTGCCTCGTGCTCAAGGACACCTGTGCAGACGGCGACATCTACCACGTGGTCGACTCCAGCTCGGGCACGTATTCCAACTGCGCGTATGTGAGCGCCACCGACCTGCGCGCCACAAGCGCCGTCGCCACCCTCAACAAGCAGCGTAACGGCGGCGAATGGGACAACTACTTCGTGCTCTCAACCGGCGGGCAGAACAATGGCTATCCCGTCCTGAAGTGTTTCGCAAATTCCATCTCGACCACTCCGCTTTCAGGCGTCACGGCGACGTGCGCGGAGAACGCGCCCTACACCGGCGGCGAAGCCATTCCGCGCCTTGAGGTCACCATGGGAGGAAAGACCCTCACCCAGGACGTCGACTTCTACGTGGTACCGCAAGAAGGAGCAACCGACCTCGGCGACGGCTACAGCGCGAGCATCGTCGGCATCGGCTCCTACGCGGGCACGCAAAGCAACGTGTGCACCTACAGCATCGTGAAGGGCGACCTTGCGTCCTGCCTCGTCTCCATCAAGAGCAGTAAATTCGACTACTCGGAGAAAACGCTTGCGGCAGACGACATCACCGTCACCGACGCTTACGGCAACAAGCTCCCTTCTGACTGGTTCACCTACACCTTCAAGACCTGCGTCTACAGCGGCTCCAACACCACCTACGCAGGAAAAACCATGGTCGAGCGCTACATCTCGCCTAACAAGACCATCAACATGACGCAGACCGCACCCGAGTGGTCCGCCGACGGCGTCTACCACTACGGCTACTACCCCGTGGTCATCTCCCCCACCGAGTCGGCTCCTTACACCGGCACGACCGAGGGTCTGTTCAAGATTACGCCGGCAAGCCTTATGACCGATGTCGACATCGAGTACATGGAATGGGACGGCGAGAACCTCGAGTGGAACGACAAGGCTATCGCGTTCGAGAACGGCGCCCCCGTGTTCAACTACACCGGCTCGAAGATTCTCCCGACCATCTCGAAGGTCACCTACAAGGGGCACACGCTCGTCGAGGGTACCGACTACCAGCTCGTCTACGGCAACCCCAACTGCGATACGACCTCGAGCAACTACACACAATACGCCAACGTCGGCGACCCCGACAAAAACGAGGTCGGCTGCGTGACCGTGCGCTTCAAGGGCGGCGGACGACCCTTCGACTTCGACAACTTCGTGAACATGTACTTCATCATCCACGGACAGAACGCGCCCGCGCCGACAAGCATCGACGACTGCACCATCGTCGTGAACGATCAGGCATACACCGGCAAGGACATCACGCCGGTGAAGGTCTACGCTCCCGACGGGACCGAGCTTAAGGGCGAAGACTACAACGTGAAGTACGAGAACAACAAAGAAATCGGCACCGCCACCTTCACCGTTCGCGGCTCACGCTCCTACACTGGAAAAGTAACCGGCAGCTTCACCATCTACGACAAGGCCGATCAGCTCGGCTACGAAGACGTCATCGCGACCGACTGGTACGTGAAGGACGGCACGCTCAAGTTCTGCAAGGAATCGGGCCTCATCAAGGGCATAAACGACACGACGTTCCTCCCCTACGGCGAGCTCACCCGCGCTCAGATGGCCATGGTGCTCTGGCGCTTCGCCGACCCCGAGGGAGCAGCCGCCTGCGATCCCGACAAGACCGCAAACGAGACCGGCCTGCCCGACGTCTTGGACAATGTTTGGTACACGGGTGCTGTGAACTGGGCATTTGAAAACGGTATCATCACCAGCTACAAGGACCCTGAAACCGGCGTCGCCACCGGCTACGGCCCCGACGACCCTGTCACCCGCGAGCAGGCGTGCCTCATCCTCATGAACTACGCGAAGTCCCAAAACGGCGTGGACGTCGCCGCGGAGACCGACCGCACGAAGCTCGACGCCATGCCCGACGCCTCTCTTGTTGACGAATGGGCGAAAGACGGCGTGGCCTGGGCGCTCACGCGCGGCGTCATCACGGGATACAACAACCCCGACGGCACGAAGAGCATCGCCCCGATCCGCAGCATCTACCGCTGCGAAATGGGCAAGATCATGAAGAACTGCACGTCCGACAACCAGATCATCACCCCGCCGACCGCAAAGGGGCAAAGCCTGAATGCGGCGGACGCGACCGCGCTCTCCATCGATGAGGATGCCGTGCCCACAAGCGCCGATGCCGCTTCCCTTGAAGCCGCCGCCGGCGCAAACAACATCAGCAACGCCGCGGACAACTCCGAGGCGAGCGCATCAACCCCTGCCCATCACGAATCCTAGAAAGACTGATCAATGCTCGAAATCGCACAGGCACTTTACCTGACCGACATTCTCCATGCGGTCTCGCAGGGGCTGCTGGCTCCCGTCATCATCGTCCTGCTCGCGTTCATCGTCTACGCGGTCTTCCTCATCGGAAGCGTCATCGTCGAAGCGGTGACCGAGCGACGCAACTTCCGCATCGTGATCTCGAAGTTCTTGGCTTCCATCGCCTGCGCGAAGGAAGAAGACCTCGCCGACGTCGTGATTGACTCGGGCCTTCTGCGCCGTCAGAAGGTGTCGCTGCTCACGCTGTGGAGCTATCGCTCGCTTCCGAGCGAAACGCTTGAGACGCTTGCGAAGCGCCTGCTCGCCATCCAGGAGCTGCGCTATGGCCGCATCACCGGGCGCACCGACGCGGCCGTGCGCCTCGCTCCCATGTTCGGCCTCATGGGCACCTTGATTCCCCTCGGCCCTGGCATCGTTGCCCTCGGCCAGGGACAGACCGACGTGCTTGCAGCTTCGATCGGCGTCGCCTTCGACACCACGGTCGCCGGCCTTATCACCGCAGGCGTCGCCTATGTAGTTGGCCGTATCCGCGGCAACTGGTATGAGAACTACCTTGGCGCGCTCGAGGCAGCTATGTGCACCATGCTCGAGAAGATCGAGAAGGAGCGCGAGGCAGGAGTCGTGACCACGGTTGGCGACGGCGTCGACGTGGAAACCATCATCGCCCGCGCCGAGAAGGAAATGTGCGACAAGGGCATCTCTTTGAAGGAACTCGTCGGCGCTGCGGGCGAAGAACCCCGAGAAGCCAACGCCACCCCCGCCAAGGAAGGCGAATAGCCATGGCGCACGGATTGCGAAATGGCGGCGACCTTCGCGGAGGGCGCCTGCGCTCGAAAGAAGACACTGACCCCATGGCGTCAGTCGCCAACATCGCGGACATCATGCTCGTGTTTGCATGCGGTCTCATGATGGCGCTCGTCACCGTCTGGAACATCGACTTCACCCCCCTCTCGGAGCTTCAAGACAAGCAGCTCGAAGCGATCGACACGCCCGAGGACATGCCCGAGGACATGACCGATGCGGGCAACGCCTACGTCGAGAAGGGCATGGTGTACCAAGATCCCAAGACGGGCAAGTACTACATGATCACCGAGGACAAAGACGCGATGGACGACGACCTTTCGAGCCAAAGCGCCTCATCGAGCGACTCGTCAGCGAAATCCGACTCATCGAACGCAAGCTCCAGCTCATCGAGCCCCAGTTCGGCCAGCAAGTCTCGCGCCGCGAGCCCTTCGGGTTCTTCTAGCTCGAGCGGATCCTCTTCGAGCGCAGTCGCCCCTGACAGAAGCTCTGGGGCCGATTAACGAACTATCCTTTATCGAGTTTTATCTCTATTGGGGATACTTCGCGCTATACTATCCACAAACCTGTTTATTTGGGTTTTGGAATATAGGAGAAGGGAAATAGAAAGAAGGAAAAGGAGGTTTCCATGTTATCGAACGCCAAGAAGGCCTGGCATATTGCGCTTGCATTCGTGCTCGCCACGGCACTCGCATTGCCGAGCCTTGCATTCGGTCTCGATGGAAAGGGAGACACGTCAACTGCCGCTGATGGCACGATGGCTGTCTACGTCGAGGATGAGGCGGGCAACACCGCCCTCTTGAAGTCCTACACTGCCGAGGAGTTCTCGGCTCTTGCGACCGAGGTTGATGCAGGCTACCAGTACACCAAAAACGACAATGTGAACGTTCTCGCCGTCAAGAAGCTCGTCGAGTTTGACAAGCTCATTGCCGACGCAGGCGCTTCCGCATACTGGACGGAAGGCGCCAAGCTGCAGTTCACCTGCACCGACGGCGTGTACAAGAAGAGCGTGCCCAGCTACGAGCAGCTCCATGAGACGGGTTATTTCTACCCCAACCGCTCCAACACCGAGCTCACCGATGTTTCGGGCGCCATTGAAGTCCCCGCAGGCATCGCCATCCCCGGCTGGTACAAGAGCGTGAAGACCGAGGGCGAGTTCTCCGCTGACGCGCTCGCCGCCGCGCTCGGCGTGCTTGACGGCACCATCACCGACGCCAACCAGGCCTGCAACTCCACCAAGGTTGCCATCGGCATCGCTCGCGACCTCTCCTCTTCCGAGGAAGGCGCCGTCATCGACGCCGGCATGCGCCTTACCGGCAGCGTGGTCGCCCTCACCATCAAGACACCGGCCGGCGTGACCGTGAACAGCATCTCCAACTGCACGATTTCCGGCACCGATACCCAGTACTACACCGGCGCCGCTATCACCCCGATCACTGTCTCCGACCAGGAAGGCAACCTGCTCGCCAAGGATGTCGACTACACGATCGAGTACGTTGACAACGTGAATGCCGGCACCGCCAGCTTCACCATCACCGGAATCGGCAACTACGTCGGCCAGGTCAAGGGAACCTTCACCATCACCGACAAAATCTTGAACGTGCAGATCAACGGCCTGCCCGTGAAGTCTTACACGATGGCCGAACTGGCGTCGAAGCTCTCCACCGACACGCAGTACTACCAGCAGTCCAACCACGGCGCTGTCGTGGGCTACGCTGCCACCGATTACATCACCTTCGCCGACCTTCTGAAGGATGCCGGCATCGACCAGTACTGGGATGAAGGCTCTAACCTGCAGTTCGTATGCACCGACGGTCTCTACGGAAAGAACCAGCCCACGTTCGAGGACATCGCAGAGCAGAACCTGTTCTACCCCAACCAGTCCTCAACCGACGTGAACAACATCACCGATGCCGTTGAGACGCCCGCAATCCTCGCGTTCTCCTACGGATCCCAGAAATCCGAAGGTGAAGTTGTGAGCGACACGGCGCAGGCTGCTGCCGCCAACATGAGCACCTACCCCCTCGCTAAGGTCTTCCGCGGCTGGAAGGCAGACGAGACTGGCACGATCAACGCTCCCGGCTGGCGTCTTGCCACCGGCGTTGTCACCGTGAACCTGCAAACCACGCATGCGTCGAAGATCTTCTCCGACGTCGAAGCCGGCTCCTGGTATGAGGATGCCGTCACCTTCTGCAACTTCGCCAAGTTCATGACCGGCTATGCTGACACCGATCTCTTCGGGCCGAGCAACGCTCTCACCCGTGCTGAGTTCGTGACCGTGCTCCATCGCATCGTCGACCCTGAGGCCGCTTCTGCCGACTTCACGAACGTGAAGAACGAGACTGGCTTCGCCGACGTTGAGGATGGCCAGTTCTACACCGCAGCTGCCAACTGGGCCGTTGCCAACAAGATCATCACCGGTGTCGCCGGTGTCGAGTTCCAGCCGAACACCCCGGTCGATCGTCAGACCATGTGCGTCATCCTTTCCCGCTACGTCAAGGCCGAGAATCCCTCCATGGACAAGCTTAACGCCATGCCGGATGCTGACGGCGTTGCCGAATGGGCAACCGAAGGCGTTGCGTGGGCTCTGAACGCTGGCGTCATCTCCGGCGTCGACGTTGACGGCACCCGATACATCCAGGCTGACACCGTTCTCAGCCGCGCCATGGCCGCCCAGGTCATCGCCAATTCTTGCTACAACGACCTGCTCTAATCGATCCACGAGCATCTCGTTCGCATGAAAAAACGCTCGGTCCGCAAGGGCCGAGCGTTTTTTGCTTGCCGAAAATGAAATGCCGTTGAGATTGCTGCGCAGCAAACGGCAGCCCGACATATGAACTGCCAATATTGCATCGCGAAAGGCCGAACAACCCCGTAAGCGAATCCCAAGCACGAGAAGCCCAGGCGCCTGAGATAAGGCGGCTTTAGCGGAAAGCCCGACCGCTACGCCTCGCGCTCGTCAAAGTCGCCCACGAGGGCTCGCGCGAAATCGTGCGCGTCGAAGTCCTTCAGGTCGTCCATGCCCTCGCCCACGCCGATCTTCAGCACGGGAAGCTCAAGCTCATGGCTCACGGCAAGCGCGATGCCGCCCTTCGCCGTGCCGTCGAGCTTGGTGACGACGATGCCATCGAGCGAGAGCGCGTTGTTGAACTCGCGCGCCTGCTGCATGCCGTTTTGGCCGGTAGTCGCGTCGATGACGAGCACAGTGTGGACCGGCAGCTGAGATCTCTTGCGCACGACGTTCACGACCTTTTCCAGCTCGCGCATAAGGTCGGCTGAGGTGTGCAAACGACCAGCAGTATCGATAAGAACCAGATCCGCGCCCGTTTCCTCCGCGCGCTCGATCGTGGCATAGCATACGCTCGCAGGGTCGCTTCCCCGCTCGCGCTCGACCACTTCGACATCTGCGCGGCGAGCCCAGACCTCGAGCTGCTCGATCGCGGCGGCGCGGAAGGTGTCGGCGCTGCCCAAAATGACGTTGCGGCCCGCATCGGAGGCTTCTTTGGCAAGCTTGCCGACGGTCGTCGTCTTACCCGTGCCGTTAATGCCAACGAAGAGCACGAGCGCGGGTTCGCCGCCGAAGACCTCTTCCCCACCTTCGGTAAACGTGCTTGCGATCTGCTCGTTCAGCATATCGAGCACTGCATAGGCATCGGGAAGCGCCTTGCGCGTCGCCTGGTCGCGCAGGTTCTCGACGATGGAGCTTGCAGCGGGAGCCCCGACATCGCTTAAGATGAGCGTCTCCTCGAGCCCGTCCCAAAACTCATCATCCAAGTCCGGCCCGCGGTCGAGCAGGACGTTCATCTGCTCTTTGAATTTATTACGAGAGCGCGAAAGACCCTCGCTGATGCGATCGAAGAAACCCATGTTCTATCCTTTCAGAAAAACGAAGAGGCAGGCAACATGCCTCGGAATCTTCCACATCACAGCATAGCAAAGAAACGCCCCCGACATCCGAAAATGCCGAGGGCGTTGACAACACGTAGGCGGAAATGGCGAATGGGCGCGCCACATGGGCTCACCGCACACGAAAGCTTACTCGGCGTACTGCAGGGCCCTATCGAGCTTCTGGCTTACGACCTTGGTCACGCCGTCTGCCTGCATCGAAACGCCGAACAGCACATCGGCGGTTTCCATCGTGCGACGCTGATGCGTGATCATGATGAGTTGGGTGGTTCCGCGCAACGATTCCACGAACGCGATGAGACGACGCAGGTTCGTGTCGTCAAGTGCCGCCTCGACCTCGTCCAAAATGTAGAACGGTGTGGTGCGAATCCGGTACACCGCGAACAGAAGCGCGATCGCCGTAAGCGATTTCTCGCCGCCAGACATAAGCGACATCTTGGTGATGCGCTTGCCGCGCGGTTGCGCCGAGACCTCCACGCCTGTGTTCTCCAAATCGTCTGGGTCGACGAGCGACAGATGCGCCGAGCCGCCGGGGAACAACGTGGCGAAGATTTCCTGGAAGTTGGCGTTCACCGCCTCGTAGGTCCGCGCGAAGTCGTCTTTCATGCGCGCATCGATGACGCGGTTGATCTTCGCGAGCGACTTGCGCGCACCGTCCAAGTCAGCGAGTTGGCTTGCCAGGTAATCGTAGCGCACCTTGAGCGCGTCGTATTCGTCAGCGGCATCGGGATTGATCGTGCCCAAATTGGCGATGCGGCGGCGCAGCTTGAAGGCAGCGTCTTCCACTTCGTGGCGATTCTCGAGCTCAGGGTACGCAAGCGCCGTCTCAAGCGGCGTGCGGCAACCGTGGACGATCTCGCTCACTGCGGCTTCCACCTGCACTTCGAGGCGCCCCTTGTCCACACGGGCGGCGCTTAGGCGCTCGCTTGCCGCGTCGTAGGCGTCGTGGGCGGCACGCGCTTTCGCACGCGCCTCGTTCGCCTGGGCATGCAATCCCGACTGGGAATCCTGCGCTTGAGAGGCCTTGTCCTCCAAATCGATCGTCCATCGGCGGGCGCTCTGCGCGAGTTCCTCGAACAGCGCAAGCAACGGCTCGATGCGGGTTGCGGAAAGCTCCTTCGCATGATGTGCCAGACGCTGCATCTTCGCTTGAGCGGCAAGCTGAGCAAGCTCGCCCGCACGCGCATCGCGCACGCGGATGGTATAGGTCTCGCGCTCCACGAGGGTCGCGGCAGCAAGACGCGCCTCGGAAAGCGCATCGGTCGCCTGCTGGGCAGCATCGCGCAGGGGCGCCGCGGCATCGAGAGCGACGGCGAGGCTTTCCTTCACGCCTTCAAGCTCGCGCCCGAGCTCGTCGGCTAGACGCGCATATTCCTCGACGTCGGGGCGGGCCTTCGCGATAGCCTGCTCGGCCTCCGAGCGCTGGCGTTCGACGTTTTCGAGTTCGTGGCGGGTTGAAGTCAACTTCTGCGCGGCAGCGTCAGCGGCAGCGCGAGCAGCATCCGACTTGCCCCTCGCTGCGGCCAATTCCTGGCTTTTCGCAAGGCTTTCGCCCTGAGCTGCGCGCAAAGCGGCGTCGGCGACCTCAGCAGCCTCTCTCGCCTGCTGTGTCGCGGCCTTTGCAGCGGAAAGCTCACGCGAGAGCTCCTCGAGGCGACGAGCGCGTGCAAGGGCGCCTCGCCCCCCATCGTCGACGTGACGGCCGGCAACCACCTTGCCCGACGGCCACACCACGCATCCATCAGGCGTGATGAAGCGAAGGCCGAGCGCATCGGCAGCGTGGGCAGCAAGCGCCTCATCAAGGTTCGCGCAGACGACGACATCGCCGAGAAGTGCGCGGATCGCACGAGCAGACGTTTCGGGAAACGAAAGCCTCTCGAGAAGCGCATATCCCGGGGCATCCGCAGGGCGCGAAGTGGCGTCCGGCGGCAAGGCGCCATTCGCGTCATCGCGCAGAACGAGCGTCACCTCGCCGTTTTTCCCCTCGGCGACAAGCGAGGCGATCATGTTCGCCGCATGCAATCCGTCAGAGACAAGCAGGGCGGCCACGTCGGCACCAAGAAGATGCTCAACGAGGGCTTCCTGCCCCTCAGGTGCGGAAATCTCATGGGAGAGCGGTGCCACCGCGGCATCGAAGGCGCTCGCGTTGCTCGCAAGCCACTCGAGCGCCGGACCCTGAGCCTTGGCCGAGGCGCGCTCGACCTCGCGCAGGGCATCGATGGAGGCGGAACAGGCGCGCTCGGCATCGCTCGCCTCGTCACGGGCAGCGCGTGCCGCCTCGGCAGCTCGCATCGCCTCCCCCACGTGCATGCGGGATTCCTTTTCAACCTGTTCAAGCGCCGAAAGCTGTTCGTCGAGATCGCGCGCATGGTCGCGAGCCTTCGCGGCCTCCACCTGAGCACGGTCGAACTGCAGGGAAAGCTCCTGCGTGTGGCCCTCGATGATCTTCATGTGTGCGAGGCCGTTCGTGAGCGCTTCTTTGAGCTCGGCATGCTTGGCGCGCGCCGAATTGATGCGCGACTCCAAATCGCGGCTCGCACGGCCAAGCTCGGTCGCGCGCTTCTCGGTCTCAGCACGACGCGCCGTTACATCCGCATGGTCCGCGGCAAGACGCGACACCTTCTCCTCGGCCTGCGCACGTTCGGCCTGCACGCTTGCGAGCTGGGCATTGGCAGCATCAAGGTCAGCTTGCGCAGTCTTTGTGCGAGCGGCGTTTGCCTCAAGGGCCACCGCGAGCTCGCCCGCACGGCTGGTCGCCGCACGCTTGCGCTCGCGCATGACGAGCTCAGCGGACTCGATGCGCTCAACGGCGCTCGAAGCCTGACGATGCTGACGCGTCAGCTCACCGGCACTCGCGCCTTCTTGGCGGATCTTCTCCTGCAGCGCCTCGGCAGCGGACTCGGCGGCGGAAATCTCTGCGCGCTTCGCCTCGAGCTCCGCAGAGACAGCTTCCTCGCGGCTCGTAGCGGCGGCATGCTTTCCCTGCAGCTGGCGCAGATCATCGACAGCAAGCTGCAACCTCAATTCTGAGAGCTCGGCAGAGAGCCCGAGGTAGGTGCGCGCTCGCTTCGCCTTGCGCTCAAGCGGCTTCAACTGCCGCTCAACCTCGGCGGTCACATCGCGGACGCGCGCAAGGTGCTGGTCCATCTGGGCCAGCTTACGCTCGCTTTTCGCCTTGCGCTGCTTGTGCTTGAGCGTTCCCGCCGCTTCTTCGATGAGCGCGCGGCGATCCTCCGGCTTCGATTGCAAGATGGAATCGAGGCTGCCCTGCGAGATGATAGAGTGCGTGCCCGTGCCAAGCCCCGAATCATGCAGGATGTCGAGCACGTCCATGCGGCGCGCCACCGTGCCGTTGATCAGGTACTCGCTTTCACCGGAACGGTACATGCGCCGGGTGATGGCAACCTCGTCGTAGTCGACAGGAAGCGTGCCGTCCGAGTTGTCGAGCACCAAGTCGACCTCGGCAAGACCCGCTGCTCGTCTGGCGGAGGAGCCGGCGAAGATGACGTCTTCCATGGCCTGTCCGCGCAGATGCTTGGCATTGCGCTCACCAAGCACCCACAACACCGCATCCGAGATGTTCGATTTTCCCGATCCGTTCGGGCCGACAACTGCCGTGATGCCCGGCTCGAGCGTAAGCGCGCTTCGATCGGCAAAGGACTTGAAGCCTTTGAGGACAAGGGACTTAAGGTGCATTCGCTAGCCCTGCTTCTTCTGAAGGCGCGCGGCTTCCTTTTCGGCTTTGATGCGAGCGCGCTCAGAGGCCTTCTCGGCCTTCGCGTGCGCCGCAGCTTCCTTCTCGGCGGCACGTGCGGCGGCCTTCTCGGCTCTAGCCTGAGCTGCGGCTTCTTCCTTGGCAGCACGCTCCTCCTCGGTCAGGCC
Source organism: uncultured Ellagibacter sp. (assembly GCF_934617235.1). Taxonomy (GTDB): domain Bacteria; phylum Actinomycetota; class Coriobacteriia; order Coriobacteriales; family Eggerthellaceae; genus Ellagibacter. The sequence goes on along the minus strand of NZ_CAKTTZ010000008.1, from coordinate 32,087 downwards.
GAGCCCGAAGAACTCGCCCAGACGAGCAAGCGTGCTTTTCGCCGCCTGGCTTTCGGCCTCCTTCTTCGTACGACCGGTGCCACGCGCCAAGCCCTGATCGCCTGCATACACCTGCGCAACGAACGTGCGGTCATGCGGCGGGCCTTGCGTCTCGATCAGCTTGTAGGTCGGCGTAATGCCGCCCTCCTGCAGCTTCTCCTGAAGGGCACTCTTGGGGTTTTCGGGCTGGGCGGCCAAATCGATCGACATATGCGGAATGAGCGTGCGACGCACGAACTTCACCGCAGCGTCGATTCCACCGTCGAGATAGAGCGCGGCGACAACCGCCTCGTATACGTTTTCAAGCGCTGAGTGAAGGCCTCGCTTGCCCGTGCCCGTCTCCGACGAGCCGAACACGATGATGTCGGCGAAACCGAGCTTCGCGGCCACATCCGATAAGCTCGAGCCCGCGACGAGCGCTACCTTAATGCGGGTAAGCCCGCCCTCGTCGATTTCGTGGAAGCTGTCGAAAGCGATTGCCGCCACGATAGCGCCCACGATGGAATCGCCCAAGAACTCCAGGCGCTCGTAGGAGTACTTGACCGGACGGCCCTCCGTCGCCGAGGGATGCGTAATCGCAGACAGGAGCAGCTGTTCCTGCTTGAATTCATAGCCCAAGATCTCCTGGGCGCGTAAGAGTTTTTCTTGCTGTTCTTCAGTCATCGACATGCTGGATTAAACCGCCTTGAGACTTCCGTGGCTATTATCTTAAACTCTTATTCTATCTGTTCAGAAATATTTGCGTCGGAGCCTGCGAGCGTCTGCGCGATTATTTCAGAAACGTTCTCGCGAGCGGCGCGGGCGGTCACGAGGATGCCGTTCTTCACCGCCTTGGCGTTTGAAGAGCCGTGTCCGACGACGACGGCACCCTTGCAGCCCAGAAGCGGCGCACCGCCGTAGGTGTCTGCGCTCATGCGGTCCTTCAGCTCGTAGAGCTCGCTTTTGAGCGCGAGCGCGCCGAGTTTCGCCTTCGTCGACGACATCATGGCATCCTTCACCATCTTGAAGAGCACCTTCGACGTGCCCTCGATGGTTTTAAGCGTCACGTTGCCGGTGAAGCCGTCGCACACCACGACGTCGAATTCGCCCGTCAGGATGTCGCGCCCCTCGGCGTTGCCCGCAAACCCCGGCACCTGCTTGGCCATGAGGGAATGCGCCTTAATCGCGAGGTCGTTGCCCTTCGTTTCCTCCTCGCCGATGTTGAGAAGGCCGATGCGGGGACCGGAAACGCCCATGATGCGCTCGGCGTAGATACCCGCCATGCGGGCGAATTGCACGAGATAGGCGGGCTTGCAGTCGGCGTTCGCGCCCACGTCGCACAGAAGCACCGGATGCGACGGCGCGGGAAGGGGCATAGCGAGCGCAGGGCGCTGAACGCCTTTCACTCGCCCGATCACGAGCGTCGCGGCGGCAAGGCAGGCACCGGTCGACCCCGCAGAGAAGAAGCCTGCAGCCTCGCCTTCCTTCACCAGACGGCAGCCCACCACGATCGAGGAGTCCTTCTTCTGCCGCACAGCACGGGCCGGATGCTCGCCCATATCGATCACCTGGGTGGTAACGCGCGCCTCGCAACGTTCGTGCTGCGCGGCGAAAGGAGAAACCACCTCGTCAGGCCCGCACAGGATGATCTTGAGCTCGGGGTCGGCTTCAAGCGCCGAAGCAACCCCCTCGAGCACGACGCCGGGGGCGTCGTCGCCACCCATGGCATCAACAGCGAGAACGGTTCCGGGGAATGCTGCAGCCTCGTCGCGTGCGACGGCCGATTCGCGGGATTTCCTTCCCATGGTGCGCTCCTATCCGGCAGATGCGATGCACCCACCTCGTGAAAAAGCCTCCCGTCCGCGCACGAAAGCGCACGGATATGGGAGGCTCCAGGCTTGCCTATGTTAAGAAGCTAGGTCGGACTCGAGGAGCCCGCAAGCCGCTATTCGGTCTCGATGACTTCGCGGTTCTTGTAGAAGCCGCAATTCGGGCACACGCGATGCGGAAGCTTCACTTCACCGCACTGCGGGCACACGGAACGAGCGGGGGCGTCGATGCGATCGTTAGCGCTGCGACGAGTATGGGTGCTTGCACGACCCGTTTTTTGCTTAGGTACTGCCATGATCTAGCTCCTTTGTAAAACATCGGACGGATTTCCGAACCGCCCGCTTATCACTGGGTAAACACGCGAAGAGATATGATAGCAAAGAGGAATGCACAGCGCAAGGCCTTGTGTGCGTTTTCGCCTTAGCTTACCACATAATGCGCAGAAAAGCACAGGCGCCGCAGCACAACGAGGGCGCGCACCGCTTGCACGGCGCACGCCCTCGCCCATTCACAATTGCAGCAGGCCGTAATCCCACGGCTCGCCTTGCGCATCCCTACAGATACGACGGCACGAGCTCGATTTCAGGAAGCGACGTACGCGGATGCTCAGCGCGGTCGATGCCCGAGATCTCGTCGGCGAAGTCGATGAAGCGGTTCATGTTCTCCGACGTCTTGAACCACTCGTCGCCATGCACGGCGCCCTCGACGAGCTCAAGGACCGCGCGCTTGCCCGACAGCTCGCCTTTGAGCAGCTCGTATTCCTTATGGGGATCGGCGGAACGGTACGCGATGCACTCGCCGTCGCCAAGCCCCTGCAGCGTCTCGTAGAGCGCCACGGACTGCGCGAAGGGAACGACTGGGTCGCCTGTGCCATGCTGGATGAGCATCGGGGGCACGCCGTCGGGACGGCGCTTGATCGCCTTCACGGAACTCGCCATATCGCAGCGCTCCTCAGGCTCGGCCACGATGCAGAAGCCCATCACCTGGTCGGGAGGGGACATCGGGTTGTCGCCGTCGTCGCGATGGCCCGTCTGATGCTCGCAAACATAGATGTCGGACACGCCGTACATCGAGAAGCAGCCCTGGACCGAGGAGTCGCCGCAATCGCCGAGCAGGCAATCCTCGAAGTCGATGTCGTCGTTGGTCGCGGCGACGGTTTGGGCGATATGACCGCCCGAAGAATTGCCGCACACGATCACGCACTCGGGGTCGAGATGGTACTCTTCCGCATGGTTTCGAAGGTAGCGGATGGCAGCCTTCACATCGTTGACCTGGGCAGGCCACTTCGCATGCGAGCTCAAGCGATATCCGACGCTTGCAACCGCATACCCCTGCGAAGCCGCCTGGAAAAGGCCCGCGATGTTGTCCGCGCGCTTGAAGCGGAACTTCCACGCACCGCCGTGCACCGCGACGATCACGGGGAAGGGGCCCTCCCCCTCGTCGGGAAGCACGAGGTCGAGCTTCTCGCGCTCGTGCGCGTCGGCGTAGGGGATGTCAAGGTAGGCGCGCTTGAACTGCGACATGTCGACAGCCTTGAACGGTGCCTCATTCATTTCTTCAGTCATTCCAATCGTCTCTTTTCCTCAGGTGAACTTAAGCGGCGTCGGTGGCGGTGCCGGCGTCGACGGCCTTTGCGCCCTTGCCCTTCTTGATCACGAGCGCAACGGTGCCGACGATCCCGCAAGCGATGCACAGAAGCGCGCCCGTCCACAGGTCGGCGGAGTACTGGGCAGCCGAAGGCGCGAAGGCGTACAGGCCGGTCGCGGGGGCAACAGCAAGCGAAGCGGCGGTGAAGTAAGACACGATGAACACCGCAATCTTCACGCCGGTCTGGCAGAACGCGCCGATCTTGCCCTTCACGGAGTCGGGAGCGCCGTCAGCAGCGGACGCCATGGAGCAGATCATGACCTGCAGGCCGAAGAAGCTGAACAGGCACATCGAAGCCGCGATCCCGATAAAGGAGTGCATGTTGATCATGATGAGCAGTGCCACTGCCATTCCGAACAGGCAAAGCACGCGCCCGCCAAGGCGCTTGGTCACCCCGAAAATCGGCCCGAAGAACGCGCTCACGATCATGCCGAACACCATGGAGATGGAGGAAAGGGTGCCGGTCGTGGCGGCGTCGCCGATGCCAAGCTCGCTCACGAGCGAGGAGAGGCTTACGGTCAAGCCCTGGAACACAAGGGTGAAGAAGAACACGAGGAAGATGCACACCCACGACGCAAGCGGGATGCGACCTTTCTTCGCGGAAGCGGCGCCTGCGGAAGCATCAGCGGCCTTCGCCTTCTTCTCGGGAACAGCCACCTCGGGCTCCTTCATGAAGAGCAGCACGAGCACGAAGGCGACGGTGACGATGAGGTACGCAAGGAAGACCATATGCCAGCCGGTCGTGGCCAAAATGCCGCCGATTTGCATGAACACGATGTTGCCAAGAGAGCCTGCGACCTGGGTGAATCCCATGTAGCGAGCGAGCTCTTTGCCCGAGAAGAACATGTACATGAGGCTCACTTCAACGCCAAGGCAGGAAGCCTGGCCGATGCCGAACAGGAAGCGGCATGCGAGGATGGCGTACAGGTTATCGATAAAGAACGGCGCCACGCCCATGACGACCATGAGTGCCGTCGCGGAAAGCAGGATCGTGCGGTAGCGCACCTTAGTGCCTGCGATAAGCCCGATGAGGATCGTCACCGGAATACCCACGAGCGAAGGCAGCGTGTAGATGTACATGACGGTGGTGCGGTCGAAATCGGGGAACGCGTTGTAGAGCGTCTGCAACGCAGGCGAGATAGTCATCGTCGAGCAGACGACGAAGTACAGCGACAAGATCGCGATGAGGATCGTCGTTTTCTCCCGTTTCGACAGATTGGCGATTTGCTCTTTCGAGAGCGCTTTCGATGAGGCTGCCATGCATGCCCTCCTTGGTTCTGCGGCCACGGCCGCGAGGGGGACGGGCGCGTTTTCGGCGGGCACATGTTCGTTCCCTCCGTCCGCCGACTTCTCTCCCCTGTTTCGTGTTGCCCGTCGCGAGACAGGGCGCATTATTTCGCAACACGAATGTGCAAATCCAATAGAATGGATGGAGGAGCTATAAAAGAAATTGATAATACCTGGTAGATTCAAGAAAAAATGTGACGCCCAATTTGTCGGGAGGATTCAAGCGATGGATTTCGACCATCTGAGGTACTTTCAAACGCTCGCGGCATGCGGGAATTACACCGCCGCGGCGAAGCAGCTCTTCATCAGCCAGCCGGCGCTTTCATACGCGATGTCGCAGCTTGAGGCGCGCACGGAAATCAAGCTGTTCGAGCGCACCTCACGCGGCGTCCGCCTCACGCCCGCCGGCGAGGAATACCTCAAGCACGTCAATCGCGCAATCGAGGAGCTCGACATCGGGAAGGCGCGCGCCCGCACGATCGCCGGCGGCGCCTCGATCGTGCGCATCTCGCTCATGCGCGTGCTCGGCGCGATATTCCTCCCGAACGCAATCACGCGTTTCAAACAGGCCTTTCCCGACGAGGAATGCAAGTTCGACCTGCGGCTAGGAATCGCGTCCGAGGTGGCTGCCGACATCGAGGAGGGACGCTCGGGAATCGGGCTGAGTTCCCGCGTGAGCAACGCGGACCTCGAGCAGGTCGCCGTCGCGAAGCAAAAGCTCGTCATCATCACGCCCTGCGACCACGACCTCGCCCGAAAGAAGAGCGTGAACCTCATCGAAGCGGCGAAATATCCGCAAATAGGCTTCGCGCCGGGGACCGGACTTCGCCCGACCGTCGACAAGATGTACTCGGATGCCGGGGTATCGGTGCGCTATCTCAGCGAAGAGCGCGAGGACTACACGGTCGCCGGCATGGTCGCGGCAGGCTTCGGCATCGCGGTCGTGCCACGGCTCGCCATCTTCGAGCAGCTCGACGTTTCCTGCCTCGAGATCGAAAACGAGAACAACTACCGTACGTTCTATATGGTCTATTCCAAGAATGCGGCGCTCACCAGCGCGGAAAAGCGCTTCATCGAATTCGCGCGCATGGAGGTCGCCGAACGCGGTCTCGCAAACGCGGAGATGAGCTAAGAGGCGAAGGGCGCGGGCCACGAGAAAGCCCCCCCCCGCAAAAAAGCAAAAACGCGCCCGCCATGTCGACGGGCGCGCTGCAATAACGCGATAATCCCTACTCGGCCGATTCGTCGGAATCGAAGGAGAAGTTCGCAAGCGCAGCAAAGGGGTTTTTCGCCAGCTCGAATTCGTCGGGCTCAGAAGATTTCTCCTTCTTGCATCCGCAGGGGCCCTCGTTCAAATTTGAACCGCACGTCGGGCATAGGCCCTTGCAGTCCTCATCGCACAAGGGAACGAGCGGCAGCTCGAACACGATGGCCGCGACAATGAGCGACTCCAGGTCGAGCACGTGATTTGCCGGCAGGCGATCGAACTCGTCCTCGTCGGCACCTTCGGGAATCTCCGCACCTTCGAGCAGGAAATACCCTTCAATTTCCCCTTCCACCTCGAAGGCGGCGTCTTCGAGACAGCGCGCGCAGTCGGTGTGCGCCTCGCCTGTGACGCTTCCCGTGACAAGCAGCGCGTCGCCGGTGTTGGAAACATCGGCATGCCATGAAAGCGGCCCGGCGAAACGATACGTATCGGGCCCGCACTCGAACTCATCGACAGCGACCATGCCCTCGAACTGGGCAAATTCCGCAGGCGAGAACAACTCGGCAGGAACCTCGAGTGAAAGCGCGTCCCCCGACAAAACGCGCAGGGAGCTCTTAACGCTAGAAAGCTCGTCCATTAGCCGCGACCGACATTGGTTGACCCGGCATTCAGGCGATCGCGGCAACGACGCACATTGCCGAGCAGCGTGTCGAGGCTTTGCTCGACGTGGCCGAACACCTCGTCAGCGTAATCTTCCGCACCGGCACGCGTCTGGCGCTCGAGCTCGCGGGCGTCAGCCAAGATGGTGTCGGCTTGCTGCTGGGAGATGCGAACAATCTCCTGCTCGGAGGCGATGGTCATTGCCTGGCTGCGGGCATCCTCGATCATGCGGTTCGCTTCGGCTTCCGCATCGTCGAGAAGGCTCTGGCGCTCGCGTACGATCTGACGCGACTGCGCGAATTCGCTCGGGAACGTGTCGCGGATCTCGTCGATGATCTCGAACGCGGCGGACACATCTACCTGGCGAAGATTGTTCTTGCCGAAAACTGGCTTTGCTTCCTCAAGCAAAATCGAGAGTTCCTCAAGAAGACTCAAAACCCCGGTTTCGTCCATGTTATTCCTTCCAACCTTCTTCATATGCGGCGGTTCATCGATGTTTGGCGCGCGAAGTCATTGGCGCGCATGCGTCCAATTATCATATCACGACGCCCTGATTTGGCAAAACGCACCACAGAGCATTCATAAGCGTCAATCAGGGATATGAGCAAAAAAGAAATGTGCTGGAAATCGTCGCCTTTGGATTGCTATCCCAAACGCAAAATGTCGATTGCGGTCTCGCCATATTTCTTGCGAGATGATAGCGCGAATCCGCATGACAGCTCCGCCTCGTCGGCATCGGCGTTCGTAGACAACGCATGCTCGTAAACCACGATTGCATCGTTTGCAAGGGCACCCGCCTTCGCGAGACTCGCCACCATGCCGAGCGATTCCAACGCGGCAAGCGCATAGGGCGGGTCGAGAAATACCAGTTCGAACGCAGGACGCTGACGAACGGGCGGCTTTTCGAGAACGTCGGCGCGCACAAGGCGCGCGCGTCGCGGCTCGATGCCGAGCGTGCGCATGTTGCCCGACACCACAGAAGCCGCCGCCCCATCGCGCTCGAAAAAGCATGCAGAAGCGGCGCCGCGCGAGAGCGCCTCGAGGCCTAAGGCCCCCGACCCCGCGAAGGCGTCGAGCACCACAGCCCCCTCGAATCCGCCGCGTGCGGAGGCAATCGCGCTCATCAGCGACTCGCGCACGCGATCGGTCGTTGGACGCGTGCCATCTCCCTTAGGGGCCTTGATGACCCGCCCGCGGTATTCGCCTGCGATGATTCTCATGTTATCCGCCTTCCCCCGCGCGCATCGCGCCAAGCAGCAACCGTACTTCCCGCCCAAGCGCCGCATGGTCGGCGGCGGCAAGGTCGGGGTCGTTTTCCAAGATCTCACGCGCATCGGCGTGCGCCGCCTCGATAAGGCCGCCGTCGCGCACCACATTCACCAGCTTCAGCACCGAAGCGCCGCTCTGGCGATTGCCCAGGATATCGCCTTCGCGGCGAAGCGACAAGTCGATGCGGGCGAGCTCGAAGCCGTCATCGCACGTCTCCATCACGCGCAGGCGCTCGAGTGCGACATCTTGCTTCGATGCCGAAACGAGAAACACCTGGGCAGGCTTCTCGCCGCGCCCGACGCGCCCGCGCAGCTGGTGGAGCTGCGAGAGGCCGAAGCGATCGGCGTCTTCCACGATCATGACGGTCGCGTTGGGCACGTCGACGCCCACCTCGATGACCGTGGTCGCGACCAAAACCTGCGTTTCGTTGTTATGGAAACGTTGCATGACCTGCTGCTTCTCAATAGACGGCAAGCCGCCGTGCAGCAGCTCGACCTTCCAGTCGAAAAACGTGCTTCCCTGGAGCATCTCCGCCTCGCGAGTCGCCGCTGCCACGTCATCGTGCGCGAGGTCGGAGTCATCCTCGATGGCAACCGCGGGGTGGTAAACCCCACCGTCGAGCTCCTCGCGCGCTGCGGCGGCATCCTCCCCCGCCATGGCGTCGCGCTCCTTCGAGTCCTTTCCCACAAGCGGGCACACAACATATACCTGTTCGCCACGACCGAGCGCCTCGCGGGCGGCATCGTAGGCATACCCGCGCTCCGACTTCGCAAGCACGCGCGTCGTGCGGCGCGCCGCATCATGAGGACGATGCTTCAGGTACGTGAGCGTCAAGTTCCCGAACAGCGCAAGCGCAAGCGTGCGCGGAATCGGCGTCGCCGTGAGATAGAGCGCATCGGGCGCGTCGCCCTTCGCAAGCAGCTTCGCACGCTGGGCAACGCCGAAGCGCTGCTGCTCGTCGATGACAGCAAGCGTAAGGTTGCTCGGGCGCACGTCGTCTTCGAAGAGTGCATGCGTGCCGATGAGCACATCGAGGGTGCCTGCGGCAAGGCGGGAAAGCAGCTCGGCGCGCTCGGAATCCGAAGTCGACCCCGTGAGCACCGCATGGGAAATGCCCGCCGCATCAAAGAGTTTCCCCAGGCTGCGCTCGTGCTGCCGCGCAAGAACCTCAGTCGGCGCCAAAAGCAGCGCCTGACCGCCCGTATCGGCAGCGGCAGCAATGGCGAATGCGGCGACAACGGTCTTGCCCGTTCCCACGTCGCCCAAAAGCATACGGTTCATCACGTGCGGCTGCGCCATCTCGCCCAAGATGTCCAGGCGCGCCTGCTGCTGCTCGTCGGTGAGCGTGAACGGAATCGCCGCATCGAGCGCCTGCATGCGAGGCCCTGCAATCTCGTGCGCAGTGGGCGCATGCCCGCGGCTGCGAGCCGCTCCCTGCTGCATGAGGTGAAGCTCCAGCATGAGCACTTCCTCGTAGGCCAAGCGCCTCCGGGCCTCATGGGCTTCGGCCATGCTTTCGGGAAAATGAATGGCGCGGAAGGCGACTTGACGGCTCACCAGGCGATATTTCGCGCGAAGCTCGAGCGGCATCGAATCGAGCACGCCTGTCGCAAGCTCGAGCGCGTTACTCACGAAGCGCCGCATCAACGCCGGCGTCACCTTCTCGCCCGCAGGATGCACGGGAATGACGAGCCCATGCGAGAGCGCGTCTGCCTCTTCTAGCGGCAAGATATGCGGGTTCACCATACGCTTGAAGCCGTAGTTGAACTCGATCTTGCCCGCGATCGCCACGCGCATGCCCGCGGAAAGCTGCTCGGCGAGCCACGGCTGACGGAATGCGGTCACGATCACGACGCCCGTTGAGTCGGTCACGCCAATCTCGACCAAGGTCAGACGCGGCTTGGGTCGCTTGAGCTTCACATCGTGGACGACGCCCTCGATGGTGCACGATTCGCCGATGCGCGCCGACGCGGCGGTTTCGCGGGCGGAAAGGTCGATGTAGCGTCGCGGGAAATGCGTGATAAGGCCGCGGACCGTGCGGATGCCGAGCTTCCCGAGCGCCTTCGCGCGCGCAGGACTCACCAGGCGCACGCGGCTTACCGGCTCGTCAAGCCCCAGCGTGGCCTGCAGCCTATCGGGTATGTGGGAAGATTCCGACAAAATATCCTCTCGCAATTAAAATCGACCGGCCCCGCTTCAGCCACGAAAAAGCCGAGGCTGGCGGGGCTTCGTCGCGCGCAGTTCCGCACGACGCGAACAGCCCGGTGGGCTGTTCGCCAAAGCAGGACTGTCTGAGCACGACGATGCTTCGCCAGCCTCGGCTGAAACGAGCTGGAAAAGCTAGCCTATTCCACGGAGAACACGATCGGGTAGAGCGGCTGCTCACCGCGCTGCGCGTCGACCTCCAGCTCGTCGAAGCGCTCTTCGATGCGTTCCACAAGCGCGCTCATGCGCTCGTCCGAGAAATCCTCGCCCGCAAGCAGCGTCAGCGTGTCGGCGTCTTCGGCTTCCATGGTGTCGAGCAGCGACATCACGACGTCTTCCACACTCGTGCCGACAGCTTCGATCGACCCGTCGGCGATGCCGATGACGTCGCCGTTGTGGATGGGGTTGTCGTGAGCGTCCTTGGAATCCTTGATCGCCGTGGTGACCTCGCCAGTCTTCGTGTCAGCGAAGGCGCTCGTCATGCTCTCGACGTTCTCTTCGAGCGAGGCGGTCTCATCGATGCTGAACATCGCCGAGAATGCCTGGGGCACGCTCTTCGTGGGAACGACGGCGCACGGCACCTCGGACAAGCCGGCGGCGCTTTGAGCGGCCATGATAATGTTGGAGTTGTTCGGCAGGATGATGACGGCGTCGGCATTCACGCGCTCCACCGCATCGAGCAGGTCCTTCGTGGAGGGGTTCATGGTCTGCCCGCCCGACACCACAACATCGACGCCCAGGCTCTTGAGAATCTTCGCCATGCCCTCACCGGCAGCGACCGCCACGAAACCGAGCGGCTTGCGTTCAGCCTGCTCCTCGGCGGCGAGCTTCTCGTTGCGCTCGACGCTTTGAAGCTTCATGTTGTGGATGAAGACCTCGGAAATCTGGCCGCGCTCAAGGAAGTAGTGGAGCACCTTGTCGGGCGTGTTGGAATGCACATGCACCTTGAACTTGGGTTTCTCGCCCACGCACAGCTCGCAGTCGCCCATGGTGGACAAGAAATCGAGCGCCTCGTCCTTGTCGAGCGTGTCGGAATCGACGAGGAACTCGTTGCAGTAGGTGTACTTGGAGCCCTCCCAGTCATTGATCTGCTCGATCGCAACCTTCGGGGCAGCGCCGGCACGCGCGAGCGCAAGCTCATCGCCAAGGGGGCCGGACTTACCGAGCAGCGCCGCGGTGAACGCGTCGGCCAAGATGGCAAGGCCGAAACCGCCGGCATCGACAACGCCGTTCTCTTTGAGCACCGGAAGCAGGTCGGGCGTGCGCTTCACCGACGCGTAGCCTTCCTCGACGATGGCCTCGAGCGCCTCGTCAACAGAAAGCTTCTTCTTGCGCGCATGCTTAGCAGCCGCGGCCATATCCTTCACCACCGTGAGGATAGTGCCCTCGACCGGCTTGCGCACCGCCTGGAAAGCGACCTCGACCGCACGGGCGAACGCCGCATCGATCGTCGCGGTGGAAACCTCGTCGGCTTCCGCACACCCTTCGCACAGGCCGCGAAGAATTTGCGAGGTGATGACGCCGGAGTTCCCGCGAGCGCCCATGAGCGCGCCCGTGGTGATGGCGCGACGAACCTCGGCTATGCCCGCGTTTGCGGGAAGCTTCGCGATGTTGTCGACGACCGACTTCAGCGTAAGCGACATGTTCGTGCCGGTGTCGCCATCGGGAACGGGGAAGACATTCAGGCGGTTGATTTCCTCTTTACGCTCGCTGAGCTGGGCGGAAGCAGAAGCGATCGCGGCAAGAACGTCTGATCCGGTATAGGTTTGTGACATGGTGGAACTATCTCCTTACCAAGCGGGAGGCACATCGCAAAGACGCGCGTCCGCCGAAAACGATGCTACTTGCGGACCTTCACGCCTTGTACGTGGACCTCGACGCCGTCGAGCGGAACGCGCGCATATTCCTTGAGCGCGAACGTGACCTGGTCGACAAGGTTCTGGGAAACGGCGCTGATGTTCGTGCCGTATTCAATGACGACGTAGAGTTCGACGTGGACCCCGGCTTCAGTGCTTGAAACGACCACGCCGCGGCGCAGGCGCGAGGCGGGCAGGATCTTCGCGATGCCGTCGACGGCGTTCGGAGCCGCCATGCCGACGACGCCGTAGCATTCGAGAGCCGCGTTGCCGACCATGTCGGCCAGAACGTCGTTGGCAACATGCAGGTTGCCAGGAATCGTTGTGCTCATAATGCTCCTTTCGCAACACGCGCGAAGCCTGACCGCCCGCGCGTAATCATCCAAAAAGGCAGTATAGCGCAAGGAAATGTACGCACGATAGCTGCGAGAACCCAGCGGTAGCTATTACACACGAAAAGTCCTTGAACCGAACTGTCTCTTTGTGATATAGTAGTTAGGCTTTTTTGTCATCAACGGTTTTTAACCGGCACGTACACGGAGTTGAGAATTATGTCGAAGATTTGCGAAGTTTGCGGCAAGGCACCGTCTTTCGGTCGTAGCGTGAGCCACTCCCATCGAGTGACCAACCGCATGTTCCGTCCTAACATCCAGAAGGTCACCATCCGCGACGAGAAGGGCCGCGTCCGCAAGGCCAACGTCTGCACCAGCTGCATGAAGGCCGGCAAGGTCGAGCGCGCGTAAAGCCGCACCTCGGTCTGTTCGACCGATTTGCCATTTGGCACCAAGAAACAAGCCCGCATCCGCGGGCTTTTTTGGGTTTGGGGGAAAGAGGGTGAAAGCGGGGGCGCTCCATTTGGAAGGAACGCCCCCGCACCCTTACGACGGAAGCACGATCAGCAGACGCTTACAGTTAGGACACTCACCGAGCGGCGCATGCGCCTTGATGTCGATCAGGCGGCCCTGCTCGATGGTGGCACGGCAGGCTCCGCAGGCGTTATCGCGAAGAAGGGCGACCGCCACTCCCCCGCAATGCTTCGCCGCACGATCGTAGCGCGCCTTAAGGTCGGCGGGCAGGTTCGCTGCGATCTTGTCGTGCGATGCGGCAAGTTCCGCTTCCTGCTTCTTCAGCTCGCCCCCCTGCGCCTGGAATTCGGCAGTTGCAGCGGACTCTTCCTCCCGCAGCTGGGAAAGCGCCGCCGAAATCTGCTTTTCAACAGCGGAAATCTTGTCTAACTCGGCGTCAACCGCCGCAAGATCCTCTTCAAGCGTGGCGCGGCGTTTCGCGTAGCCGTCCATCTCTCGCGTGTGCGCCTCGACGTCGCGGTAGCCAGACGCCGAATCGACCGCCTTCTGCGCATCCTCCTGTTTGGCGGCGAGCTTGCCGTCTTCCTCAGAGATAGCGGCGAGCTTGTCCTCGGCCTTTGCGCGAAGCTTCCCCACCGTTTCCTGCTTCTCTTCGATAGCCTTGATCTTCTTGCGCGCGGCGACAATGGTCTTTCGCTGCGGAAGATCGGCGATTTCCTTCTGTACGCGCAGAAGCTCCATGTCGTTGTGTTGCAACTCGATGAGCGTGGAGACGTCTTCGTCTTTGACCTGCATGCGTTTACCTCGCGCTTCCCTTGTGTTCAATGTTTGCCATACGTTATTTTACAACCTGGTCGATTCAGGGTGGGACCAATTGCCGCTTTGATCGATGACCTCGATGCAATCTGCAGGAACGCCCGCGCCCGCCACCGCATCCGCAAGCACGCCGGTGAAGGGCAGCTCGGTAGTGTCGTGCCCCATGTCGATGATGGCGAGCCCCGCCGCGGACGCGTCAAGCGCCGCATGGTATTTCACCTCGCCGCAAATGAGGCAATCCACGTGCTCGCGCAGGCAGGCGGAAACGATGCTGCCGCACGACCCCGTATAGGTGGCAACGCTCTTGATCTCGCGGTCGAAATCGCCCCACACGCGCGGGACCTGCGCAAACACCGAAGTGCAACGAGCAGCGAGCTTCTCAAGCGTCATCGGTGCGTCGTCTTGTCGCACCGAGCAGAGCTGGCCGTATCCGCGATCGGGCCCTGAAGGGCACGGCACGAGCACACGCCCGGACCAATCGAGCGAGAGCATGTTGGGCAGCATGCGCGCGGCAAGCGGGCTTGCGTCGAGGCCGGTATGAAACGACATCACCGCGACGCCCGACTCGATGGCGGCCCACACTACCGCGCCCGGCGACACCGCCGCAGACGTGCCGGGTTTGAACTCGCTTGGCGGATCGAGGAATGCGGGATGGTGCGTCACAAGCACGTTCGCCCCGCGCGATGCCGCCTCGTGAATCGCCGCAACCGTGGGGTCGAGTGCCACCGCCACGCGCGTGACCTGGCGCGACGGATCACCCACCGTAAGGCCCGCGCGGTCCCAGTCTTCAACGTCTTCTTTCGGGAAGGTTCTGAACAGCGCCGCTTCCAAGGCGCCTACGCTTAAGGTCCTCTCCTTCTTGGACAGGGGCCCGGATGCGCGTTTGCTCAGTCCCGTTTCAGGTTTTGCAGAAGCCATGTTCACATCCTCCTTATGCGTTCGAGCGAGGTTTCCTGCCCTTTATTGTATCGGCAGCTCCCGCCGCTCGCCATGCCCCAGGGGAATCGTCACGCAATCATAACCTGCGCGCGCCATGAGCTCGTATGCCTCGCGGATGCCGAAGGCGACATCGGCGGGCTTATGCGCGTCAGTGCCCACGGTGCATGGCACGCCCGCGCGGCGAAACGCGGCGAGCAAGGTAAGCGTCGGGTACATCTCGGCGCAGCGCTTCACCGCGCCCGCCGTGTTCACCTCGACCATGCGCCCGCCCGCGCGCGCCGCTTCCGCCATGCGCTCATAGAGGGGCTCTAAGGGGTAGGTTGGGAAGTGACCGAGCTTTTTCGGCAGGTCAGGATGGGAGAGAACATCGAAACGGTCGGGCGAGGCCGCCATTGCGCACCATTCGTCCACGTATTGACGCCAGATGCGGTCGGGGGCGCCCGGCTCAAGCCACGGGCCTTCGATGTCCTCGTTGTCGATGCCCCAGGTGCCAAGGAAGTGCACCGAGCCCAACACCACGTCGAAACGCGAGGTGTCGCGCTCGGCTGGCGTGCGATCCTCCGCCGCTCCAAGCCAGTCCATCTCGCATCCCGAGAGGATGGTCATGTGCGGGCACTCCGCGCGGGCGCGATCGATGTCGGCAAGATAGCCTGCAACGGACGCGCGGGGCATGGCCTCGTCTCCGCGCGGGTCGAAAGCGCCCGAAAGCGGGAAGTGCTCCGTTACGGCGAGCACCTCGATCCCCGCCGCGTCGGCTGCGGCGACGAGTTCGGCCACCGTGCCCTGGCCGTGTCCGCAGAGCGCCGTGTGGGAATGCGTGTTCACGAGCGGCATCATAGGCGCACTAACCCCGATTCCAGTTGAGGGCCTCGTCGAAGGCGATGAGGAACCTATCGATATCATCAGAGGTCGTGTAGCGCCCCATCGAGATGCGCAGCGCACCGTAAGCGTCGTCGCCTTCCACGCCGATCGAGCGCAGCACGTGGCTCGGCTCAAGCGAATGGGACGAACAAGCCGATCCTCCCGACACGCCGAAGCCCTTCATGTCAAGGCGCAGGATAAGCGTCTCGCTTTCGAGGTCGCGCACGATCACGTGCACGATGTTCGGCAGGAAGTCTTGCGATCCGCGCGGGACATCGACCGTCGGGCGCACGCCCGGCACCTGGGAAAGCTTCTCGTAGAGCTCATCGCGCAGCTCGCGCAGGCGTGCGGATTCCTCAGGCTCCATCGCACAGACCGCATGGCAGGCGGCGGCGAAACCCGCCGCACCCATGACGTTTTGCGTGCCCGAGCGCCGGCCCGCCTCCTGCCCGCCTCCGAGCTGGAACGCCGCAAGCGGGGTACGCGCCCTCAGGTACAGCGCGCCGATGCCCTTCGGGCCGCCGACCTTGTGTGCGGAAAACGATGCGGCATCGACGTCCCATTCACCCACGTCAAGGGGCATCTTCCCCAAGGCCTGGGTCGCATCGACGTGGAAGAGCGCGCCATGGGCATGCGCGATGGCGGCAAGCTCGCGCACCGGCTCGATGCTGCCGAGCTCGGAGTTCGCCGCCTGTACGGACACGAGCACCGCGTCAGCGTCGATCGCGCCTGCAAGCGCGTCGGCGGTGACGAAGCCGCGGGAATCGGGTCGCAGGCGCGTCACGCGAAATCCCTGCTGTTCGAGGCGCTTCGCGGGCATGAGCACCGCCTCATGCTCGATATCCGACACGATGACGTGCGGCGTGAACGAGCCCGAGGCCACGCGGCGCGCCTCGGCAGCAGCGGGAGCGACGCCCAAAAGCACCGTGTCGTCGGACTCGGTGGAGCCCGACGTGAAGATGACCTCGCTCGGGCGGGACGCGCCGATGTCGCGAGCGATCGACTTGCGCGCAGATTCGAGCGCTTCGAAGGCGGCACGGCCCGGCGAATGAAGCGAGTTCGCGTTCATGTTGAGGGCGAGGTTGTCTCGTCCGCAGGTCAAATAGGGCTTCATGGCCTCGAGCGCCTCTTCGCACAATGGCGCCGTCGCGGCGTAGTCGAGGTACACGTAATCGGGACTCACAGTAGCGGGCATTGCCTACATCTCCTCTTCGGCGGCAAGGGCTTCTTCAGCCTGCGCGTCCTCGATGGCGGCCACGCGCGCGGCATCGCCCTTCTCCTTCACGGCAGCAAGCGCGGCTGCGGGATCGTCCGCCCCGAAGACAGCGCTGCCGCACACGAGCACGTCGGCGCCCGCCGCGGTAAGGCGCTCGACCGTGGCCTCGGACACGCCGCCGTCAACCTCGATCAGGAGCGCGTCGTTGCCGACCGCACGCGCCATCTCGGCGACGGCCGCGACCTTCTCCTCGCTGCCTTCGATGTAGCTTTGCCCGGAAAAGCCCGGCTCGACGCTCATCACGAGCACCATGTCGAGGCGCGCGATGACCTCTTCGAGCACCTCGGGAGGCGTATGGGGCTTAAGCGCCACAGCGGCCTTCGCACCCGCGTCGTGGATCATATCAATCGCGAGGCGCAGCTCATCGCCATAGAGCACCTCGGCGTGCACACACGCGATGTCGGCACCCGCTTCGAGAAACCACGGCAGCTCGTCGAGCGGATTGTCAATCATGAGATGCACGTCGAGCGGGATGTTCGCCAGCTTCGCGAGTTGCTTCACCACGGGAACGCCCATGGTGAGGTTGGGGACGAAATGCCCGTCCATCACGTCGACGTGGACGTAGCCCGCGCCCGCCTGCTCGATCATGCGGATATCGCGGCCGAGGTTCATGAAGTCAGCCGAAAGGATGGAAGGCGCTATGGCCACCGGTTGAAACATGTGTGCTCCTTGTCTGCCTATTGCGCCGCCTACCTGCGGCGTTCTCTCGTCAAGCAGCCATTCTAGCGCACTGGGCGCACACGACGGGCACATCGCGCAATGACATGTGAAATCCCCACGCAGCGCGACGCGAAAACGCCTCGCCCGCCTATAATGGAGACAACGACAGGAAGAAGGCCCCATGATGCACAGCATGCTCTCGCACTATTCCTACCCCACCCCCCACGGCCCGATCACCATCTGCGTGAGCGAGAAGGGTGTGCGCGCAGTGGCGTTCGGTGAGGTGCAGCTGGCAGGCACTCGGCGCCCGACCGAGCTATCGAACCGCTGCGCCACCGAGCTTTTAGAATACTTCGCGGGAAAGCGCACCGCCTTCGACATCCCGCTCGACCCCGAGGGAACCGAATTCCAGAAAAGCGTATGGGAAGCGCTCGCCCGCGTTCCCTTCGCCACCTCGGTCACAAGCGGCGATCTTGCGCGCGAGCTGGGGAAACCGAAGTCGTACCGCACCGTGGGGGCCGCGGTGAGGGAAAACCCGATCGCCGTGCTTGTTCCCGATCACCGAGTCGTTCGCGCAAACGGCCGTCCCATCGCAGCCGATGCGCGCGGGCGCATTCGGGAAGGCCTCTTGCACATGGAGCGGGAACGAGCAGGGGCCTAACGTAGGGGCTCGCGTTCTGCCGAGCGACGCGCAAGCTGCGAAGCGGAGCGCGAGCTGTCGGGCGGAGCGTCGTTCGACCTGTGAAACGGCCCGTCATTCAACCCGCGCACGACTCCACAAAGCCAAGCGGGTTCAACCGCGATAAGCCACGCCGCTTGCAACCGCGACAAACCGAAACGCGCGCAAGGCTGAGAAAACCGAACCTGTGCGCGGCCCCGCAGGCCAAGCAATGACCTCGCGCGGGCGGGATAACGATAAAGAAGAGGCAAGACACCTTGAACGTATACCTGAGCGACATCCTCACCGCATGCATCCTGTTCCCGGCGGTCGCGTTCCTCATCACTATTCCCTATATGGTCTACCAATACCGCCGCCGAGGGTCGGTACCGAAACTTCATACCGCGATTGTCTATTCGTTCGTGTTCTATCTTATGTGCGCGTATTTCCTCGTGCTTTTGCCGCTTCCCGCCGATCGCACGACATACGTCGCCTACGCTGCGACGCCGCAACTTATCCCCTTCAACTTCGTCCATGAGTTTCTCGCCGAAACCACCTTCTCACCGAGTGATCCCGCAACGTGGCCTCGGCTTTTGCGCGACCCTTACATCTACGAGGCGATTTTCAACGTACTGTTGCTTTTACCGTTAGGTGCCTATCTTCGCTACTACTTCCGCCGCACCTGGTGGCAGACGCTCATCATCGGCTTTTTGGTGACGCTCTCCTTCGAGACGACCCAGCTCACGGGGTTGTGGGGCATCTATGAGCACCCCTATCGCCTGTTCGATGTGGACGACCTGATCCAAAACACACTCGGCGCCATGTTGGGATTCTGGCTGACAGGCCCCGCAATGCGCGCGCTTCCCGACTTGCGGACGGCGAACCTGCGCGCGGCCGAGGCGGGGCTTTCCGCAAGCGTCATAAGGCGCGCCCTCTCCTTCGCGCTCGACTCCGTGCTGACCGCCGCGCTTGCGGTGGGATCGATCTACCTGGTGTACCGATCAGGCCTGGTTGCAACTCCGATCGGCGCGAGGGCAACCGCAGCGCAAGCCCTCGAGGCGACCACCGCGCAGGTAAGCGACGCGCTCTCGCCTGCTCGCCTGTGCATACTCGCCGCACTCGTCGTCGTATTCTTCATCGTGCCCATGGCGACGAAGGGCAAAACGCCCGCCCAGGCGCTCTTGCACCTGCGCATCGCGCGCACGGGGGCACGCCCCGCATCGTGGTACCACTATCTGGCGCGATACGGCCTGCTCTTCGTTTTCCTGTGGATTCCCTGGGGGCTGTTCACCCTGCTCATCGAGGTGCGCGATGTCTCGCTCGGCTCTGAGACGGGCACGCTGGCAACCTTCGCCTCGCACAACACAGGGGTGTGCATCGGAGTGCTTGCCGTGTTTAGTCTGGCATGGATCGTCTCGCTTGTCGTCCGCGGCGCACGAGCAGCGTCGGGTCGCTCGCCGTTCGTCATGCTGAACGGCATGCTAAGCCGAACGCGCATCATGACCGAGAGCGGCCTTGCGGCAGAGCGCGCGAGACTGAGCGCGCTTTCCGTCGATGACGTGCGAAAACTCGAGCAGCTTATCGCCGAAGGCGGCACGTCGCTCGCAAGCCTCATGCGCTGTGCGGGTGAAGCGGTCGCCGACGAGGTGCGCGCATGGTCGGGAGGCCCGGTGCGCGTATGCGTGCTGGCAGGCTCGGGCAACAACGGAGGCGACGGCTGGGTATGCGCAGCGAGCCTTGCGAAGAGCGGCTACCCCGTCACGCTCGTCACCCCGAAAGCAGCCGAAGCCCTAACTGCCGAGCCCGCGCGCACCGAGGCCCTTTTCGCTATGGAGCGAGCAACCGAAGGCGGGTTTTCCCTGACCATCGCGGTTGCCCCGGAAGCCGGCGATGTCGCACGCACGCTCGACGAAGCAGAGGTCGTCGTCGACGCGATTTTGGGAACGGGTTTTGCGGGGCGTGCTCTGCGCGAGCCGTATGCAACGTGGATTTCCCTTGCCAACCTGCGAAGATTCAATGGGCCGCGCGGGAAGGGGCGCGGAGCGCATCGCGCCCGCACGGGTGCGCCGAGTAAAAAGGCGAGCGGCACTACCCTGCACGATCGCAGGAAGGATGCTCCTTTTGCCGTGGCGATCGATGTGCCAAGCGGCTATTCCGCACAAGCCGCGATATGGGCGGACCCCTGTTTTTGCGCCGACGTCACCGTCACCATGCTTGCGATGAAGCCGGGCCTCATCGCAAGCGGTGCCGAGCGCTTCTGTGGGCAGGTGAAACTCGCAGAGCTCGTGGACACGGCCCCTTATCGGGAAAAGCTCAAGCAGAGTTAGACGGCGGCCGTCTACGGGTATCGTACGTGGCGGATGGCGGGAAGCTCGTAAGCAGAAGCTCGAGTAGGGGCTGTGCGCAGCCGTCTACAGCTCCACGCGCTCGAACATCTCCTTGCCAACACCGCAGATGGGACATTCGAAATCATCAGGGAGCTCATCGACGTACTCGATATGGCCGCAAATCGTGCAGCGCCAGCCCACCTTCGGGGCCGCATCTCCAACCTTCGGGGCCGCAGCGCCCTCGCCTTCGCCACCTTCCCCAGCAGACGCCGAGGTGGTTGCAGGTTGATCATCCCCCAGATAACTCGAAGCCTTCGGCGGCGTTTTCCCACCTTTTACCTGGTGATAGAACGAATAAGTCATGGGCGCCGCCGCGCCTTCGACCTTCCGGCTTTCCTCCACCTCGCCGATGAACAGCACGTGCGTGCCCAAGTCGAGCTCAGCTGTGACCTTCGCGGAGAACCACGCGCAGCACGCCTCGGCGACATACGGCATGCCCGCCGCATCACGGGCGCACGCATGTCGGGCGAACTTATCGAACTCGGTCGACGAGTGGAAGCCGAATGTGCCGATGAGCTCCATCGAGGCATCTTCCGACAGACACGACGCCGTGAAGCAGCAAGCAGCGCGCAGGGCAGCCGTCGTGGCATTTTCTTTGTTCAGGGCAACGCTCACCTGCAACGGAGATGACGTGACCTGGGCAAAAGTGTTCGCCACACAGCCGAAGTCGCGACCCTCGAAACTGGTCCCGATAACGTACATACCGTAGCTCAGGCTATGGAAAGCAGTCTTGTCGATCATTCAGTCCTCCCTCATCTTCTAATTAGGATAGCTTAATGATACTCATTCTCACTAGCAAATACAAGGATGGCACCTCGATAGACTAATTTGCAGCCTCTTTCTCCACGAGAACCTCTTGTCAGCAATACGAAGGAACGCCTCGACCTCTCTCCCACGGGAGCCCTTTGCCGGTCAACGGGAGGGCGCCGCCGCGCTTCCCCTTCCCCCGCGGGAGCCCCGTAGCTGGGCGTCGACACGATAAGCGCAGGCAACTGCGGCTCTTTCTCCCACGGGAAGCCCGTAGCTGGCCAGCACGAAGGCATCTCGCAGCCCCTTCCCCCACAGGAGCCCCTTGCCAACAATGCGCGTGCAGAAAACGAGAAGGGTAACTGCCAGATAATTGGCAGTTTTCATCATCTGGCAGACAATTCGCCGCCCAATTCAGCCCGCCTCATGATGCTTCCTCGCAACACAGAACCAAAAGGCCAGTTCAAATTAATGCAAGTGCCCGAGATGCTCTCCCCATCACCCACTCCACCCCTTCCAGATGATGAAAACCACCCGATTTCTGGCAGGTCTCCCCCACCGCTTGACAAGGCAAGGGAAACAGTCACTTAACGGCTCGGCCCATAAGCCGCATCAGCTGGTATCATCGTCGGAACACTAAATGCGAGAGAGGGGTCGCATGATTATTCGACCGGCAACCCATTCCGACGTCGAGCGTATGGACGAGATCTGCGAATCTGCGAAGACCGCCATGCGGAACATGGGCATCGATCAGTGGCAAGATGGCTACCCCAACCGTGCGTGCTGGGAAGCTGACGTTGTGGACGGCTTCGCTTACGTAGTGGAAACCGACGAAGGTGCGGTTTCGGGTATGTTCGCCCTCATCGCCGACGCCGAGGCAAACGACCCGGAACCCTCATACGGCGAAATTGACGGCGCTTGGCTCACACCTGGCGCAAAGTACGCCGCGGTTCACCGCGTAGGCGTAGCCCCGGAGTCGAAGGGCAAAGGCATCGCTGGCTCGATGCTCGACTTCGCGTGCAGCGAGGCCGCTCGAAGGGGGCTCTCTTCGATCCGCATCGACACGCATGCGGACAACAAGCCGATGCAGCGCGCCCTTCAGAAAGCAGGTTTCACCTATTGTGGCGTCATCACCCTGGTAGAAGGAAATGACGCGGGAAAACAACGAATCGCCTTTGAGAAACTCGTGTAAACGCGCCCACTCGAAAACCGCCACCTGCTTGCATGATAAGCACGCCAAGAAACGCCACTTGGTGGTCAAAAGAACAAGTTATGCGCTGCCTTTTCTCAGGATAATCCAACTTGCCTCAAGCTGACCTGGGATTTTACCTTCGAAGGATGCCCCAAGCCATCGCGAGAGGAATAATCGGGCGGAAAAACGTCGCATAACTCGTCTAGTTGACCACGAACCCACTGTACTGCTCCAGCCAGCAGCTTCCGTTCGCAAGAAAACGGGAAATTTAGCTAGATTCCGTAGAATTCGGGCTTTAGCGAGCGGCTCGTCAAATCGCGGGCGAGCGATTTCGGGTCAGCACCCTCCCACACTACGGAGCGCACCGCATCGGCGATCGGCAGGTCAACGCCGTAGCGATCGGCAAGCACCTTCACGTTGCGGCACGCATTGGCACCCTCGGCAACCATGTGGGTCTCGGCGGTGAAGTCCTCAAGCGTCTTGCCAGCCGCAAGCATCTCACCGAACGTGCGGTTGCGCGAATGATGCGACATGCACGTGGCGACCATATCCCCCGTGCCCGCAAGCCCCATGCAGGTGATCGCGTTGCCGCCGCACGCCACGACAAGCCGGCTCATCTCGGCCAAACCGCGCGACACGAGAAGTGCCGCGGTGTTGTCACCGAAACCAAGCCCGTAGGACATGCCCACGGCAATCGCGACAACGTTTTTGAAGGCGGCGCATAGCTCCACTCCGCACGCATCCTCACTCGTATAGGCGCGGAACGACTCGCTCGCGAACATCTCCTGGAAAAATGCGGCCGTATCAGGCGATTCGCTCGCAATGACCGTGGCAGCGGGAACGCCGCGCACCACTTCCTCGGCATGGTTAGGACCCGAAAGGACCGCGAAGCGGCTGCGATTGCCCATTTCGGCGTCGAGGATGTCGATGGGAAGAAGGCCGCTGCCCTCCTCGATGCCCTTCGAGCAAACGATGACTGGGAAATCGGAGTCGACCACGTCTGCCAAGGCGCGCGCCGCCCCGCGCACGAGCGTCGAGGGCGTGACGATAACGGCAGCGCGAGCACGAAGCAGCGTATCGCGATACGACAATGTGGCGACCACATCTGGGTTCAGCTCTACATCAGTTAGGTAGCGAGGATTCTTGTGCTCGGAGTTGATCGCCTTGACGACTTCGGGCTTGCGCGCCCAAAGCCCCACGTTATGGCCGTTATTCGCAAGCACCTGCGAAAGCGCGGTGCCCCAAGAACCCGCGCCGATAACCGAAACCTTCATGCGCTACTCCTTTGCCTTGTCGCCGATGCGGCGCTCGGTCCCCGTTGCAAGACGATGGATGTTGCCGCGATGAGCCCAAATGACAACGAGTGCGGTGGCCAGGCACAACACCCATGCAATCGGGTCGAATGTCTGGAAGAGGAAGTAGTATGCCGCAAAGATCGGGCACACGATCGCCGCAGCGAGCGAGCCTGCCGACACGAAGCGCGAGATGGCGACCACCACGGCAAAGACGGCGATCTCGAGAAGCGCGCCCATCACGCCGAACGTCACGAACAGGCAGCCCACCGCGACCGCGATTCCCTTGCCGCCCTTGAACTTAAGCCAGGGGCTGAAGATGTGCCCGAGCGTGCAGCAGAGGAAGGCGAGCGCGACGACCTCAGAAGCGCTCACCGGCGAATCTGCCGCCATGCCGGCGTCAGGAATGCAGTTCGCCAGCACGAAAACGGCGACCAGCCCCGAGAGCAGGCCCTTGCCGAAATCGAGCACGAACACCGCAGCGCCGCCTTTCTTGCCCATGGTGCGCATGGCGTTCGTGGTCCCGATGTTGCCGCTGCCATGCTCGCGGATGTCAGTATGGAAAACCGACTTCGAGATGATAAGCCCCCAGGGAATCGACCCTAAAAGGAAGCAAACGACAGCGAGCAACACAAGCGCGAGCAAAATAAACTCCTTAGCAAACAACGACAGGGCAAACGGCGGCAGCCATGCCCGACGCACAGCTGCGCAAACCGCAAAAAGCACGTGCAATCAGGCGATTTGGAGCACCGCCGAAACGAGGGGTTACGGCCTAAAGCCCCGCGCTACCGATCTAATCCTTCTTCTTGAACTTGAGACGGATGGGCGTTCCCTCCAAATCGAACGTCTTGCGCAGACGATTCTCAAGGAAGCGCTCGTAGTTATCGGTCACCAAATCCGGGCGATTCACGAACACCGTGAAATGCGGCGGACACGTGCCCGTCTGCGTGACGTACTTCATGCGCAGCACGGCCTTGCCCTGCGATACTGTGTGACCGGTCTCGCGAATGGAGGACAGCCACGAGTTGAGCTTGTTGGTGGAAATCGTCTGGCTGAAGCCGGCGTACGCCTTGTCGACGGCGTCCCAAATGCGGTCGACCTTCTTGCCCGTGAGCGCGCAGGTGGCGACAACGGGCGCGTAGCCAACGAAGGTCATGCGGTCCTCGATGCGCTCGCGGACCTCGGCTTTCGCCTCGGGGCCTTCCACGAGGTCCCACTTGTTCAGCACGATGATCATGGCACACCCGCGCTCAGCGGCGAAACCGGCCACGCGCTGGTCCTGGTCGGTCAGGCCGATCGAACCGTCGATCACGAGCAGCGCAACGTCAGCGCGGTCGATGGCGCGCATCGCGCGGACGAAGCCGTAATACTCGACGTCCTCGTCGATCTGGCTTTTGCGCCGCAGGCCCGCCGTGTCGACGATGCGGTACTTCTTGCCGTCGTGAACAACCACCGTGTCGATAGCGTCGCGCGTAGTGCCCGCAACATCCGAGACGATGGAGCGATCGTTGTTGGTGAGGCGGTTGGTGAGCGAGGACTTACCCGCGTTCGGGCGGCCGATGATGGCGACGTTGATGATGTCCTCGTCGTCCTCATCGTCCTCGAAGCTGCAATCGACTTTGCGCAGGTGATCGACTACCTCATCGAGCAAATCACCCGTGCCATGGCCGTGCGTGGCCGAAATGGGGAACGGGTCGCCTAAGCCCAGCTGGTAGAACTCCCACAGCTCATCGAGCTTGTTGGGGGTGTCGAGCTTGTTGACCGCGAGCAACACCGGCTTGGTGGTCTTGCGCAGGATGCGCGCGACCTCCTCGTCGTCGGCGTTGATGCCGGTTTTGCCGTCCACGATGAAGACGATCACGTCGGCCTCGTTGGTCGCCTCGAACGCCTGCGAGCGGATGGAACCTTGGAACTGGTCCTCGGTGCCCATCTCGATGCCGCCGGTGTCGATCAGCTTGAACTCGATGCCGTTCCAGTCGGCTTTGTGATACGAACGGTCGCGCGTGACGCCGCGCATCTCGTGCACGATGGCCTCGTCGGCCTCGGCGATTCGATTGACGAACGTGGATTTCCCCACGTTCGGGCGGCCTACGACCGCAACGATTGGTAATGCCATATTGGACTATCCTTCAAAGCTCTTGGCGCGCAATTCCGCGGCCAGGCGGGCGATTTCCGGTAAAAATTCCGAACCGTTACAGGATACCACGGCCACATGCGCACCTGCGGCTTTTTCGATATCCGCAAGCGTCATGTCGTCGAGCGTCACCCCGTCATCGTTGAAGACGACGCGCGGAATGCAGAAGATGACGAGCGGCGAGTCGCTCGAGGCAGGCGACGGGCCGTCCACGACGGGAGGGGCGTCGCCTGCAAGAGAAGCCGCACTGTCGGGCAAGGTCGCGCCGTCGAGCGAGGCCGCACCGCCAAGCGACCCCTCCCCTAAGTTGGCGTCGCGAATCGCCCGCACAATATCGCAGCCGCAAAGGAGCCCCGTCACGTCGACGTTGCCGCCGAAGAAGTCGTTCTTCACGAAGAGCGGGCGAACGAGCCCCGCCACGGCGCTTTCCTCCATAAGGCGCGCCGCGAAACCGCGCGTGGCGTAGCCGAACACCAGGCGCGCGGTCGCCTTCGCCTCGCGAAGTGCCTGCGCGCAGGCGGCGTCCGCGCCCGATTCCACCGCTCGTTGCCAGTCGTCGGCGAACGAGCGCACAATTCCCACGCCGTCCTCGAACATCTCGAACTCGCCATAGCAGCTGGCGGGCGGAAGATGCTCCAAGATCGCATCGCCGTAGGCGTTGCAGTAGAACTCGTCGGCGGCATGGGCCCAAAGCGTCCCCCGTTCGGCGAAAGCACGCTCTTGAACAGGCTTTATGACCTCCATCGCGCGATAGGCGGCGTCGGGGTCGTCGAAGCTTTTCGTAAAGCACGTCTGGTGCTTGGTAAATCCAAGCGGAACGATGCAGATATCGAGGATTCCCGGCCGAGCGTAAGCCCACTCGAGTGTCTCGCGCAGCACTTCCCCGTCGTTCTCGTCGGGCATGAGAACGATCTGCGCGTGGAACTCGATGCCGGCGGCAAGCAGGCGGTCGAGCGCCCCGATGCCGTGGGCGGCGCGCTTGCCGATGATGCGGCGGCGCACCTCGGGGTTCGAGGCGTGCAGCGACACGCGCAGGGGGCTGATGTGCTGCTCGATAATGCGCGCCTCGTCTTCAGCCGAGAGGTTCGTGAACGTGACGAACGTGCCAGCGAGAAAGCTCAGGCGGAAGTCGTCGTCGCGCAGGGTGAGGGATGCCCGCATGTCGTCGGGGAGCTGGCGCATGAAGCAGAAGATGCAGGCGTTGCGGCACTGCTTCACGCCGTCGAACACGACGCCTTCGAACTCGAAGCCCCAGTCTTCACCCTCGTCGCGGAAAAGGTCGACCTCCCCCGCCTCGCCGTCGAGATCGATGTAGCCCACCGTGATCTCATCTTCGGCGGAAAGCCAACGCCAGTCGATCAGGTCGCGCACCGGCTCGCCGTCGACCGTGGTGATGAAGCAGCCAGGTTCGAATCCAGCGTCGTCAGCAGGGCTTTCGGGGACGACGTACTCGATTTCGGCACGGGGCGGAAGCTTTTTGCGCGCACGCGAGCCCGCCGCGCGCGCATTGCCCGCAGCTTCGCGATCGATGTCTTTCGAGGGGTATACCGCCACCCGCGCGCTTCCTTTCCCGCTATGTCGTAAGGCGTCTGGCCCTAGAATGACTGGCCCATTGCCTGTTCCGTTGCCTGCTCTTTCGGTAACTGTTCTATGCTAAACGAGAATCGTCGGCACGGGAACAATCCCATCCAAAGCACGCAAGCGGCAGGTCGCGCAAGCGAACCTTGGTGGCCCACGCATTGCAGGAAGGCCCTGCCGTAGGCGCAGGAAATCGCCAATCGCACGGCCTCGCAATTCAAACGATGCCCCCTGTCCCATACAACGGACTCACAAAAGCTACGACGTAAAGGACAATGCCCACATCCCGCCGAGAAGGGCGGGCAAGACGAAGGATGTCAACAATGAGCGAATACAAGAAGTACTTGCACGTGGAACGTCTCGGGTCGGAGGAATGCGAAGGTCTGCTCGACAACGCCGCTGTCTATGTGACGGCGAAGGTCGACGGATCGAATGGCTGCGTCTATTGGAGCGAGAAGGCGGGCGAGGTCATGGTCGGATCGCGCAATTTCGAGCTTTCCGAAACCGAGGACAATGCCTACTTCCACGCCTGGGTAAAAAGTGGCGCTGACGAGGCGAAACTCCTTTGTGATTACTGCGAGGCCCATCCGACGCGCATCGTGTACGGAGAATGGATGGGGCGCGACCGATTCATCGGAGCTTTCAAGGGCTACGACAAAGCAGCGCTTGGCAAGTTGTTCATCTTCGACGTCTACGATACGGCGGAAGAGCGCTTCCTCGACGAACCCAAGTGGCGCGAGGAGCTCTCGGCGAGCGGTTTGGAACCTTACTTCATTAAGCTGCTTGCAGTGCTCGACCACCCCACGTTCGACGACGTCATCGCCATAGCAAAGGCCAACGATTTCCTGCTCGAAGGAACTGATGCGGTCGGCGAAGGCGTGGTTTGCAAGGTCCCAGGATGGAAGAACCGTTTTGGCCACACAGCCTACGGCAAGGTGGTGCTCGACGAGTTCGTAAAGCAGCGCAAGCCCGCCAGCAAAAGTGTCGACGTCGAGCTCGAAATCGTCAATGCGTACATGACCGACGCCGAGCTTGAAAAGACAGCCGCCAAGGTGTGCACCATGGTCAACGCGGAGTCTTTCGATCCCGAAAGCCGCAAGATGATGGGCATGTTCACGTCAATGTGCTGGAAGGACCTTCTCACCGAGTGTCCCAACTGGGCGAAGCGCATGAAGAACCCGACGGTGGACTTCGGCAAGCTCGCAGGGCTTTGCAACGCGCGAGCCAAAGAACACGCAAGAGCGAATGGGCAATAGAACGCGTTTACAAGAGAAGTTGGCACATGTGGCGTCATGCATCGCGGCTGCAAACACAGTAATATGTTGCTAGTGGGCATCGATTTTGCGTACCCACAATCGATGCCCTTTCGACGACTGCAGATAAAAAAAGAAAGCCCGTTTTCGCAGGCTTTGGAATTCGAATGGCGGGATGTACGAGACTTGAACTCGCGACCTCCGACGTGACAGGCCGGCGCTCTAACCAACTGAGCTAACACCCCGTGCTTCAGCAGCCTGATTAGAATACACTAGCCCCGAAATACGCGCAAGCCCCTTTTTCAACTTTTTCCGAATCGCAAGTTCCGCGCGCAAACGCGCGCAAACCGCCCGCCATGCGAACCGTTGGGCATATTGTGGTTCACCGAGCACGGCCAAACGTCTGGAGTATACTTTCAAACATGGAACTCACAGCAAACATCCACCCCACCGCCGAGCACGCGAGCAGTGCCCCCATCGGTATTTTCGACTCAGGCTTCGGCGGGCTTACCGTCGCGCGCGAAATTGCGAAGAAGCTTCCGTACGAATCCATCATCTACCTGGGCGATTCCGCACGAGGCCCCTACGGCCCCAGGCCCCTTTCCGAAGTCGACGGGTTCGTGCAGCAAATCGGCTCGTGGCTTGTGAGCCGCGGCGTGAAGATGATCGTGATTGCCTGCAACACGGCAACCGCAGCAGGGCTCTCGCACGCCCAGCAAACGCTGCCCGTGCCCGTGATCGGCGTGGTCGAGCCAGGAGCGCGAGCCGCCGCCCATGCCACGAAAAACCGCCGCGTGGGCGTCATCGCCACGAAGGCAACGGTCGAATCCGACGCCTATACCAAGGCGATCCGTCACATCGATGCCGGCATCACCGTCTTCTCCACCGCCACGCCGCGCTTCGTCGACATCGCAGAGCAGGGCATCAAGATGGCGGAAGGCCCCATCGAAGAGTTCACCTCGCTCGCATCGAAGGTCTACATCCGCCCCGCCTTCCAAGAAATCGCGCAGGACTACCTCGACCCGCTGCGGCGCTGCGAAATCGACACGCTCGTACTGGGGTGCACGCATTTTCCGTTGCTGAAAGCGCTGATCGGAGGCGTGATCGGGCGCGACGTCACGCTCATCTCGTCCGCTCACGAAACCGCGATCGACGTGGCGGAGATACTCGCTCGCCGCGGAGAACTCGCCAGCCCCGACGCCGTCGCGCATCACGAGTTCAGCACGACCGGCACCGACATCGAAGGCTTCGAGCGCTTCGGCGGGCGCGCCTTCGGACATGCAATTGGCCAGGTCAATCACGTCGATCTACCGTAAGGAATCCTCATGTCCAACGCAAAAACCGTCATTATTGCAAGCAACAACGCGCACAAGGCGGAAGAAATCGCCCACGCACTCGATTTCCCTGGATGGGAGTTTCAAACGCTGAGGGACGCGGGCATTGCCTCGGACCCCGCGGAAGACGCCGATAGCTTCCTCGGCAACGCGCGCATCAAGGCGAAGGCCGCCTGGGAAGCCGCAAAGACATCGTTTGGGCACCCCGTCGCCGTCCTTGCGGACGATTCGGGGCTTGAAGTCGACGCACTCGATGGTGCGCCGGGCGTCTTCTCCTCGCGCTATGCCGGCGAGCATGGCGACGATGCCGCGAACAACGCCAAATTGCTGCGCGAGCTGGGCGAAACCCCCGACGAGAAACGTACGGCACGCTTCGTATGCACGCTTGTTTTCCTCGACGAGAACGGCAACGAGACGGACGCGCACGGTACGGTGGAAGGCCGCATCGGGCACGAGGAGCGCGGCGAACACGGCTTCGGCTACGACCCGCTCTTCCTGGCCGAAGTTTTCAACTTTGAGCGAACGCTGGCAGAGGCCCTGCCCGAGGAGAAAAACGCGATTTCGCATCGCGGGAACGCCCTGGTCGAGTTGCGCGAGAAGCTAGCGAAATAGAAACGACGACGGGACCGCAGGCAACAAGCGTTCGCCGCCCGTTCACCTTCCCGACGGATGGCCTGGGATATTAACCGAAATGCAGAGATGTGTCATTCGCAAACAGCGCGCGAGTGGCGCATTTTTTTATAGCTCATCGATTATCATCGACCCGTTTAGTTTCTGAGAAAAGGCTGTTTACCTGCGTAAAGAAATGGCGCGCCCAGCAGGACTCGAACCTGCAACCGTCGGATTAGAAGACGCATTTTCTGGATACAACAGCGCATATCTGCACATCGTTACGCCCGTCCAATCTGCGATTACGTACTAGTACGATATATAGCGATATTGTGCGTTGTGACCATATTGTGACCAATAATCGGCATGCTTTGGCAGCTACCCGAAAGGAGAAACCGCTATGACCAACCAAACGAGAAGCGCCGTCCACGACGCGGCGACGAAGGCCGAGACCCTGGCATACAACCTCGCGAACGCGAGCAGCCTCGCCTTGATGCTGAGCGAGGTGCTGGACAAGGAGATCGGCGGCACGATCGAGGGGCAATCCCTCGCGGCGCTCATAACGCTGCTGGACAAGCTGAAAGAGGACGGCGAGGGGCTGAGCGGCGAGCTGTACGCGCCGAGCCGAGGCATGGGGCCCGAGACAGCCGCAGCCGACGGCGGCGCGCACGGCGTAGAGGCCGCATAGCCCAGCCCCAAACAACCGACAGAAAAACGAAGGCCCCGCCGAAGCGGGGCCTTTCCATGCTCTCGCGCCCTCCTGCGGAGCGGCCTTCGCGTATAATGCCCCTCGCGGTGCTTCACTTGTCGGGCAGCCTATCCCCTTGAACGGAGGTGGTTGCCATGATGGACTCTCAAACTGTTCTGGCCGTATGCGCCATAATCGCGGTGGTGGTGGAAATCATCGGGCTATCCCGCAACAACAAGTGAACTGCATTTAGGCAAAAGAAAAACCCGGCGCGCCGTGCGAAGCTAGCCGGGTAATCTCAAGTACGATGCTGCCCGATAGGCCGGGGCACCGCACCCCGTATGATACACGCCGCGCCTCAGCCGCGCAACCTCGCAAGCTGACGCCCTAGGGAAATTGAACGCCCGTCTGCCGCTCGTCGACGGGAGGCTACCTGAACGCGTCGAACTTCGAGAAGTGGTGGAGGGCGTTTCGGGAGGAAAGCGGCTTCGAGGGGCTGAAATACCACGAGCTGAGGCACACCCAGGCGACGCTGCTTCTCGGGAACGGGGTGGACGTGAAGACCGTCCAGACCCGCCTCGGCCATGCGGACGCCAGCATAACGCTCAACTGGTACGCGCACGCCATGCCGGGCAACGACGAGCAGGCCGCGAACCTGCTGGCAGCCGTCATGGAGCACCCCGAGAAGGCCGCGAAAACCGCCTAGGCCGAGGCATTGTGACCATATTGTGACCAAAGCCCGGAATCGGGCTGACCGACAAAGAGAAAGAGCAGCCGAATCAGGCCGATGAACTGGGAAAATCTGGCGCGCCCAGCAGGACTCGAACCTGCAACCGTCGGATTAGAAGTCCGATGCTCTATCCGTTGAGCCATGGGCG
>NZ_CAKTTZ010000007.1 GCF_934617235.1 uncultured Ellagibacter sp. | reverse complement strand
ATCGAGCATCGCGAGGCGATCAACAACCACCTGATCGAGACCACTGGCGCCAAGATCCGCGGCATGTTCTCCTGGATCAAGTCTGACGAGCAGTAGTTCGGCGCAAGCTGATTGAATTAAGCGGGGCCCGCTCGGTGTGAGCGGGCCCCGCTTGCGCTTGGGCAAAAGCGCTTTAATCCTCGAAGGATAGTTTTTCGTAGACGCCGAGCAGCGTGATGTCGAAGTACTTCTCGGTCTTAGAGCCGCGGTTGTTGTCGTAGTTGTAGTAGTTCCTCTGGCTGAGCTTCATCTTTCCCGAGACAACGGGCGTGTAGTACTGACTGTGCTCGATGGCGCCCTTCGACTTGATGTAGCGGTCGGCCTTAGGCTCGACGCCGGAGACTGAGAAGCTGTAGTCTTCCTTCTTGCCAGCGTCAGGAAGTGCGATGCTGGCCTCGTCCTGCGAGAAGAGTATCTGGTGCAGCGTCTTTTTCCCGCCATAATAATCGTAGATCTTTCGGAAGCTGTCGATATCCGCCACAAGATGGGTATCGCTGCTTACGGTGAGCTGTGGCTGGTTTGCGCCCGTGCTCTTGTTCACCTTGAGGACGGCCGCTTGCGTCATGAGCGTGACTTCCTTGCCGGGCACCATGAAGTGGCGCCACTTATCGGCATGTGGAACCACCTTGTAGCTCTCGATCAAGCGGGATGCGCGTGTGGCGTAGCCTTCCTCGCTGTTACTTTCGTTATCCCTCGTCGCACGAATGCTGCTGAACTCGTTTGTCACCCCGTAATCGTTGGCGATTTCATTCGCTGAGTCGGTTCCGAAGAGCTGCTCCCAGCTCGCGATGCATTGACTGATCTCGACTTTTCTCTTCTCGTCGGATAGCGTGACATCATCGACAAGATAGTCCATGTATCCCCTCAGCGCGAAGGCGGCGTATCCGCACAAAAGCCCGAACTTGTTGACAACCTCATCCTGAAAGCCCACTCGACCCGCAATGGTATTTTGCTCCCATGGGCTTTTGAGCAGGGATAACTTGAAGTATGCCTCGAGTGGGTTCAGTGCGACACCGACCTGCTCCGCCAAAAGCGCGCTGCAGTAATCGATGGCGTAGGCGTCGACGGTCTTCCCGTCGACGGTAAGCCTGGGGTTTTCGGCGGAGCTTGCCGTCGCAAGGTACATGGCGACCCGTTTGCGCGCGGCGATGTAGTCGTCGGTTCCCTCCTGGAAATCCTTCATGTAATCGTGGTTGAACTTTTCGATGAAATCCACCAAATCGGTCGTGTTGCGGAAATACGTCTTGATCAGCTCGTTGATAATCGAACAGAGCTCGGCTTCCTGAATCGCCGTGTACACGGCTTGGATTTCCCGCTCGATGTTGTCGAGGCGCGCGCTGATCTCGCCAAGGGCGCGTTCGACGCCGTTGTTCGAGCCGAAAATCGCAGATAGGAGCGTGTTTGTGGCGTAGGTGACGGTCTTGTTGAGCGTGAGGTTGGCAACGCCTTTCAAGATGGTGTCGATGTCGCCCTGGACGAAGGGGATGTCGTTTTCGGTGTCTTGGTTCGCGGCCGCAAGTTCCTCATCGGTTGGAAGCTCGATGCAGTCCTCGTCGATGGGGGTATCGGGGTCGGGCTGGAAGTCCTCAAGGCGGCTCCATTCCGGGTCGTCGCTTGTGAGCTCTTCCTTGTCGGAAAAGGCAGCGTCGGCATCATCGGTGTCTTCGGAGGCGGTGTCTGCCTGGCTGCTCGCGGCGGAACTTGCGTTTGCCTTGTCGGCCTCGTCCGCATATGCCTTTTCGGGACCTAACGAAACAGGGAAGGCGGCGGCGCTCGTCTTCGCGGCATCCGCCGCGTCGACAACGACGGGGGGAAGCTCAAGGTCGGCGCAAAGGCCCAAAACGAAGGCGCGTTCGTCTTCGGTTCCCTGTCCTGTCAGCACTCGCACGAAGGCTTTGTTCGCCTGTGATGCGTAATCGGCGTCGACGGTGCGGACGGCGCAGGGGACAGATTCGAATTCGACCTGCTCTGCATAGGGCGCGTACACTTCGCTTACGAGCGCTCCTGCGTCTACACGCACGTCCGCACGGCTGTCGCCCATGATCACCGACTGCACCGATGATTCGGCGCGAAGCTCAGCATCGGCTTTTCCCGCGACAATAAGCGAGGCGATGCTGCCCGAAACTTCCGCGCGGTCGATGCCGCCCAAGAATAGCGCGTCGATCGTAGCGTCTTCATCGACTAAAACCACGTAGCGAGACGCGATGTCGTCCGCGGCGAGCATCTCAATGTCGCCGTGCACGCGCACGGGCGCGTTCGCTGGCCCGATTTGCGTCACCTGCTTCACGCCGTCGGCGTTGCAGTAGGCGATGGCAAGCGTTTCGCCGTCGCCGCTCGGAACGATGCCGAGCTTTGAGCCGGTGAATGGGATGCCCTGCTTGGTTTCCTCCGTCCAGTCGGAAAACCATTTCCCGTCTTCCACGCGAAAGCTCGTTTCGCTTGGGGCGGGCTCGGCATTGCCGGGGGAGTCCGCCGTGCTTTTCGCCCCGCAACCTGCGATCATGACCAGTGCGCCTCCCGACACGAGGAGCGTCGTTGCGGTGGCTGTGAGCTTGAGTGCGTCTCTTCTTGTGATCGCGTTTTCCATGAGTTCCCCTTCCGTGATGCCTTCTCGCCAAATGTGGGCGCTCTAGGACGTGGCGTGATGGGTTTACTTACATGAAATTATACAAGAAATTCACACCTTCTTTGCGTTGCGCAGCCACGAAAAGAGATGCGGGACGCGCTTTTGGGCCAAGGTGTCCGCCCAGGTACGTGAGGACATCCAGTTATCGATTGGAGCCTCAATTTGCGCGTCGCGCACCAATCGCTCCATTAGAATAAAGTGCGTCTGAGTTCTCGCGATCAAAGGAGCGCGCTTATGGGTAGGGTGTTCAACTTTTCTGCAGGTCCCGCAATGCTTCCCGAGGAGGTCTTGAAGACCGCCGCAGCGGAGATGCTCGATTATAACGGCTGTGGCATGTCCGTGATGGAGATGTCCCACCGCTCGGCGACCTTCAAGGGCATCATCGAAACCGCTGAGCAGGACATTCGCGATCTCATGGGCATCCCTGACAACTACCGCGTGCTCTTCTTGCAGGGAGGCGCGACCCAGCAGTTCGCGGCAATTCCGATGAACCTCATGCGCAACAAGGTGGCCGACTACATTGTGTCGGGCAACTGGTCGAAGAAGGCTTTTAAGGAAGCTAAGCTCTACGGCACCGCAAACCTCGTCGCTTCCTCCGAGGACGCGGGCTTCACGCGGGTTCCCGATTTCGACAGCGCTACCTTCTCGCCAGACGCTGACTACGTCTACATCTGCCAGAACGAAACGGTCTACGGCACGCGCTATACCCATCTTCCCGAGACGGGCGACACCCCGCTTGTCTCCGATGTGTCCTCGATGTTCCTCTCCGAGCCCGTCGACGTCTCCAAATACGGCCTTATCTACGGCGGCGTGCAGAAAAACGTCGGTCCCGCCGGTGTGGTCATCGTCATCGTGCGCGACGACCTTATTCGCGAGGATGTCCTCCCGTTCACGCCCACTATCATGCGCTACAAGACGCAAGCCGATGCCGGCAGCCTCTCGAACACGCCGCCCGCCTACGGTATTTACGTCTGCGGTCTCGTGTTCAAATGGCTCAAGGAGCAGGGCGGACTCGAAGCGATGAAGAAGCGCAACGAGGAGAAGGCGGCGCTGCTCTACGACTACCTTGACAGCTCGAAGCTCTTCCGCGGCACGGCGGAAAAGGAATTCCGCTCGCTTATGAACGTTCCCTTCATCACGGGCGACGCCGATTTGGACGCGAAGTTCATCGCCGAGGCGAAGGCTCGCGGGCTCGAGAGTTTGAAGGGCCATCGCAGCGTCGGCGGCATGCGCGCGAGCATCTACAACGCAATGCCGCGTGAAGGCGTCGAGGCTTTGGTCTCGTTCATGGAAGAGTTCGAGAAAAACAACGCATAAAGCCGTATAGTTGTTCTAACGGAAACGAATTCGGCCGTGGGGAAGTGGTTCCTCGCGGTCGAATTTGCGAAACGAGCGCGCGATAAGCGGCCTTGTCTGAGGAAGGGAATTCGCCATGACGCACAAGAAGGTTCTCGTAGCCGACCGAATCGCGAAGGAGGGCATCGACGTTCTGCGCGAGAAGGGCTACGACGTCGAAGTGAAGCTCGACCTGGCCGAGGACGAGCTCGTCGCGACGATTGCTCCCTATGACGCGATCATCGTGCGTTCCGCGACGCCCGTGACGCGTCGCGTCGTCGAGGCCGCCGACAACCTGAAGATCATCGGGCGCGCTGGCGTGGGTGTCGACACGATCGACCTCGATGCCGCCACCGAGCGCGGTGTTATCGTGTGCAACGCGCCGACCTCGAACATCATGAGCGCAGCTGAGCACACCATGGCGCTTATGCTTGCCTGCGCGCGACAGCTTCCGCAGGCGAACGCAAGCATGCACGAGGGCAAATGGGAGCGTTCGAAGTTTCTGGGCAAGGAGCTCTACGAGAAGACGCTCGCCATTTTTGGCTTGGGCCGCATCGGCGGTCTCGTGGCGGAGCGTGCGCGCGCCTTCGGCATGAAGATCATCGGCCATGATCCGTATTGCAGCCCCGAACGCGCCGATCAGTTGGGTGTGGAGCTGTTCGAGCGCACAGAAGACGTGCTCGCCCGCGCCGATTTCATCACCGTGCATCTGCCGAAGACTCCCGAGACCATCGGTATGTTCGGTCCCGAAGAATTTGCCGTCATGAAGGACGGCGTCGTCTTGATCAACGCGGCGCGCGGCGGCATCTACAACGTGAAGTCCCTCTCCGATTTCGTCGCCGCCGGCAAGATCTTCGCCGCGGGTATCGACATGTTCGAGGAGGAACCCTGCACCGACAGCCCCCTGCACGAGTTCGATAACGTGCTTTTGACCCCTCATCTGGGCGCATCCACCCACGAGGCGCAGGTGCGCGCCGGCATGCAGATTGCGGAGTACGTCTCGAGCGGCCTTGAGGGTTCTATCGTTCCGACGGCGCTCAACATGACGCTCGTTCCGCCCGAGATGATGGACGCGGTGGGTCCTTACGTTCCCGCTTGCCAGATGATGGGCCGCGTTCTGGCTCAGATCCTGGGTTGCATTCCGAAGACGCTGCGCGTCGAAGCTGCGGGGACGATCGCGAACGCCGATGCATCTATCCTGGTCGCAGGCGCGCTTGACGGAATCCTCGCGTATCGCCGCGCAGGGTCGGTCACCCCGGTGAACGTCGAGTCGGTTGCTGTTCGCCATGGCATCAAGGTGGATACCGCTTCGATCGCCGATGCTGATGAGTACGCCTCTGCCGTGAAGGTCATCGCCGACGGTGTGGAAGTGGGAGCGACGCTCTTCGGCTCGATGCAACGCCCGCGCATCATGTCGCTGCTCGATTACAAGATCGACATCGCGCCCGCCAAGCAATCGCTCGTGTTCGAGTACGTCGACGCCCCCGGCCGCATCGGCGCGATTGGCACGGTGCTTGGCGATGAGGGCGTGAACATCACGACGATGCAGATCGGCACGAAGCCCTCTGAGAAGACGGCGCTTGTCTACATGAACGTCGAGGGCAACGTGACCGATGAGCTCCTTCAAAAGCTTTCGAGCACGCTCGATTTCAAGAACGTTTGGTCGTTCAACCTGTAGGCATTCGGTCCTGCGCTCGATCGCATTTCTGTGGGAGCCCTATTCCGAGGCGGTGTAACCAAGGGATGGGGCGCCCCTGGTATGTAAGGCTTCTATCAGGGGAAACGCATTTCTGGCGACAACTTTGCGCCCAGTCGGCTTATGCGCGCTCAATTCCCTAAACCAATTCGCGCATGCCTTTCTACACGAACGCATGTCCGATGAATTTGCTGTGTCGTCGTTTTGATGCGACCTCGGCATGTGGTAAAGTCGATGGTTGCGAATCGCGGCCAGCAGCGCCTGGCCCACAAGACCCGCTTTATGCGTCGCGCCTTTTGCGCAGCGCTGACTGAGCGAGAAGGCAACTGCACCCGATGGGGTTTGGAGTTGCGCTGAGGAAACACGACCACCGAAAGAGAGAGAATGGCAAACTCTACGGCCAATTACGGCAATGACAGCATTCGCCAGCTGAAAGATGAGGAGCGCGTTCGCCTTAGACCTGCGGTTATCTTTGGATCCGATGGTCTGGACGGTTGCGCTCATGCCGCTTTCGAGATCCTGTCGAACTCGGTTGACGAGGCTCGTCAGGGCTTCGGCGACCTTATCACGCTGACAGCTTTTGCCGACGGCTCCATCCAAGTCGAGGACAATGGTCGTGGCTGCCCGCTCGATTGGAACCCTACCGAAAAGCGCTTCAACTGGGAGCTTGTCTTTTGCGAGCTGTATGCGGGCGGCAAATACAACAACAACCAAGGCGGCGACTACGACTTCTCTTTGGGCACGAACGGTCTTGGCTCGTGCGCTACGCAGTACGCCTCCGAATACATGGACGCCACCGTATGGCGCGACGGCAACAAGTATTCCTTGCATTTTAAGAAAGGCAAGGTTGTCGGGGCCAAGAAAAAGGCGCTCGAGGTTGAGCCTTCAGACGAGAAGCGAACCGGCACCACCATCAAATGGCGTCCCGACCTTGAAGTCTTCACGTCGATCGACATCCCTGCCGACTGGTATCGCGAAACGATGCGCCGCCAGGCGGTCGTCAACGCCAACGTCACCTTCCGTCTTCGCCTCGAGGGCCCGGAAGGCTTCACCGAAGAGGACTTCTGCTACCCCAAGGGCATCGAAGACTACGTTCTGGAAAAGGTCGGTTCCGAGTATTTGACCGAGCCCTTCTTCATCGAAGCGGACCGCCGTGGCCGCGACCGCGACGACTTGCCCGATTACAACGTTAAAATCACCGCGTGCCTGTGCTTCTCCCGCACCTTCCAGATGCAGGAGTACTACCACAACTCGTCGTGGCTTGAAAACGGCGGATCTCCCGAAAAGGCTGCTCGCAGCGCTCTGACCAGCGCTCTTGATTCGTATATCAAGTCTCAGGACAAGTACAACAAAAACGAGTCCGCCATCAAGTGGCAAGACGTACAAGACTGCCTGGTCCTCGTGACGAACTGCTTTTCGACGCAGACGTCCTATGAGAACCAGACGAAGAAGGCGATTAACAACCGCTTTATCCAGCAGGCCATGACGTCGTTTTTCAAGGAACGCCTCACGACCTATCTCATCGAGAACAAAGACGCGGCGAGCAAGATCGTCGATCAGGTGCTCATCAACAAGCGCTCGCGCGAAAACGCCGAGAAAACCCGCCAGAGCATCAAGTCCAACTTGCAGCAGAAGACCGATATGGCCAACCGCGTGCAGAAGTTCATCGACTGCCGCTCGAAGGACAAGGGCCGCCGCGAAATCTACATCGTGGAGGGCGACTCGGCGGCAGGCGCCATCCGAACCTCGCGCGATGCCGAATTCCAGGGCGTTATGCCCGTTCGAGGCAAGATCCTTAACTGCCTAAAGGAAGATTATCCACGCATCTTCAAGTCCGACATCATCATGGACCTGCTGCGCGTTTTGGGTTGCGGCGTCGAGGTCAAAGACAAGCGCATGAAAAACCTCGGCACCTTCGATTTGGACAACCTCAACTGGAGCAAGGTCATCATCTGCACCGACGCCGACGTCGACGGTTACCATATCCGTACGCTTATTCTGACCATGCTCTACCGGCTCGTGCCGACGCTCATCGACGAGGGCTTCGTCTACATCGCCGAATCGCCGCTCTACGAGATCAACTGCAAGGAGAAGACGTACTTCGCCTACACCGAGCTCGAGAAGAACAACATCTTAAAGGATATCGGCGACCAGAAGTGCTCGATCAACCGCTCGAAGGGTCTTGGCGAGAACGACCCTGACATGATGTGGCTTACGACCATGAACCCTGAAACGCGTCGCTTGATCAAGGTGGAGCCTGAGGATGTTGCCACTATGGAAAGCATGTTCAACCTCTTGCTCGGCAACGACGATGAGGGCCGCAAACGCCACATCGCCGAGCATGGCAGGGAATACCTCGACCAGCTCGACCTGCAGTAACGCTAGTAATAAACGCTCGAACTGCCGCCCGCTTCGATAGGTGGGCCTTAAAAATACGCACCAAGGGGAAACCGTGGCAAAGAAGAAAACTAAAACTGCACCGAAGAAAAAGCACGTGGACAATCCCAACGTGATCGGTCTGCACTCCGAGGTCACGGAGCAGCCTATCACGCAGACGCTCGAGCAGAACTACATGCCCTATGCCATGTCCACTAACGTATCGCGTGCCTTCCCGGAAATCGACGGTTTCAAGCCGTCGCATCGAAAGCTCCTCTACACCATGTACAAGATGGGGCTTTTGAACGGTGCCCGCCAGAAGAGCGCGAACATCGTTGGCCAAACCATGAAGCTCAACCCGCACGGTGATTCCGCCATTTACGAGACCATGGTGCGCCTCGCCACGGGCAATGAGGCGCTTCTGGCGCCCTTCGTCGAGTCCAAGGGCAACTTCGGCAAGTACTATTCCGGCGACTTGAGCTATGCGGCATCGCGCTACACCGAGGCCAAGCTCTCGCCGATCTGCGCCGAGATCTTCAAGGATATCGATAAGGACCCGGTCGATTTCGTGGACAGCTACGATGGCGCCATGAAGGAGCCGCGCCTTCTTCCCACCACGTTCCCCAATATCCTCGTGTCGGCAAACAAGGGCATCGGCGTTGCCATGGCCTCCGACATCTGCGGCTTCAACTTGAACGAAGTGTGCACGGCGACCATGCATTTTCTTCGTGACCCTGACTGTGATCTGCTGGAATACATGCCCGCGCCCGATTTCTCCACTGGCGGCGAAATCATCTACCGCCGCGAGGAGATGGAGCGCATCTTCAACACCGGCACTGGCAGCTTCCAGATCCGTTCGCGTTGGCGCTACCTGCCGGATGAGCGCATCATCGAGGTGTACGAGATTCCGTACACAACCAAAACCGACGTCATCATCGAGCGCATCGTGAAGCTCTCCAAGGAGGGTAAAGTGCGCGAAATCGCCGATATTCGCGACGAGACCGACCTTTCCGGTCTGCGTATCGCAATCGATTTGAAGAGGGGAGTCGATCCCGAGCAGCTCATGGCGAAGCTTTTCCGCTCCACCACGTTGCAGGACT
The DNA here is from genome assembly GCF_934617235.1 of uncultured Ellagibacter sp. Taxonomy (GTDB): domain Bacteria; phylum Actinomycetota; class Coriobacteriia; order Coriobacteriales; family Eggerthellaceae; genus Ellagibacter. The sequence goes on along the minus strand of NZ_CAKTTZ010000007.1, from coordinate 61,943 downwards.
CGTTCTCGTGCAACTTCAACGTGCTGGTCGACGGTTACCCGCGCGTTATGGGCGTGCGCGAGATCTTGGGCGAGTGGGTTGCGTGGCGCGTCGAGTCGACCCGTCGCCGCATGCGCTTCGATCTGGAGAAGAAGACCGACCGCTTGCATCTGCTGCACGGTCTTGAGGCGATCTTGCTCGACATCGACAAGGCAATCGCAATCATCCGCGGCACGAAACTCGAAGCCGAGGTTGTGCCCAACCTTATGAAGGGCTTTAAGATCGACCAGGTCCAGGCAGAGTTCGTAGCGGAAATCAAGCTGCGCAACATCAACGAGGAATACATCCTGAACCGCACGAGGGATATCGAGAAACTCGTAGGCGACATCGCCGAGCTCAACGATATCCTCGCCAGCGAGAAGAAGATCAAGGATGTCATCCACGATGAGCTGGCCGCGGTGAACAAGAAACACGCCATGCCGCGCAAGACCGGCCTTATTGCGCCTTCCGAGATCGTCGAGGTGAACCTCGAGCCCGAGGTCGAGGAATATCCCGTGACCATGATGCTCTCGCGCGACGGCTATCTGAAGAAGATGACCGAGCGCGTGTTGCGAAAGGCTGCGACGCTGAAGTACAAAGACGGCGACGAGCCCTTTATCGAGTTCGACTCCTCTAATACGCACGACTTGCTTGTGTTCACTAACCTGTGCCAGGTGTATAAATGCAAGGTCGCAGCATTCGAAGATACCAAGTCCGCTCAGTTGGGGTCGTATCTGCCTACCGACTTGGAAATGGATGACGATGAGTCTGTGATCTGGGTCATCGACCCTGAAGACTATACGGCCGACGTCCTGTTCGTCTTCGAGAACGGCCGCGTCGCGCGCGTCGCGCTTTCGGGCTACGCCACCAAGACGAATCGCAAGCGCTTGAAGAACGCGATTTACGGCGGAGCCAAGCTATTGTACGCTACGGTGCTGAAGGAAGACCGCGACTTGGCACTCGTGTCGAGCGACTATCGTCTCGTGAACTTCAGCACCTCGCTTTTGCGCACGAAGACCACCAACAACACGCAGGGTGTCCAGGCGTTCACCGCCAAGGGAAATCGAGCGGTGACCATGGTAGGCAAGGCGGAAGAGTTCTTGGGCGGGGAGGCGCCGCTTGAGAAATTCCGCGCTCAAAGTCTCCCGTCAGCGGGCGCATCGATGAAAGAGACGGACATGAGGAGCCTGTTCGACTTGGGGGAATAACACGACCTGGTTTCTAGGAAAAAATGTGGAGGGTCGTTGCCGATTTCGGGGAAACCCGAGGGCAGCGGCCCTTCTTTTCTTCGAGACGAAGCGCCTGCGCTAAAATGTTCGCCGCGGTATAAGACCGCAAGCGTTTTAGAAAGGAACAACGAAATGACGCGCAAGATCGATATTTTTGACACCACGTTGCGCGACGGCGAGCAGTCGCCGGGCGCCTCCATGAACACGGAAGAAAAACTGGTGGTCGCGCGTCAGCTACTACGCATGAAGGTCGACGTGATCGAGGCGGGTTTCCCCATTTCTAGCCCCGGTGATTTCGAGAGCGTTCGCCGGATCGCCGAGCTCGCTGGCGACGATGCGACGGTCGTCGGTCTCACGCGCGCTGTCGAGAAGGACATCGACCGCGCTGCCGAGGCGCTCAAATACGCGAAGCGCCCACGCATCCACACGGGTCTCGGCGTGAGCCCGAGCCATCTGCACGACAAGCTGCACATTACCGAGGACGAGTGCCTCGAGCGTGCGGAACATTGCGTGCGCTATGCCAAGAAATATATGAACGACGTGCAGTTCTACGCCGAAGATGCAGGTCGTTCGGACTATGAGTTCCTCGCGAAGGTCATCCAGCGAGTCGTCGATGCGGGCGCAACGGTCGTCAACATCCCCGACACCACAGGCTACTCGCTTCCCGCCGAATTCGGCCGCCGCATCGCGTATCTTATGGAGAACGTCCGCGGCATCGAGAACGTCACGGTCTCGGTTCACTGCCACAACGACCTCGGTATGGCGACGGCGCTTGCGCTTGAAGGCGTGAAGAACGGCGCGACCCAGGTCGAGTGCACCATCAACGGCCTTGGCGAGCGTGCGGGCAACACCGCGCTCGAGGAAGTCGTGATGGGCATCCGCATGCATGGCGAAGAACTCAACGCGCATACCGACATCAACACGAGGGAATTCACCAAGGCAAGCCGCCTTGTGTCCTCCATCACCGGCATGAACGTCCAGGCGAACAAGGCTATCGTCGGTGCGAACGCGTTCGCGCATTCTTCGGGCATCCACCAAGACGGCGTGCTTAAAAAGCGCGATACCTACGAGATCATCGATCCTGCCGACGTTGGGGCTGGTCAGAGCCAGATTGTGCTTACTGCCCGCAGCGGCCATGCGGCTCTGAAGCATCGCCTCGAGGAGCTTGGCTACGAGTTCGAGGGCGAGGCGCTCGACAAGATCTACGAGGACTTCTTGAACCTTGCTGACAAGAAGAAGGAAGTCTACGACGAGGATCTCGAAAGCCTTATCCACGAGCGCGATCGTCAGGTGAGCGCCGTGTACCTGCTCGAGGGCGTGCAGATATCTTGCGGTACCGACATGATCCCGACGGCTACGGTCACCCTGCGCAATCAGGCCGATCAGGTTGTCACCGCGTGCGATTTCGGCACCGGTCCGATTGACGCCATGTACAAGGCGGTCAACAAGATCGTCCAGGTTGAAAACGACTTGACTGAGTTCTCGGTGCAGAGTGTGACGCGCGGCATTGACGCGCTCGGCGAGGTGACCATTCGCGTTACCGCTCCCGATGGGGAAGTGTATTCTGGCCGCGGCGCCGACAACGATATCGTCGTGTCCTCGGCGCGCGCCTATGTCAATGCTTTGAACCGCCTGCTGAACCATAAGAAGGAGCATCAGCAGAAGTAGCTTTCGGGCGTTTGTTCTGCTCATCGGCGGCGCTCATCTCGGGCGCCGCTTTTGCTAACGGCCCTTGCCCAGCCCCTCGCGGCCCCAATCGCTGCCGCATCGGATTTTGAAAGGAAAGGACGCGAAGATGGATCAATCGCTGACAGAGAGGCTTGCTGACATCGTTGGCAAGGCGAATGTGCGCCTATCGGAGCCGCTTTCGCTCCACACCACGTTCAAGATCGGAGGCCCTGCCGAGCTGTTCGTCTCGCCCTGCAGCGTTGCGGAAGTGTCGCAGGTTGTGCTTGCGTGCGAGCAGGCGGGCGAACCTTGGCGCGTCCTCGGTTGCGGAAGCGATTTGCTCGTATCCGACGAGGGTGTCGACGGCGTGGTGATCGAGGTTCGCGACAATCTCTCTTCGATCCGCGTCGAGGGCTCCCGCATCGTTGCGGAAGCAGGCGCCACGAACGCGGACGTCGCCGAGGCGGCGCGGGCGGCGGGTCTTTCGGGATACGAGTTCGCATGCGGCATCCCGGGCACCATAGGCGGCGCCGCGATCATGAACGCCGGCGCCTATGACGGCGAATTCTCGCAGGTGTGTGTGCGGGTCACGTGCGTAACCCCCGAGGGACGCATCGTGGAAGTGCCTCGCGATGAGACAGAATGGTCGTACCGTCACAGCATGTTCGACGCCGCGCGCTACGTCGTGGTTGCTGCGACCCTCGAGCTTTCCCCTGCACCCGAGGAGGACATCCGCGCGCGTATGGACGAGCTTACGAGCAAGCGCGAGGCGAAGCAGCCGATCGATATGCCTTCTGCTGGAAGCACCTTCAAGCGCCCGGAGGGCTATTTTGCTGCGGCGCTCATCGATCAGGCGGGGCTTGGGGGCCTTTCGGTTGGCGGAGCTCAGGTTTCCACCAAGCACACAGGGTTTGTCGTGAATGCTGGCGATGCGACGGCGGCCGATGTGCAGTCGCTCATCGCCGAGGTGCAGCGCCGCGTGTTCGAGGACTCGGGCGTTATGCTCGAACCCGAGGTTCGCATGTGGGGGTAAGGCGCATAAGCGTGGCGGCAAGTACTTTGAGCAAAGGCGAGCTCCCATGCGACACGAATGTTCGAAAACAGGGGAGCGACGCGGCGAATGCTTCCCTACTTGCCGTGCCGCTTGCCGCTGGATTGTGGCGAACTTGCGCGATGCGAAGCTTCTCGCTAGCCAAAACTTCCCTTTCTGTGGTATAAATAATGTACTGTGCACAGCGGTGCGCATCATACTTTCGCTTCTTTGAGAAAGTGGGCTTCGTCCCGCTTTCTTTGTATGTTGGGGCGAAAACACCGCTCTGCAACGAAAGCGTGCAACGAATACGTCATAGGAAGGAGGCGACATGCTCACCGCCAAAGAACAGAAACTGCTCGATGCGCTCGAGCCCACAGCTAAGGCCAGCGGGGTCGAAATCGTGTCCCTTGAAATCATGGGGTCGAAGAAGGCTCCGACGATTCGCGTCTTCATCGACACCGACGAGGGTGTGAGCTTCGACGAGCTCGCGAGCGCCCAGGTATGGATCAACCGCATCATGGACGAGATCGATCCGTTCCCTGGTGCCTACATGCTTGAGGTTTCCTCTCCTGGAATAGATAGGCCCCTTCGAACGAAGGAGCACTTCACCCGTTTCTCTGGCGAGCAGGTTGTGGTGAAAACGTCGTCTCCTATCGACGGACGCAGCTCATTCACCGGCATGCTCGAAGGCATGGAAGGCGATGACGTGCTCGTCGAGATCGACGGTTCGCGCATCGCTATCGATTACTCGCTCATCAAACGCGCCCATGTGGTGGGCGCTGTAGACTTCAGCTAAGAAAGGAAGCGACCAGACGTGGCTAACTCTGAACTGATCGAAGCGCTGCAGGCTCTCGCTCACGAACGCAAAATCGACGAGTTCTACCTGATCGAGCGCTTGGAGGCTTCGCTCGCTAAAAGCTATCAGCATATTCTCGACCTCGAATGGGACGCTCGCGTCACCATCGACCGCCAGACGGGCAAGATCTACGTGTACGAGCTTGTCCCCGTTGGGGAACCCGACCCGGAGACCGGTGAGTATTCCGAGTTCACCGAGCGCGACGTGACGCCCGACGACGTGAGTCGTATCGCTGCGCAAAACGCCAAGAGCGTCATCTCCACGATCGTCCGCGAGGCGGGGCGTCAGTCCATCTACCAGGAGTTCTCGCATCGTGTGGGCGACCTGGTGACAGGTACCGTGCTCCAGGGCACGCCCGATTTCACCATCATCAAGATTCGCGACGGTGTCGAAGCTGAGCTTCCTCATTACGACTTGAAACGTCTCCCCAACGAGCGTAACGAGCGCCCGAACAACGAGCACTACCGCCACAACCAGCGACTGAAGGTGCTGATCATCGACGTGCGCGACCCTGCAAGCGACCTTCCCAAGGCTCGCGGTGACCAGGCGCGTCCGTCCATCATCGTTTCCCGCACGCATCCCGACCTCATCCGCCGTCTCTTTGAGATCGAAGTCCCCGAAATCTATGACGGTGTGGTCGAGATCAAGTCGATCGCCCGCGAGCCTGGCGCCCGCTCCAAGGTTGCCGTCGCCTCCCGCGAGCGCAACCTCGATCCGGTCGGCGCATGCGTTGGCCCGAAGGGCAGCCGTGTGCGCATGGTCGTCGAGGAGCTGCGCAACGAGCGTGTCGACGTCATTCAATGGAACGAGGATCCAGCGGTCTATGTGGCAAACGCGCTTTCGCCCGCGAAGGTGACGAAGGTCATCATCGACGAGGAGAACAACTACGCGACCGTCGTCGTTCCCGACGACCAGCTTTCGCTCGCTATCGGCAAGGAGGGCCAGAATGCCCGTCTTGCTGCGCGACTGACTGGTTGGCATATCGACATCAAGAGCGCTAGCTTTGCCGGCGCGCCCCTTCGCAACGAGAATATCCTCATCGATGAGGACGAAATCGATGAGGATGAAGAGGGCTTGTGCGCCTTTGTGGACGAAGAGGGCAACCGCTGCCGCAACCATGCACGACCCAACAGCCGTTTCTGCGGTATCCATGCCGATTTGGATGACGCAGAATAAGCGTAGAGGGATTGCGGGAGCGTACAATGGCACAGACGACACCGACAAAGAAGAAGCAGCGTACGTGCGTTGCCTGCGGCACAGCCGATTCGAAGCGCGCGCTTTTGCGCATCGTTCGCTCGCCTGAAGGTGTCGTGTCCTTCGACCCTTCGGGGCGCGCTCCCGGGCGCGGTGCGTATGTATGCTCCGCGGAGTGCTTTGCCGCTGCACGTAAGGCGGGTAAACTTGACCGAGCCCTTCGCACGAAGCTCGGTGAGCAGGATTTAGAGCGCATCGCCGGCGAAATGTCTCGCGACACGAGCCGTTGCGTCGGAAGAGAATAAGAGGAGTGGTACATGGCCAGCATGCGAGTACATGAATTGGCGAAAGAATTCGACATGACGAGCAAGGAATTGCTCGACCGGTTGCACGAGATGAAGATACCGGCGAAAAGCCATGCGAGCATGCTTGCCGATGCCTACGTCGATAAGATTCGCAAGAATCTTTCGCCCGAGATCAAGCAGCGTGCTGGCAAGATCGATGCCGAGGAAGCTAAGCAGCTTGCCGAGGAGAAGGCGGAAGAAGAGCGCAAGAAGGCCGAGGAAGAGGCCAATCGCCGCGCTGCCGTCGAGAAGGAACGTGCACTGCGCGAAGCCGAGCGTGCTCGTCGCGAAGGCCAGGCGCCTGAGGCTGATGCCCGCGCCGAGAAGCCCAAGCATGAACCGAAAAAGGCTCCTGTGAGCAGCGGTTTCGAGGGTCTTGCGAGCCAGATCGAGTCCGAGAAGGAGCGTGTTGCCCGCGAGAAGGCTGAAGCGCGCGCCAAGGCTCGTGCGGCGAAGATGGCGGCAGAAGTTGCGAAGAAACAGGCTGTCGAGGAAGCGCTGCGCTCCCGCGGCAAGAAGTCTTCCAAGCCCGCAACGCAGCACAAGGGCCCGGCGCCTGTGCTCACCGCCAAGAAGTCTTCCAACTTCAGCTCGCTGCTTTCCCAGATCGAGTCCGAGAAGCAGCGCATCGAAGCACAAAAGGCCGAGCAGGCCAACAAGCCCAAGCCCGAGCGCGGCAACCGTCCCGCGAAGGGTGAGCGCGGTCCTAAGAAGGGCAAGCGCGGCAACGTCGTGCAGGTTGTTCCCGAGCTCGAGAATCAAAACCAGAGCCAGGGCGAAGATCGTTATGCCCAGATGGCGGTTCAGGCCGAAAAGCTCCAGCGCGACAAGGTGCTCGCTGAGGCGCGTGCTGCCGTCGCCGCCGCGAACTCCCATGAGGGAGAGGGTCGCCGCAAGAAGCGCAAGGAGAAGCGTCAGGCCGAGGCTCGCGAGCGCATGGAGATGGAGGCCATCCAGAAGGGCCTCGACCCCACGCTCGTGCTCGACGATTCCGTCGTGGAGATTCCCCAGGGTGCAACCGTTGCCAAGTTCGCCGAGCTTCTCGGCGTGCAGCCGAACGACGTGATCAAGCGTCTGTTCATGCTCGGTCAGGCGCTGACGCTTACGCAATCTATGTCTGATGACCTCATCGAGCTCATCGCTGACGACATGGGTCGCAAGGTGCGCGTCGTTTCGCCCGAAGAGGAATATGCCGTCGTGTACCACGACTCTGAGGAAGACTTGAAGCCGCGTCCGCCGGTCGTGACCGTTATGGGACACGTCGACCACGGCAAGACTTCGTTGCTCGATGCAATCCGCCACACCGGCGTCGCTGCGGGCGAAGCGGGCGGCATCACCCAGCACATCGGCGCATCGATTGTCAACATCGACGGCCGTCAGATTACCTTCATCGACACCCCTGGTCACGAGGCGTTTACCGCCATGCGCGCCCGCGGTGCCCAGGTAACCGACGTCATCGTGCTCGTCGTTGCCGCCGACGACGGAGTCATGCCGCAGACCATCGAGGCAATCAACCACGCGAAGGCGGCGGATGTGCCCATCGTCGTCGCGGTGAACAAGATCGACAAGCCCGGCGCGAACCCTGACCGCGTTCGCCAGGAACTCGTCGAGCACGGCGTCATCCCCGAAGAGTGGGGCGGCAAGAACATGTTCGTCGAGGTCTCCGCGAAAAAGAAGCTCCACATCGACGACCTGCTCGAGACGATTCTTCTCCAGGCTGACGTGCTTGAGCTCAAGGCGAACCCCGATGCCGAGGCTTCCGGCTACGTCATCGAGGCGAACCTCGACAAGGGCCGCGGCCCGGTTGCGACCGTGCTCATCCATCGCGGAACCCTGCATCCCGGCGACACCGTTGTGGCGGGCACGTCCTATGGTCGCGTTCGTGCGCTCATTGACCCGCGCGGCAAGCATGTCGATTCCGCTGGCCCCGCCGATCCTGTTGAGATTCTCGGTTTGAACAGCGTCCCGACGGCAGGCGACGAATTCCGCGTGTTCGAAGACGAGCGCGATGCTCGCAAGCTCGCTGAGGAACGTGCGCTGCGTGCCCGCCTCGCCGAGCAGGAGACCAAGTCCCACATGAGCTTGGATGATCTGTTCAGCCGCATCGAAGAGGGCAAACAGACCGACTTGAACCTTATCGTGAAGGCCGACGTTCAGGGCTCGATTGAAGCCTTGCGCGACGCCTTTGAGAAGATGGATCAGTCTGAGGTGCGCATCAACATCGTGCACTCTGCTGTCGGCGGTATCACCGAAACTGACGTTACGCTCGCTGCGGCTTCCGACGCCATCATCATCGGCTTCAACGTGCGCCCGACCGGCAAGTCCAAGCAGCAGGCTGAGAAGGAGAAGGTCGACATCCGTCTGTATCGCGTCATCTATCAGGCGATCGAGGACATCAACGCTGCGCGCGTCGGTTTGCTCTCGCCCGATATCATCGAGGAAGACACCGGTGTTGCCGAGATCCGCGAGACCTTCAAGGTGCCCAAGGTCGGCACCATCGCCGGTTGCTACATCACCGACGGCGAGATTCATCGCGAGGACAAGGTGCGCATCGTGCGCGACGGCACCGTCGTCTTCGAGGGTGAAATCGCCAGCTTGCGTCGCTTCAAGGACGACGTCAAGACGGTCAAGCAGGGTTACGAGTGCGGTATCGGCATCAGCGGTTACCAGGACCTCAAGGTCGGCGATACCATCGAAGGCTACGTCGTCAAAGAGGTCGAGCGTACGGAGTAGGAGGTCGGCATGAAGCAAGGTTCTTCGAGCCGCAAGGTCAACGAGCAGGCGCGCGAGGTTATCGCGAGCATCCTGCTGTTCGATATATCCGATCCCGAGTTGTCGATGGTCACAATCACCGGTTGCGAGGTTTCTTTCGACCGCAGCGTCTGCAACGTGTACTATTCCGCGGACAAGCAGCGCTACGACAAGGTTGCCGAGGCTTTCACCAGGGCGAGTGGCCGTATCCGCTCGCTCATGGCGCGCCGTTTGTCCTGGCGCGTCGCCCCTGAGTTGCGCTTCATGCTCGATCGAAGCGTCGATACGGCCGAGCGTATCGCCGGTGCCCTTGCGCGCGAATCCCAGCGTCCGCCGGTCATTATGAAAGAGGAAGAAGAGGACGAGTAGCATGCCGGTCACACCGCAAACGAACGTTTCGCTTACGGAGATCTCCGCGGTTTTGAAATCGCGCGATGATTATGTGATTTGCGGCCATGTGAGCCCTGACGGCGATTGCCTGGGCTCACAGCTCGCCTTAGCGGGAATTCTGCGCCGCCTCGGGAAAAAGGTGACGTGCGTGTTGGCGAAGCCTGAAAAGCCCGACGTGCGTCTTTCGTTTTTGCCGGGGATTGAAGACATGGTGTATGCGCGTGATTACATGGGCGAAGTCGGGACGTTCGTCGCTGTTGACGTTCCCAATCGTGAGCGAATCGGGGATGCTTCGCGTCTGCTCGATGAGGCGGAGTACTCGATTACCATCGACCACCACGCTTATCCCGAGACGATGAGTACCCTTACGTATTGCAATCCCTCGATGGCGGCAACTACTATGCTCATCTGGGAGCTTTCCAAATGTATGCGCGTCGACAACTCGGGCGATATCGCGTTGTGCGCCTATACCGGCTTGGTTACCGACACCGGTCGTTTCCAGTATCAGAATGCTGACTCTCGTGCGTTTGCGTCAGCTTCGGAGATGATCACCGCGGGCGTCGATGCCTCGTATGTTTCGCGAGAGGTCTTCCAAAACCGCAGTGAAGCATCCGTTTTGCTCGAGGCTTGTGCTATCAAGCACATGAAGCTCTTCTGCGGTGGTCAGGCTGCGATAAGTTATGTTACCCTGCGCGATTTCGAGAAATGTCATGCGGTAAAGGCGGACGCAGAAGCGCTTATCGACACGCTTCGCTCTATCGCGGGCGTTCGCGTTGCCTGCATGCTGCGCGAGCAAGCCGAAACGATTCGCGGCAGTTTCCGCGCGAAGGACGACACCGACGTTGCGGCAATCGCGAACTCATTCGGAGGCGGCGGACATAAGGCTGCTGCTGGTTTCTCAATCGAAGGTCCGATGGAAGGCGCGCTTGTGAGGGTGGAGAAGGCTATCAAGCAGGCGCTTGAATAGGCATGTTACCCCAGTTAGGATGATGCTATATGGTCAAATGCGCATTGACACCCGGTACGTTCGACCCGATCACGGTAGGGCATCTCGATGTGATTACGCGTGCTTCTCAGCTCGTCGATGAGGTTATCGTTGCGGTTGCCGAGTCCGTGAAAAAGGGCCCGCTCTTCACGCTTGAGGAGCGCGTGGCGTTGGTGAAAGAGGCTACCGTGGGTCTCGAAAACGTCCGCGTCGAGCCATTTAATGGGCTGCTTGTCGATTTCGCACACGAGGTTGGCGCGACCGCGGTCGTCAAGGGCCTGCGCGCTATCACGGACTTTGAATACGAGTTCCAGATGACGGCGATCAATTATGAGCTCGATCGCAATTTGGAAACGTTGTTCATCATGTCGACGCCGCAGCACATGTATCTGTCCTCCTCTGTGGTTCGGGAAATCGCCTCTATGGGAGGGGATATCAAAGATTTCGTGCCGCCTTGTGTCGAGCGCGCGCTTAAAGAGAAATTCTCACGATAAGCGCATTGCGGTCGTTGGCCTCCGTACGGTTTTTCGACGACGGGCTTTTGGTTCCGCGAGGATGATTTTATCGGTTTTGCAATGAGGGAAAGCGGGAGCACTCCCGCTTTCTTGCTGTATGAAGGGATAATAGTGGCAGCTAAGAGAGGACAATCGGGTTTGTCGCTCGTTGTGGGAGTGGATAAGCCCTCGGGCATGAGCTCGCATGATGTCGTGAACCGGGTCCGTCGTATCTTCGGGGAGCGCCGAGTCGGTCATACCGGCACCCTCGACCCTTTGGCATCGGGCGTGCTCTGCGTTTGCGTTGGGCCTGCGACGAGGCTCGATAATTATATGGTTGGGCACGACAAACACTACCGGGTGCGAATTACCTTCGGGGTGGGCACCGACACCGACGATGTCGACGGTACTCCCGTTAAGTTCGGAGCGGTTCCTTCTGCCGCTAATGAAGAATCGTTTGCGTGCGAGATACTTGCCCGTTTCATCGGGCCTCAAAAGCAGCTTCCGCCAGCGTATTCCGCTGTCAAGGTGGGTGGCGTCAAAGCGTGCGACGCTGCGCGCCGTGGCAATATCATCGAGCTGAAACCGCGCGATATCGAAGTGTATTCCGCCGACTTGGTCGCCATTGTTTCCGGTGAGGGCGATGCTCCCGTATCATGGGACGTGGATTTCCATGTCTCTAAGGGGACTTACATCAGGGCTCTTGCGCGCGATATCGGTGTTGCGGTGGGCTGTCCTGCGCATGTGGCGGTTCTTCGTCGCATGAGTGCTGGACTCTTGACGCTCGACGATTGTGCAACCCTTGAGGCGCTTGAGCGCATGGGCGTGGATGCGTCACTCGATCCCGTGAAGCTGCTAGGTTTTCGCTTTGCCTTTCTCGAAGGCGATGGGGCGCGCCTTGTTTCTAACGGCAATCCTTTGCCGGAAACTGCCGTTGAACTGTGCGAGCGCCGGCATGCAAGTGCGACCGACGAGATGTGTGCCTGCACGGCGGGTGTGCGTCAAAGTGCGATGGAACCGAAGGATGGCGAGCACGTCGCAATTATCGTCGACAACAAGCTCGTGGGGATTTATGCTTACGAGGAAAAGCGGCAGCGCTATCAGGCTTGCTGCATCTTCCAGACAGGAGTAAGACGTGGCGGAGATATTTAGCGTTGATGAGGCCTTCGATCGTACGCGCTTCGAGGGAGCTTGTTGCGCCTTCGGCGTTTTCGATGGCGTCCATAAAGGTCACGAAGCTCTGATTTCATGTGCGATTGAAGACTCCAAGAAGCGGGGAAGCGCTTCTTTTGCTCTCACGTTCGATCTTGACCCCGACGAGATGTTTCGACCGGGCGAGCTAAAGAAGCTTATGACCAATGAGGATCGCATTCGGGCTCTTGCCGCCTCGGGCGCCGACTTCGTTGCCGTGTTGCCTTTTACGCGCGAATTTGCATCACTTTCACCTGAGGACTTTCTCGCCTCAACCTTCGGCGAGCTTGCACCTGCAAGTATCCATGTTGGTGAAGGCTTTCGCTTCGGAGCACGTGCGAAGGGTACCGAGGAAACGCTTATCGAATGGGGATCGCGCCATTCGTGTAGTGTCACGCCGCATGAATTGCTTTGCCTTGAAGGGGCTCCGGTAAGTGCAACGCGCATCAGAGGACTTCTTTCAACGGGCAACGTCGAGGAGGCTACAAAGCTTCTCGGTCGCCCTTGGAAGGTACGCGGTACGGTGGTATCGGGTCGCGGCGAAGGTGCCCAAATGGGTATCCGCACGGCCAACCTTTCTATCCCCGATGAGTTCCGTGCCGTTGGCGATGGGGTCTATGCCGCCTATGTGCATGTCGATGGGAAGCGCTACAAGGCAGCGGTCAACATGGGTGTTGCGGCGACATTTGCCGACCGTTCGACCGCAAACTGCGAAGCGCATCTCCTGGATTTCGATGGCAATATCTACGGATGCGAAATCGAGGTAGAGTTCATCGCGTGGCTGCGCCCAATGCGTGTCTTCGACGATGTCGACGAATTGATCGCGACTATCATGTCGAATATCGAATGGGTTCGCGAGCATTTGTAGCGTATACTTCCCAATTAGTTAATTGACCTGCTATTTCGCCTTTGTCATGCAAATACATGACAAGGACGATTTTTTGTCATGCGGCAAAATCATGGGTTTGCGTGATGGCCTTCTCACGCCGTTCGCTGCATAGTCGGGATAACACGTTGGCAAGGCAATGCAAAAGGAGCATCGCAATGAAAATCCTCGGAATGGGAACCCCTGAACTTCTTATTATTCTCGTTGTCGTTCTTCTTATCTTCGGGCCGAAGAACCTTCCGAAGCTCGGCAGCGCCATCGGCAAGTCGGTCAAGGGCCTGCGCGAAGGCCTTGGTTCGAACAAGAAGACCGAAGAGGCAACCGATGCAGAAGAGGTTGCAGATAATCTTGTCGAGTCTGAATCTGCCGACGATGAGGAGGCTCCTAAAACCACGAAGAAGCGCGTCGTGAAGAAGGTTGTTGCCTCCGAATAGCGAACCATCCAACGAAAGACCCTTCCCTTGGGCACGCGGCTTGAAGCTGTGTGCCCAATTTGCTTTCGGGCGGGGTATCATCTCTCTACGATGCTTTCCGTGGATACTGATTAACTAACCGTTCGATAGAGGAGGAGTTGGCGTGGTCCAAGTTCCAAGCGACGCAAGACGCGCTCGTTGCGCTATTTTGGGCTTTGCGTCTTTCCAGTCGTGCGTTATCTCGCTTCTCTACATGGGATCGAATTGCTCTTTTTCAATCGGCGAATTCGAGTTCGAACGCGGCGAGCTACTCTTTTCCTTGTTTTTCATGGCGTTCGCGCTCATTGCATGCGCGTTCGCTCCGAACCCTCTCAGGCATCGCCTGCTTTCCACCCCCTCGCTTATCGTGAGCACTGTCCTTATGGCGGCGGGGTCGCTTGCGACGCAATTGCTCGGCACGCATAACGGCGCGCTGCTCTTAATTGAAGGGCTGTTGGTCGGTACCCCAAGTGGCATTGTTTTTGCCGCATGGGGCCAGGCGCTCGGCGGTTTCGAAATCGAGCATTCTGTCCCCGAGGCACTTATCGGCTCCGCACTCGGCGCTGCGATATGCTTCCTTTTGGGGTCTGAGTCGCTTCCCTCCGTGCTCGGCTTGCTTATCTGCGTTTTTCCTCTTCTGTCGCTTTTTTTTCTGCTTGCGCTTCGTCGCGTCGGCTCCGCCCTGCCTGCCACGAAGGGGCCATCAAACAAAGGTGATGCGCCGAAGAATCGCTTCACGAGACGACTTCTTTTTGGCACGCTGCTGTTCGGGTTGGCGACGGGAATCATGCAGACGTACGGCTCGGAACCCGGGATGGATGCCACGCCGACGCTTCCCGTTACGCTCGTGCTCTTCATCTTCTTCTGTCTTGCGGCATTGCAGCTCTTCGGGGGCGAGGGCACACGTCTCGCTTCGAAGGATGCGCCGCGTCCAGAAGGGGGGATGCTTGCTGTCCTCTCGCGTGGCCTTGCCTTCGTTCAGGGTGGGGAAACCGGCCCCCTGGGTGGTACGTATCGTCTTTCGGTGCTCCTGCTTATGGGGGGCTTTCTCTTCGTCGAGGTCCTCGGTGATATCGGGGTACCGGGAGAAGCTGTTGCGATGGCGGGTTTTCTCTCCCTTATCGTTGTCATGGTGTCTCTTTTCCTTGTCATGGGCAAGATCGATGGCGGAGATGCCGCGGTCACGTTTGGGCGCGGTTTTGCCGCGCTTTTCTTTGGCGAGTTCATGGGGCTGGTCGTTGGCAACTTCTTCGATGTTGTGTTCTTTGGAAACGCCGCCGCCCATTTCATGTGCGCTTTGGCGGGTTTGTGCGCTCTGATCGCTTATCTCTATCTGTTTACCGAGCGTGACTTTTCGGCGCTCTCCCAAGTCGCCATTACGCTTGACCGCTTCGATGCCACCTGTCGGAAGATCGGAGCAGAAGCGGGGCTTTCCCCTCGCGAAGCGGAGGTTTTACCGCTCGCGCTCAAGGGCCGTACAGGCGAGCGCATCGCAAGTGAGCTTTGCATCTCAAAAAGCACGGTCGACACGCACCTGCGTCGCATCTACGCGAAATGCGGCGTCCATAACCGCCAGGAGCTCATCGATTTTGCGGAAAGCCATAGTTAACTTTATGTGAATTCCATCGCTCTTTTCTTACCAACAGTTTACAATCCTTTCTGTTCGTTATCTTGGGCTAACTATGCGTAAGCTCAATTATCAGAAAGGAATCTGTAATGAAAAAGAAAACGTTCAACTCCTTGCTCGTCGGCGCAGGCTTTCTTGCCGGTACGGTCGGTGTGAAGGCGCTCACTTCTAAGACTGCGCGGAAGTGCTACGTTCAGGGCGTCGCCAAGGGCCTGCAGGTGAAGCAGGGTTACCAGAACATCGTTGAAGAGGCGAAAGCCCAGGTCGACGACATCGTTGCCGAGGCAAATTACATCAATCTCGCCGAATCCGAAAAGGCCGAAGCCAAGGACGAGAAGTAAAGAAGCCGCTCGATGAAATACACGATTGAGCATGAGATACCGGGGCGAATCCGCGTTCGCCTCTATGGTCGCGTGCCGGAATCGGACGTCGATGCGCTCGAGTCGCTCATGACGGCATGCCCTGGTGTCTCCTCGGCTTGCGTTTACCCGCGAATCGGATCGCTTGCCATCACCTATGGAGGTGGGGAAGAGACAAGGGCCTCGTTGCTCGCTGCGATGGATGCCGTCGATGCGGCGTCCATCGAGAAGGCGAAGCTCGCATGCCCGACGGCGCTTTCGGTTCGCACGCATTCCCTGTTGATGGACATTGCGATGCTTGTCGGTTCCCACTTCGCACGCAAGTGGTTCCTTCCCGCGCCGCTGCGCGTCATAAGGACCATCTGGCATTACCGCCTTTTCCTGAAGGCCGCCTTGAACTCGCTTTTGCACGCGCGTCTCGATGTGCCCGTCCTCGACGCGGCCGCTATCGGCATCTCGTTTGTGAAGGGCGATTTCGCGACAGCTGCCTCGACGATGTTCCTTCTCGATTTGGGCGAGACGCTCGAAGACTACACGCGAGCGCGTTCGGAGAACCAGCTTATCTACTCTTTGCTCGGAGCTCCCGAAAACGCCCAGCTTGTCGACGGGGATAGGGAAATCACTGTTCCCTCCGCCAACCTTAAATCGGGTGACTTGGTCGTCGTCCGTACCGGCATGCCCATAAGCGTCGACGGTGTGGTCGAACGCGGTGTGGCCATGGTGAACCAGTCGACTCTCACCGGCGAGCCGCTTGCCGTCGAACGCACGGTCGGCGATGACGTCTTTGCGGGTACCGCCTGCGAAGAGGGAGAGATTTTCGTCCGTGTCAAGGCGGCGACGGGCGAGACGAAGATCCGCTCCATCGTCTCGCTGGTCGAGATGTCCGAAAGCATGAAATCGGATGTTCAGACAAAACGCGAACGCTTGGCGGATCGCATCGTTCCGTGGAACTTCCTGCTCGCAGGCATCGTTGCGCTCACCACGCGCAGTTTGGTGAAGACGTCTGCGGCGCTTATGGTTGACTACTCCTGCGCGCTCAAGCTGACGGGGTCGATTTCGGTGCTGTCCGCCATGAGCCAGGCCGCCAAGGCTGGTTTCACGGTGAAGGGATCGAAGCATTTCGAGGCTTTTGCCCAGGCCGATACTATCGTCTTCGACAAGACCGGCACGCTTACCGAGGCTCAGCCCCAGGTGAAGTGCATCATCGCGCTTGATGGATGGAACCGAACCCAAGTGCTTCGCTTCTCGGCATGCCTTGAAGAGCATTTCCCGCACCCTGTCGCTCGCGCGGTCGTTCGCGCTGCGGCGGAAAAGAACCTCAAGCATCGCGAACGCCATGCCGCCGTCGAGTACATCGTGGCGCACGGCATTGCAAGCTCCCTCGATGGCAAACGCGCGGTCATCGGGTCGAGGCACTTCGTCGTCGAGGACGAGGGTGTCGTCGTATCCGAGGAGGAGCAACAGATGATCGACGCCGAAGCGAGCGATCTCTCGACGCTCTATCTTGCCGTCGATGGCAAGCTTGTCGGCGTTATCGGTATCGACGACCCTTTGAAGTCGGGCGTTTCCGAAGCGGTCGAAGAGCTGCGTAATCTCGGCTTCGAGCGGATCATCATGCTGACAGGCGACAACGAGAAGACGGCTTCCCGCGTTGCGCAGGCTGCCGGAATCACCGAGTTTCGTGCCGACATGCTCCCCGAGGACAAGCATGAGGTCGTTGAACAGCTGAAGGCCGAAGGGTGCAAGGTGGTCATGGTGGGGGATGGCGTGAACGATTCCCCTGCTCTCTCTGCGGCAACGGTGGGTGTTGCCATGGGGCAGGGCACTGCTATTGCCAAGGAGGTTGCCGATATCACGCTCTCAGAGGGCAATCTGAGTTCGCTCGTTCAGATGCGCAAGCTCTCGCAGGGCCTCATGGGACGAATGGACACCTCGTTTGCACAGACCATTGGGTTCAATTCGGCGCTCTTGGCGCTTGGCATCGGCGGTATTATCACGCCGCAGACCTCCTCGCTTCTGCATAACGCCTCGACGATCGCGCTCAGCATGCACAGCTCGCGTTCGTACAATCTGTAGGGCTTCGGCCCTTTGCCCTTCCCATCGTGCGATGGCTCGGGTATCTTAACTGAGGGCGGGCACCCGCAAAAGGGACCCGCCCTCAGTTTGCTTGAGACGAAAGGACGGCATGAAAGTCACGATCTTCACCGACGGCTCATCTCGTGGGAATCCCGGCCCTGGCGGCTATGGCGCCGTGCTGCAGTTCGTCGATTCGGCGGGCAAGCTGCACGAACGCGAACTCTCTCAGGGGTACGCGACCACGACGAACAACCGCATGGAGCTGCTCGGCGTCATTGTGGCACTTGAGGCGCTCAAACGCCCCTGCACCGTCGAGGTGCATTCCGACTCGCAGTACGTGGTGAACGCCTTCAACCAACATTGGGTCGAGGGCTGGCTTAAGCGCGGGTGGAAAAACGCGAAGAAAGAACCTGTCAAAAACGTTGATTTGTGGAAGCGCCTGCTCGAGGCGAAAAAGCCCCACGATGTGACCTTCATCTGGGTAAAGGGTCACGCCGGCCACCCCGAAAACGAGCGCTGTGATGCGCTTGCGACCGCCGCCGCCGACGGGGAGGGGCTGCTCGAGGACGTCGGTTTTCCCGGTTAGCGCAAATCGGCGCAATAGCCTCGCAGTTGAACCTGGTTCGCGCGTTCCGGGAACAGGTGAGCGTAGAGCGCCATGAAGTAGCTGTCCGTCATCGAGGCGATGTAGTCGACCACAATCTGGTTCGGCTCCGTTGCGTCCACGTAGCGCTCGCGCGTGATGGAGCGCGATTTCCTCGCGAGATAATCGATATGGTGCCTGAATATGGCCGACTCCTCGCGGTCTGCCATAAGGTCGCCGAGCAGTTTCTCGTAGACTTCCTCGAACATCTGCCCGACGGTGATCCCGTCACTTGCGGCAAGGCCTTCCTTGTTATAGATGAGCTCGTAGTTTTGGCGCTTCGCCCGCTTGAGGTCCTCGAACATGGCCTCGCTCATGGCGATGCGGTCCGTGCCGTAACTCTCGTTCACGATATCGGCCGTAAGGTTGTTGATGATCTGCGCGTTCGCCTTGCCCATCACCGTCGACTCGAATGCATCGAGCGAGGAGAGCGCGCCCATATCCATAGCATCCTGACGGTCTTTGCCGACGTAGGCGATCATGTCCGCTACGCGCACGACGCAACCCTCGAGTGTTGAGGGGCGCAGTGTGGCGATGGCTTTCTCATTGGCCGTGCAGTCCTCGACGAGCGCGTCGAGCTCATCGAAGGTGGTAACGTGCCCGCGCTTGAGTTCCTGCTGGGCGAATTCGCCGTTGTGGCAGAGCACGCCGTCGAGCGTCTGCAGGCTCACATTGCGGCGATAGAGCTGGTCGAGCACGCGAACCGAATGGACGTTATGGTTGAAGTAGCGGCCGGTGCGCTCATGGTAGCAGCTCGACAAGAACCGCTCTCCCGCATGTCCGAACGGCGTGTGCCCCAGGTCGTGTCCAAGCGCTATGGACTCGATCAGATCGCAGTTCAGCCCGAGGAGCCGCCCGATGCCCCTCGCAACGCGGCTCACCAGCTGCACATGCAGGCCGCGGCGGCAGATGTCGTCGTTCTCGACAAACGAGAATACCTGCGTCTTTCCCGCGTAACGGTTATAGGCGGGCACGTTCACGATCTTCTCGATATCGCGGGCGAATGCCGGTCGTGCAATTGTCGCGACATCATGCGGGTTCGCTTCGCGTCGCACCACGTCCTCGTCGCGAAACCGATAGGGATTCTCTCGCCCGGCAGCACGGTCGGCAAGAATGCTCGCCTCGATTTCCGCGTCAATCGAAAGATAGGGAATGGTTTCTTTCGGCATGCTCGCCTTCCTTCTCGCCGCAAGCGAAACATCGCGGCTTTGATGCATGCGATGTCGCGCCTTCTTCGTGTGCCGCCATTGTAGCAGTGGCTTGCGCTCTTCGGGCAAGGTTATAGGCGCACTGCGCATTTGCCCGAGCTCGCGGGGCGGGCGCCAATCGGTCGTGCTACCATAAGGGCCATTGCAAAAAGCATCGTCATCGCGCGAAGGGAATCGTCCATGCCGTGGGTTTTGATCATCTTGATCGTCATTGTTGCGATCGGCCTGTTCGGAGTATTGTCGTCTAAGGTCGACGAGCTCTCCGGCATCGGCCGTGAGCATCCCGCCGGGTCGTTTCGCTGGCCTCACGGCAAGGTTGTCCGCACGCGCATCCTTTCTGCGGAAAAGGAGTTCGAGCGTGGCGAAATCGCGAAGAAGGTGCTCCTCCCGTGTGTCGTCATCGCTTTCATCTGCGCTGCTCTGACCATGTTCGGACCCATCGTTTCTTATGGCAACGTGCTTACCGTGGTTTCGCTTCTCGCATCGCTTGTCATCGCGACTCTCGTGTGCGGTAAAAACGACGCTGGCCGCGCATTCTGCTACGTGGTGGTGGGGCTCGCCATCGCCTGCTCCGTCCTCATTCTTATCACGCGCGCCTATGTGTCGGTTTCCACTGCCGAGGTGAATGCGTTCACGGCCGTCTTTGGAGCTGTGGGCGCATCCGTCGGCGCGGCGATTCTCCCGGCGCGCGTCACCTTCGCCCGCGAGTTTTCCGACGAGACTGTCGGCTGCGTGCGCCTTTCGCAGCGCACGACCGCTGCGAAGCTTCTGCTCGATTTGCAGGATAAGCAATGGGAAGTCCCCGAACACGTAAGGGAGCAGGCAAAACGTCTCGAAAAGCGCAACAAACCCGCATCGGCGGCAGCGGCGGACCCATCAGAGTCTGTGTCGTCGCCTAAAGCGGACGAGTAGGCGGCACGCCCTATGCCTGGCGGCCGCATAACCGACGAGGACATCCAGAAAGTTCGCGATGCGAGCGACATCGTCGCCGTGTTCAGCGAGCGCGTTCCCGTGAAACAGCGCGGTCGCGACTTTTGGTGCTGCTGTCCCTTTCACAACGAGAAATCGCCTTCTTGCAAGATCGATCCAGCACTGCAGCTGTGGCACTGCTTCGGTTGCGGTGAGGGCGGCGATGTGTTCGCGTTCATCATGAAGGCGGAAGACCTCTCTTTTCCTGAAGCGGTCCACAGGCTTGCCGAACGCGCGCATATCGATATCGTCGAGGTGGGTGGGAAACCTGCAGCGCCCGCAAGTAAGAAGGCCCGCCTGAAGGATATCTGCAAGGCAACTGCGGAATTCTATCATCTGCAACTGATGCGTTCGACCTCGCCTGATGCGGCGGCGGCGCGCGAGTATCTCTCAGGGCGTGGGCTTGGCGGTAAGGTTCCAAACGATTGGAACCTCGGGTTCGCCCCTGGCAGAGGTGCGCTTACCCGCCATCTTTCCTCGAAGGGCTTTAAGGCCGACGAAATGGTCGAGGCGAACGTCTGCAGCCGTGATTCCCAGGGCAAGCTGCGCGACCGCTTCTACAACCGCGTCATGTTCCCCATAAACGATGTGTCGGGCGACTGTATCGCCTTCGGCGGCCGCGTCATCGGGACGGGAGAGCCGAAGTACCTCAATTCTCAGGAAACGCCGCTGTTTCATAAGTCGCAGGTGCTCTACGGGCTCGACAAGGCGAAGGTCTCCATGGCTTCGAGCGGCGTCGCCATCGTATGCGAAGGCTACACCGACGTGATCGCCCTTCATGAAGGGGGCGTGCGAAACGCGGTCGCCACGCTCGGCACGGCGCTTACTATGCGCCATATCCGCATCCTCGCGCGTCATGCGCAGAAGAAGATCGTCTATCTTTTCGACGGTGACGCCGCAGGTCAAAAGGCGGCCGATCGAGCGCTTGAATTCATTGACTCCTCGATGACGCCCGAAGCGGGCAAGACTCGGATCGAACTGTGCGCCGTCACGCTGCCCGACAACCTTGACCCCGCAGAGTTCATGGGATCTCACGGTGGCGCCGAGCTTGAGGAGCTCATCGAGCACGCGCAGCCCCTTTTGAAGTACGGCATCGATCGCCGTCTCGCCGCGCATGACCTCTCGAGCGCCGAGGGCCGCTCGGCAGCGCTTGCCTCGGCGCTTTCGGTGCTCGCTCCGATCAAGGATTCGCTTCTCGCCAAAGACTATGCCATCCAGATTGCAGGCCGAACGCGTGCCCGCGAGGAAGATGTGCTCGAAGCGCTTGCAAAGCTCGAGCCGCCCGCCCGCTTCGGCGATGCTGGCGAGACTTCCGAAGCGCGCGGCCCCGTTCCTGTCGAGGTTCCGACACGACGAGCGATTTCCAAGACCGAGCTCAACCGTTTGCGGCTCGAACGCGAGCTTCTAAGCGTTCTCTCGCAGTATCCGCTCGTCGCGCTGACGCACGCCGATGCGCTCGCGCAAACCCAATGGCACGACCCGCTGCATGCTACGCTTGCGACAAGCATCCTCGACACGCTTGCGTCCGACCCGACGGCAAGTGCTGCGGCCATCGTCTCGAACGCAAGTGCCGCCGATGCCCGTGCGGGGCGCGTGCTCACCGCGGGGGGAAGCTCTACCGAGACGGCATCTCCCGAAGACGTTGCACGCTTTCTCACCGAAGAGCTTGCCATAGGCGATGCCGAAGACGCGATTGAAGAGCTTCGAGCGCAGCTTGCCAACGAATCGCTTGCGGGAACCGAGGAATACGACTTTCTCTTCCAAGCGACGACGGCACTGCAAAAGGAGCTGCTCGAGAAGCGCCGCGCCCACAAGTCCGTCGCGCATGAGGGCCGTCTGTAGTTTGCAAACCCTTGTAAAGTGTTATGTGTGCCCCGCAGAATAGTATAGGTGCTCTGATATACTTACTATGTCTGTGAATAAGGAGGTGCACCAATGTCGCATGTTGTTCTCTGGCTCGTGGTCGCCGGCGTCATGGCAGTCATCGAGGCGTTTTCGTTCGGCCTCATCACGATGTGGTTTGTCGTGGGCGCTCTTGTGGCCTTCGTCGCCGATCTACTCGGCGCGAGCTTCGTCGTGCAGATCGTGTTGTTCCTTGTGGTGTCGGTGCTCTGCCTTGTTCTCCTGCGCCCCGTTTTCGTGAAATACCGTAATCGCGGCCATTCGGCGGAACCATCGCTTCTCGGCGAGAGGGGAGTCGTGTGCGAAGTGATCGACAACGATGGGCTTACCGGCAGGATCGAGCTTTCCAACCATATGACGTGGTCGGCGCGCTCGGCAACAGGCGAAGTTCTTCCCGAGGGCACACGCGTCGAGGTTGTTGCCCAAGAATCCATCAAGCTCATCGTACGACCGTGTGAACCGCAAGCGTAAATCATCCGCTATCGAAAGGAATCGCTATGCCACTGCTCACCTTCCTCATCGTTCTCGTTGTGATTGTGGTGGTCTTGGCCGTCACCTGCGTGAAGATCGTTCCGCAGGCTGAAGCCGCCATCGTCGAGCGTCTGGGATCGTATCTCACCACTTGGAACAACGGCCTGCACATCAAGGTTCCCTTCATCGACCGTGTGCGCATGGGAATCTCCCTGAAAGAGCAGGTTTTCGATTTCCCGCCCCAGCCCGTCATCACGAAGGACAACGTCACCATCTCAATCGACACGGTCGTCTTCTTCAAGATTCTCGATCCGAAGCTCTTTTGCTACGGCGTTGAGAATCCCATCGTCGCAATCGAGAATCTCTCGGCGACCACGATCCGCAACATCATCGGCGAGCTCGACCTCGACACGACGCTCGTTTCTCGCGATACCATCAATGCGAAGATGCGTTCCATTCTCGACGAGGCGACGGATGCTTGGGGCATCAAGGTCAACCGCGTCGAGGTGAAAAACATCACGCCGCCTGCAGCCATTCAGCAGGCGATGGAGAAGCAGATGAAGGCTGAGCGAGAGAAGCGCGAAGCGGTGCTTTTGGCAGAGGGCCAGAAGCAGAGTGCCATCACGGTTGCTGAAGGCGAGAAGCAGGCGCAGATCCTTTCTGCTGAAGCTGAGAAGCAGGCCATCATCCTTGCTGCAGAAGCTGAAAAGGAAAAGCAGATCCGCGAAGCAGAAGGTGAAGCCGAGGCTATCCGCAACGTTCAGCGCGCAACCGCAGAAGGCATCGCGATGGTGCGCGAGGCGGGCGCCGACAACGCCGTTTTGACCCTCCAGGCTTACGAGGCGCTGAAGTGCGTTGCGAACGGTCGAGCCACGAAGCTTATCATCCCCTCCGATATCCAGGGCATCGCCGGGCTTGCGGCGTCGATCAAGGAAATCGTGACCGACGACCCTAACGCTCCGAAGCAAAGCGAGACGCCGAACGCTTAGGGGCCTTTTCCCAAAAGGTGGGCCCAATTCCGCTTAATTGTGTTCGTTTCCCGTTCAACCTGGCTTTTTGGGTGGACAGGGGCGGTTGGGCTTGCCACAATTGCGCAAGCGAAAAAGACGGGCGCGCGGTTATCGCGCGCCCGTGTGTCAATCGAATAAAGGACGTGTTGCCAGTGGTCAGTATCGTTATTGCCCCCGACCCGCTTCTTCGTCAGGTGTGCGAGCCGTGCACGCCGGGCGATCGTAGCCTGAAAAAGCTCGCCAAGCAGATGGCCCGAGCGATGTACAACAACAACGGCTGTGGCATTGCAGCTCCCCAAGTCGGCGTGACAAAGCGCCTGGTCGTCATCGATGTTGACGATTCGGAGGAGCAAAATCCCATCGTTTTGGTCAACCCTGAGATCATGGAGCTTAAAGGCGATCCCGAAACTCAAGGCGAAGGCTGCCTTTCCTGCCCTGGCATCACTGTTCCCGTTTCGCGTAAGCCCTGGGCTCGCGTTCGCTATTACGACCTCGACGGAGAGCTGTGGGAAATCGAGGGCGACGGTCTTCTCGGGCGTTGCTTACAGCATGAGATCGACCACCTGAACGGGCGCACCCTTTTCGAGTCGTGCGACCCCTTAACGCGCATCCGCGCTCTCGAGGCATACGATGAGGCGCGCAAGAAGGGCGCTAAGCCCGGCGACACCTCTATCGAGGTGGATTGAATGCGAATCGTCTTCATGGGTACGCCGAATCTGGCGGCAACCATCCTTGAGGATCTCTCCCAACACTATAACGTCGTC
Organism: uncultured Ellagibacter sp.; assembly: GCF_934617235.1. Taxonomy (GTDB): domain Bacteria; phylum Actinomycetota; class Coriobacteriia; order Coriobacteriales; family Eggerthellaceae; genus Ellagibacter. The sequence continues at coordinate 37,423 of NZ_CAKTTZ010000007.1, read as the reverse complement.
GCGGCTTACACGCGCCCCGATGCGGTTCGCGGTCGCGGTAAGAAGCTCGTTGCGTCTCCGGTTAAAGAAACCGCCATGCAGCTGGGTATTCCCGTCGAGCAGCCGACGACCTTCAAAGACCCCGAGGTCATCGCCACGCTCGAGCGTTATCGGCCCGACTTCATCGTCGTTGCGGCGTATGGAATGATCCTTCCCGCGGAAGTGCTTGAATGCCCCACGTACCACTGTTTGAACGTGCATGCGTCGCTTCTGCCGCGCTGGAGAGGCGCGGCTCCTATCGAGCACGCCATTCTCGCAGATGACGAAGAGACGGGCGTGTGCATCATGCGGATGGAGGAGGGCCTCGACACCGGCCCCTTCTGCGTATGCCGCACGCTCAATGTGGGGGAGAAATCCCTTCCCGTGCTTGCCGACGAGCTCGCAAACTTGGGGTCGCATGCGCTTTTGACGGCGATCATGCAGATCGTGCGCGGGCAAGAGAGATGGGTCGTTCAGAAGGAATCCGATGCGATCTATGCTCACAAGATCGAGAAGGGCGAGCTCGATTTGAATCCTGCGCTCGGTGTCGATCTGCTTGCGCGACGCGTGCGTGCATCGAGTGCGGGCCATCCGAGTAAGTGCCTTTTGCTCGGCAAGGGCGCAACCATCCTCGACGCGTGCCGTGCCGACTATGACGAACACGGAAAAGCGGCTGCAAGTGGGCTCGGCGCCGGTCGGGTGCGCTATGCGTCGAAGCGGCTTTTGCTTGGGTGCGCCGACGGAGCGCTCGAGATCTTCCGCTTAAAACCGGACGGAAAGAAAGAAATGGATGCTCAGGCCTTCGCGGCTGGCGCTTCGGCGCTTCATGGGCACGATGGAGAATGGACGGCTTACCATGCCTGATGGCAACAACCAGCATAACGGAGAACATCGCGGCGGCCGCGGCGGCCAACGCAACGGCTCGGGCGATCATCGCGGGCGTTCGAATTCGGGCTCGTATGGCTCGAAGGGACGAGGAGACCGCAAAGGCTCTTACGGCGGATCACGCGACAACGACCGCAAGGGCAGCTATGGCAAGCGCGATTCCCGCGGTGGCAGCTCTTCCCGTGATGGGGAACACCGCTCCCGCAAACCGTTTGACAACGAGCGCTCAAACGACCGCAAGCCCTATGGCAGGCGCGATGGCGATCATCGTTCGGGCGGCAAGTCCTTCTCGAAGCAGGGAGATGCTGGTCGCAAGTCCTATGGGTCTCGCGACAACGACCGCAAACCCTACGGCAAGCGCGATGGCGAGCGCAAGCCCTACGATAAGCGTGATGGTGACCGCGACGGTCGCAAGCCTTTCGCTAAGCGTGATGGGGAACGTAAACCCTACGACAAGCGCGACGGCGAGCGCAAGCCCTTCGACAAACGGGATGGCGCGCGCGGCGAGCGCAAACCTTACGAGAAGCACGACGCTGGCAATCGCGATTTCGACCGTGCGCCTCAAGGTGACGCACCCTTCAAGAAAGATCGTGCAGACGATCACGACTTCTCCCGTAAAGACGCAGGCGATCGCCGCGGCTTCGAGCGCCGTGGGCCGTGGCGTCCCAACGAGCAGAATGCGGCTCTCGCCGAGGGTCGCGAGCAGGAGGCTAACGTCTATCGCGGAGAGCTCGAACTCGACGAGGACGGCGAGCTCAAGTACCGCAATCGTCCCAAGGGCAGAGAGCGCCGCGGCGCGAAGCACTCCTTCGGCGACAAGCCCCGTACGAGCGGCGTCGTCCACAAGGAAGGCGAACGCAGCGCTTCCCCTGCACGCCAGGCTGCCCTTCGCGTGACTTCCATTGTTCGCGAGCGTGACGCGTTCGCACAGGAGCTTATCCATAAGTACATCGACTCCTCCCGCATGTCGCGCGAGGACCGCGCCTTTGCAACGCGCCTCACGCTCGGCGTGGTGAGCTCATATGGCACGCTTGACGATGTCATCAACCGTTGCCTCGACCGCATAAGCGACATCAACGATGACGTACGCGACGCGCTGCGCATCTCAACGTACGAGATCATCTTCCTCAAGAAGGAGCCTCACGCTGCGGTCAGCCAAGGCGTCGAGCTGGTGAAGACGATCGCGCCGAAGGCGTCTGGCCTGGCCAACGCCGTGCTGCGCCGCATTGCCGACAAGGCGCATAAGTTCCCCTTCGGCGATCCGCGTACCGATATCGAGGCGTTCGCTCGTCTCCATGCCTTCCCCGAGTGGCTTGCGAAACGCGCGCTGCTCGATTTGGGCCCCGAGGCTACGCGCGACTACCTCGCGGGTTCGAACGAGCCGGCACCCCTCTTCATCGCGATCAATGCGGCGAAGGCGAACGAATCCGAGGTCGTCGAGACGATCGAGGCTGCGCACGGCGAGCCTGTTGCCGTATCGGTCAATGGCGAGGACATCCCCGGTTGCTACTGCCTCTCCGAGGGACGCGTGCTCTTCGACGGGCGCGTTCGCCATATGATCCAGACCGGGCAGCTGCTTGTCTCCGACGCGTCTTCCCAGCAGATTGCGCGTTTGGTGCTTCCTGAAGAGAAGCCCGCATCGTTGCTCGAAATCGGCGCGGGACGCGGTACGAAGACGGTCCTCATCCAAAGCGACGCCCAGCGCCGTTTCGGATCGCAGATCGACGAGTACGTAACGGTGGACAACCTTGAGTTCAAAACGAACATCACTTCCGAGCGCGCCGAGGAATACGGCGTTCACGTCTCCGAGTCGATTACCGGTGACGCGACGGAACTAAACGATGTCATCGGGGATCGCGCGTTTAATGTGGTCTTCATCGATGCCCCCTGCTCGGGGCTCGGAACGCTGCGCCGTCATCCGGAAATCCGTTGGCGCTTAAACCCCGAGAAGATCGACGAGTTCGCCAAGACCGGCTTGGAGCTTCTGAAGTCCGCTTCCTCGCATGTCACCCCGGGCGGCTACATCGTCTTCTCCACGTGCACCATCACGCGCGCCGAGAACATCGATGTCGTGAAAGCGTTCCTTGCAAGCGATGAAGGCGCTTCGTTCGAGCTCGCCCCGATCGGCGGTGCCCCGTGCTTCAACCCGGCGCTCAAACCGGGCTCGCCCGATGCCCATTTCGCCGTGCGACTGCTCAAAGCAGCGGAATAGCGTTAATCCGTTAATGTGAAGGATTTGTCCATAATGGCGGCTACCCATGTGCTGGTTAGCCGCCATTTGCATATCAAAGCACTTCCATTTCGCAACGTTGCGATACAATCCATGCGTTAGATATCGTTTACGAATAGTTGTACGAGATAAAAAGAAAGGGGGAGTCGCATATGGAACCGAAGATCGAAGAGGTGGCTTCGCGAATTAGATCCCTGCGCGAGGATCTCGACATTTCAATGCAAGAAATGGCCCAGGCAACGGGTCGTTCGCTTTCGGAATACGCAGCCCAGGAATCGGGCGAGCAGGACTTGAGCTTCACCTTCCTTTCCAAATGCGCCAAACGCCTTGGGGTGGATGTTGTCGAGCTGCTCACGGGCGAGAACCCCCATCTGACTGGGTATTCCCTCATCCGCGAGGGCGATGGCCTGTCCGTGAAGCGCCGCGCCGGTTTCGAGTACCTGCATAAGGCGCCGCAGTTCAAGAACAAGCTCGCTGAGCCCTTCTTGGTCACGATGCCCTATCTTCCCGAAGAGCAGGAAAAGCCAATACACCTTTCGTATCACCGCGGTCAGGAAATCGACTGCATCGTGTCGGGGCATATGCGCTTCGCCTACGAGGGCCATATCGAGGATTTGGGGCCAGGCGATGTCCTGATGTACGACTCTGGACGCGGCCACGGCATGATTGCTACGGGCGGCGAGCCGTGCGTGTTCTACGCGATTGTCTTGAAGCCTCAGGATATCGAGATTATGTAGGCGCGCTCGGTACTATCCGGGTTGCGCCAATCCTTCGGTTCCTACAAGACGATACGGGCATGTCGCCCTGCTTGCACTGAAAGAGGTTCTTTTATCCTATGAGGAATATCAATCTGCGCTACGTTGACGAAACCTATGCTCCCGACGGGCAGCTCGAAACGTTCAGCGTCCATTACCCCGACAATTTCAACTTTGGCTACGACGTCGTCGACGACATCGCGGTGAACGACCCAGATCGTCGCGCGATGGTCTGGTGCAACCCCGAAGGCGAGGAGCACATCTTCACGTTCGCCGACATGAAGCGCTGGTCCGACAAGACGGCGAATTTCCTAGTTGACCAGGGAATCAAACGAGGCGATTACGTTCTCGTCGTACTGCGCCGCCACTATCAGTTCTGGTTCGTTGCGACGGCGTTGGCGAAGATCGGTGCAGTCATGGTTCCTGCAACGTTCATGCTTAAGGAGCATGACCTGGAATATCGCCTGAACGGCGCCTCGATTACCTCCGTCATCTGCACGTCCGTTGGGGAAATCGCTCAGGTCGTGGACAACGTGGTCGCTGAATGCCCGACGCTCACCTCGCGAATCCTCGTCAACGGTGCGGGTGGCGGCACGACCAAGTGCGATGCTGATGGAAACCTCGTCGCTGTCGCGGGCACCGTCGGCTCGGCGCTTTCCGACGAGGAGGGAATCTGTGCCGCTTCGATCGAGCGTGAGGGCTGGGCGGACTTCAACAGCGGCGTCCGCACGGCGAGCGAGGTTTTCGAGCGTCGTGAAACTGCTGCGGCGGACCCGATGCTCATGTACTTCTCCTCGGGCACTTCTGGCAACCCGAAGATGGTGCTCCATAATTCCGGCTATGCCGTAGCGCACCTCATCACCGCGAAACACTGGCATAACGTCCAGCCCGACGGCGTTCACTTCACCATTGCGGACACGGGCTGGGGTAAGGCTGTGTGGGGCAAGTACTACGGGCAATGGCTTATGGAAGCTTGCGTGCTCACGTACGACTTCGATCGCTTCAACGCTGGCGAAATTCTCTCGCTCATTTCGAAATACCAGGTCACGACTTTGTGCTGTCCGCCGACGATGTATCGTCTTATGATGTCTGAGAATTTCACGGACTACGATCTGTCGTCGCTTCAGTACTCCACGACGGCTGGCGAGGCGCTCAACCCCGACCTGTTCAACTTCTGGAAGGAAAACACGGGCCTTACGATTTTCGAGGGCTTCGGTCAAACGGAAACGCCGCTTACCATCGCGAACCTTACGCATTCGACGCCTCGCTCTGGCTCGATGGGCAAGCCCGTGCCGCTTTACGACGTCGAGATTCAGCGCGATGATGGATCCCGTTGCAACACCGGCGAGACTGGCGAGATCTGCATTCGCATGGAGCCGCGCCCCGCGGGCATCATGATGGAGTACTTCCGCGATCCGGAAAAGACCGCGAACGCGATTTACAACGGCTGGTATCACACGGGCGATACCGCATGGGTTGATGAAGATGGTTACTTCTGGTACGTCGGCCGAAACGACGATGTCATCAAGTCGTCCGGCTACCGCATCGGGCCTTTCGAAATTGAAAGCGAGCTGCTCGAACACGAGGCGGTACGCGAATGCGCCGTTACCGGCGTGCCTGACCCGGTTCGCGGCTTTGCCGTTAAAGCGACGGTCGTGCTTGCGGAAGGCTTTACCGGTTCCGACGAGCTGACCCATGAGTTGCAAGCGTGGGTCAAGCATCGTACGGCTCCTTACAAATATCCGCGCATTATCGATTATGTCGATGCGCTTCCGAAGACGGTGAATGGCAAGATCCGTCGTGTCGCGATCAGGCAGAAGGACGGGGCGGACTTGAAGTCGCCCAAGCTTCCCGAAGGCCTTATCTAGCAATGGGTCAGGTTCGCGGTTTCGACGTTTCTCAAATCTCGGGCGTGCTCATCGTGTGCGGGCACTATGGAGTTGGGAAGACGGCGCTCTCGCTTGCGCTTGCGAAGGATGCAGCGCATGCGGGGAAGCGCGTCACGCTCGTCGATCTTGATGTGGTAAATCCCTATTTCAGGTCGAGCGATCAGGCTGAATCGCTTCGAGAAGCCGGCATCTCGGTGATAACGCCGGTTTACGCCGGTCCCGATTGCAACATCGACATGCCGGCGCTCACGGGCGCCATCGTTCCTGCGGTCGAGCGTGCGCAGTCTGAAGAAAACGAGCTCTGCATCATCGATGTGGGTGGCGACGATTCGGGTGCTGCGGCGCTTGGTCGCTTCTCGCGCACAATCGCTTCGGCACCTTACGAGATGTGGTATGTCGTGAACCGCTATCGGGCGCTTACGCGCAAGGCGCGCGAAGCCTGCGAGGTTCTCTTCGAAATCGAGAGCTCATCGCGGCTTTCCGCAACGGGCGTCGTTGCGAACTCTCATCTCATGGGCGATACAAACGAGGAGTCGATTTCCCGATCGCTTCCCTTCGCCCGCGAGGTGGCGCAAGCTGCGGGTTTGCCGCTCGTGTTCGTGTGCGTCCCTGCGACCTGCTCAGATGCAACGAGAGAGAGACTTTCGCAAGAGGGCGTCGACGTGGCGCTCTACGCAATAGATCCCTATCGGCAAACGCCGTGGAGTAACTGAATTTTTAGAGGGCGGGGGTTAACGTCAAATGGCAAGAATCAACGTGGACGAGGGCTTCTGCAAAGGCTGCGGCCTGTGCATAGATGTATGCCCGACCCACATCATCGAACTCGATCAGGCGAGGGTGACCGCTAAGGGTTATCATCCGGCGCACTGCATCGACCAATCAAAATGCACGGGGTGCTGCACCTGCGCGACTATGTGCCCCGATGTCGCCATCTCGGTTTGGAGGTGAGTTATGGCTGAAAAAGTTCTCATGAAGGGAAACGAAGCGCTCGCTGAAAGCGCGCTTCGCGCGGGGTGCCGCTTCTTCTTCGGGTATCCCATCACGCCGCAGACCGAGCTTGCGGCCTACATGTCTAAGCGCATGCCGAAGATCGGCGGGACGTTTTTGCAGGCCGAAAGCGAGATCGCGGCCATCAACATGGTCTATGGTGCCGCTTCTGCCGGTGCGCGTGCGATGACCTCATCGTCAAGTCCCGGAATCTCGCTTAAGGGCGAAGGAATTTCCTACATGGCAGGCTCCGATTTGCCGGGCGTCATCATCAACGTGCAGCGAGGGGGCCCGGGCCTTGGTGGCATTCAACCGTCGCAATCCGACTATTGGCAGGCCACGCGCGCGACGGGACACGGCGACTTCTTCATGCCCGTGCTTGCTCCTTCGACGGTGCAGGAGATGGCCGACTGCGTCTACCGCGCGTTCGACTTGGCTGACGAGTATCGCACGCCCGTTATGGTGCTCTCCGACGGCATGCTCGGGCAGATGATGGAGCCAGTCGTTTTGCCGGAACCGAAGGAAAGCCTTCCCGAGAAGCCGTGGGCGACGACGGGCCATGAAGGCAAGCGCCCCCACAACATCGTGAACTCGCTTTACCTGACTGCTGATGCGCTTGAAAAACTCAACATCGAGCGTTTCGCACGCTATGAGATTATCCGCGAGAAAGAGCAGCGCTTCGAAGCCTTCATTCTCGATGATGCCGAAGTCGTCGTCGTTGCGTTCGGTGCATCGAGTCGTGTGGCGCGAAGCGCGGTCGTGGCTGCGCGCGAAGAGGGCGTAAAGGCCGGCCTCCTTCGTCCGATCACCCTCTGGCCCTTCCCGACAAAGGCGATTGACCAGGCGCTTTCCCATGCGAAGATCTTCCTGTCGGTTGAGATGAACATGGGACAGATGGTCGACGATGTGCGCCTTGCGGTGAACGGGCGCGTCCCCGTTGAATTCTTCGGTCGCACCGGTGGCGTTATCCCGACGCCCGAAGAGGTGCTTTCCGCTATCAAGGATTCCGCGAAGAGGGGAGGGGTGCTCTAATGGCGCAAGAAGAGAAACTCGTATTTTCCCGCCCGCATTCCCTTTTGCCGGTGGTGACCAATTACTGCCCAGGATGTGCTCATGGCATTGTGCACCGCCTCGTGGCTGAGACGATTGACGAGCTCGATATCGAAGGGAAGACCATCGGCGTCGCTCCTGTCGGCTGTTCGGTTATGTCGTACGACTTCTTCGGTAACGACATGATCGAGGCTGCCCATGGTCGCGCTCCTGCGGTGGCGACGGGCGTGAAGCGCGTTTTGCCCGATCATGTGGTTTTTGCTTACCAGGGCGACGGCGACCTTGCGTCGATCGGCATGGCGGAGACCGTTCATGCGGCAACGCGCGGTGAACATATCACCATCATCTTCATCAACAACGCGATCTACGGCATGACGGGCGGGCAGATGGCTCCGACGAGCCTTCCGAACCAGGTCACGCAGACAAGCCCCTATGGACGTGATGTTTCCAAGGCAGGCTATCCCGTTCGCGTTTGCGAGCTTTTAAGCACGCTCGACGGCCCGGCTTACATCGAGCGCGTCACGGTCGATTGCCCGAAGAACATCCGCAAGGCGAAAAAGGCCATTAAGAAGGCGTTTCAGTATCAGATCGACGGCATAGGCTACTCGTTTATCGAGGTTGTGTCTACATGCCCCACGAACTGGGGTTTCACGCCGCAAGAAGCCTTCGAGTGGATGCGCGAGAACATGCTTCCGTACTATCCGCTCGGTGTCTACCGCGATGTCGTTGCCGACGGTTACGCAAATGCCGCCGAGGCTGCTTCGGCGCGTTCGGCCGCCTGTCCCATTGCCCATCCCGAGACGTCGGAAGGGGGTCGCTAATGGCAGAGGTAACGTTTCCCGATCGAAAGATCGTGCTTGCCGGTTTCGGTGGGCAGGGTGTACTTTTCGCTGGCAAGGTCATCGCCTATACGGGGCTTATTGGCAACCGCGAGGTTTCGTGGCTTCCCTCCTATGGTCCCGAGATGCGCGGCGGCACTGCGAACTGCAGCGTCAGCTTGGCAGCTGAGCCCATTGGCAGTCCGCTCATCACGGCGCCTGATGTCCTTGTCGCGATGAATCAACCGTCGCTTGACAAGTTCATCGACGCGGTCGTTCCCGGCGGTCTTGTCATCGCCGACTCCACGCTTGTGCAGAACATTCCCGAGCGCAGCGACGTCACGGTGAAGGCCATCCCCGCCGCCGATATCGCTGAAAAGGCAGGGCTTAAGGGCTTGGGCAATATCGTACTCGTGGGTGCCCTGTTCGCAGCGGACCCGTTCTGCAATCCCGAAGTGCTCACGGCGGCGATCGAGAAGTGCGTCCCCGCGCGCAAAGCCGCGATGCTCGAGAAGAACAAGCAAGCGCTTGCCCTTGGCAGAGAAGCGTAATCTGGAGCTCATTTGTGCATCGCGCGTTTTGCTTGCAAAATGAGCTCGTAAAAGCAAAAATGAACCCCGCTCTGACATCTGTCAGAGCGGGGTTCGGTGCGTGGTCTTTAAGCTGCTTTAAGAACCGTACTTAAGTGAGGGGAACACTGAAGTATAGGCGTCTTTGCTAGCTTACTTGCCGAAGCGACCGCCAGTGGTCGGGTAACCGTAGATGGTTCCGTCCTTGATTTCCATCTCGTCTTCCCAAGGCAGGCAGTACTTGCCAGCAGCAAGATCCTTGACCCAGGTGAGACCCGCATCGGGCTCGCCGCCGGGGAGAGCGACGTAACCGCGGTGGCCAAGGTTGTAGATGTTGTTCTCGAGGCCCCAGCAACGACGTGCCTGGTCTGCGAGGTGCGGGAAGACTTCGCCGGTGACGATTTCCCAAGGATTGCGATGACCCTGAACGAGGACGGTGCCGTCGTAGTTCGTGATCTGGCCTTCGCCGAAGTAGTAGAACACGTTGTCGTAACCAGCAAGGTTGACAGCCAAGGTGTACATGAGGTTGTGCCATGCGTTCGAGCGGTTGGTGAGGATCCACTGCTCGTTAACCTGGGTGGAGTAACCGGAGATGCGGATGTAGACGTTGCAGCCCTTGTAGGCAGCTTCGCGAGCGAGCTCAGGAATCATGCCGTCGTGGCAGATGCAGACAGCAAGCTTGGAGCCGGCGGGGCCGTCGCAGACGGGCATGCCGAGGTCGCCAGGATACCAAGGCTCGATTGGGTTCCACGGGAAGAGCTTACGATACTTCAGGCAAATCTCGCCGTTCGGGTCGATAATGATTGCCGTGTTGTAGGGGTTCTTGTTCGGATCGGGGTTGCGCTCCATGATGGAGAAGACGCCGTAAACGCCAGCTTCCTTGCAGGCCTTGCCGAATGCGTCGGTCTCGGGACCAGGAACGTCGCAGAGGAATTCCTCGGTCAGCCATTTAGCAGTGTTCAGACCCTGAGTGGAGTACTCGGGGAAGACGATGAGCTCGAGACCCGGATAACCGGCCTTCGTCGCATGAAGCGTACGAATGATGCTCTCGATCTGCTTGTCGATGTCAGCCCGGGAGTTGACGATCGGCACGGGGAACTGGATGAGTGCGCACAAGAAACCATTTTCCGGCTTATTCATGCTACCGCTGCTACCCATAATTCTGTCCTCCTGTCTGGTGAAGTTTCCGCTTCACCTTTTGGCTTGACGAAGCCGTTGCTCCGTCCCTTTATGAGAAACAGGAAACCTCCCTGAATCCTGCTTCTACCTAGAAAAAATCGCTCCCCTTACTTAGTAAAGGAGCTGCCACCAGTTCGCGAGCATCATATAGCCCGGGAGCCAGCAGGTAATGACGCCAACAACAACCGTGTACCAGCCGATGAATTTTGGTCCAAGCGTGACCTTCATCTCGGCGCCAGCGAACCAATAAGCCAACCACAACGTACCCCAGATGATCCAGATGATGCCGAAGATTGGATCGTTGGCGACAAACGAAAGATACGCACAAGGAATGGTGTTGACTGCAACGAAGAAGCAGTACCAAGCGAGCGGCCTTCCATTCAGCTTGAATGCATTGGTGGCTCCGACGAACAAGTACGTAAAACCGAAGAGCATGTTGGTTGCGACAGGGTAGAGATCTGCAGTAATACCTGCAGCGCCCATGGTGACGACGGTGAAGGCGATGTTCACGGTGTTGATTACAACGAGCAATCCACCCGTGAAGAAGTTCATCACCGCCATCGCTTTGCTATCCCATTTTTGCAAAGTTCCGATGCCGTTCATGAACAGAACGCAACCGACGTAGAGAAGCCCTAACCCCAAAGTCATTCGAAAAACACCCCCTAAGTTTCGTTGAAACTTACACCTGTAAGTTTGCGATTTCCTGAAGCGTGCATCCGATGCACCATCATCATTTCGTGGATCGCAAATAATGTCAAGCGAGGTTCGCTAAGAGGGTAGAGCTGGAAGCAAAGATATGAGATTTGCAAAATACCAGTTGAGGGCCATAAATACTGAGTATTTCGTTATTACGAATGGTTGGCTTAAGCAGGTACTTTGAGTTATTTCGTCTCATTTTTCCAGTATTATATTTATGATACATTTTTTGAAATGACATGCGAATTTCTTTTGAATTCGGCTTGCTAGTCATGATTTTGGGACGCTTGACCTCGTGATAATTTGCTTTGCTATAACCAGTCGAAAAAAGTCCAAATATTTTTTTGGGATTAATTATTTTTTCGGCAAATGGACATAAATAAATCTGTTGTAAGCGGTTAACTCCCTCGTTATGCTCGTAAAAGTGCCTTATTGAGGTAACTCGCTAGAACGCTGGCCTCACTCATTACCCGTCTCTGCGTGGTCCTAATGGCTGAAAACCGTGTAGTGATGCTATACTGATAAAAGCGATATCACTCTATGCGATATGCATCCGATGGCACATTCATTCTTCTCTTGTCTGCTCGTTTGAACAGGCAAGATCGTTCATGCATACCTATGCATAGAAAGAGGTGCAGCCATGGAACTGCAGGCAAGTCTGGAGCGCGTGGACGAGGACCGCTCGCGTTTGCACATCACCATCCCGGCAAACGATACGAATACGCTTATCGATCAGTTCTTGATCGCCCTCGCTTATCAGAGCAACATCACCCCTGAAGAAGGTCAGGAACTTGAAGATGCTGCTATTGCCCGTTTGGGGCGAGAGGCTGTGTTTGAGAATCTCAACACTTCTATTACGCACTATTCGTTTCCTTTCGCGGCAGAGGGGCAGGGCATCGTATATATAGGTAAACCTCAGTTCGAGATTAAGGAGACCGTCAAGCGCGATACGCCTTTCGTCTTCGACGCTATCTGCGTCCTGAAGCCGAGCTTCTCTCTTTCTTCTTACGATCCCGTCGAGATTACCGTTCCGCCTCTCGTGGTTACCGAAGCGGATATCGACAACTACCTGGCGCAACTTGCTCAGAGCCATGCTTTCGTGGAAGAGGACGCGAGTCATTCCGATATCCGCGAAGGTGACCAGGTCGAACTTGAGATCGAAACCTTCCGTGATGGGGTGCGCTGCGATCAGCTTTGCTCTGAGGGCCGCTCCTATACGACGGGAGCCGATATGATGCCTGAGGAATTCGACCAAGCAATTATGTCCATGCATGTAGGGGAGACCAAGGAAGTCGAATACTCTTCCCCGGGTTTCACGCTTGATGAAAACAATCAGCCCGAGATGGACCACTACGTTTCGACCGTTACCGTTAAAAGCCTGCAAAAGACTATTATCCCGACGATCGACGACGAGTGGATTGTCGAGAATATGCAAGGTGAGGCATCAAGTGTCGCTGAATTGCGCGAGAAGATCCGCGGTATGATTTCCGACAGAAAAACCGTGGAGTACCGTCATTTTAAGAATCTCCAGAGCGCAAAGGCACTTGCCGAGCGGTTCGAGGGCGAGATTTCCGACGCGATTTATGATGCGGTGACTGCCGACGTTCTTGTCGCCTTTGAAGATCAGCTTGCGGAGCAGAATATGACCAAGGAAGACTTCCTTCGTGCTCAGGGAGTCACAGAACAGCAGCTCAAGCGCCATTTAAATGGTCAGGTGCACGAGCAGCTGGTCCGTCAGTTCGCACTTGATTCCGTTGCCGAGCACTTCAATCTCGAGCTTACCGATGACGACTTGAACGAGTATTTCCGTGCCGCCGCATCGCCGGGTCTTGAAGCAATGATCCGTCTTGATTTCGAGAGAAACGGCAAAATGCCCGAAGCGCGTCTTTCTGCGATGCGTCTGAAGGCAAACGATTACGTCACGGAGCATGCGATCATTCATATCGAGGGTTAGCAAATAGTTTCTAGTTATACAGAGTCGCCTCCTGGGTGTTAAGGAAGAGCACGAAGCTCGCTTATTCCAAAATACTCAGGAGGCTATTTTTGTGCAGTGCCCCTTGTCTCGGTGCCTTCTACCGAATAATTGGGAATGCAAGTCAAAAATGAGTGAAATTACATGTCCTATTTTTGGGATATTTGATTCCAATTAACTCACTTGTTCAAATTTAATGAAACGACAGAGTAATCAGCTGATTTTTACTTGGAAATCTTCCGAATTTAGCATCTCGTATCGCTCTCAACTTGGGAAATAGAATTATCGGTATTACAAATATGATACAAACTACAATGCCATATTTCTTCTTTCAACGGTGATTGGGCAATCGGGGCACAGCATTGGAAATCAGGCGCGTAAAAGCGTAAGACACCATAGTTGACCTGGGAATCTGCTCCGACTACCGTGATTTACCCCTCGCTTATCGAGCGACTGTTCACTAAATTGACAAGCTTAAATTTCGGTCGGTATAGTTTCATTACGCGTAAAACAAAAATCGAATTTCTTGTGATTTGCCAGTCGTCTTTGGGGCAAATACTGCGCGGAAAATCAGCAAATAATGGGGGGAAGGAAAATGAATGAACGCAAGGAAATTCGTTGCAGCAAACCCTGACAGGTGCATTGGGTGCAAGACATGCCTTGCGGCGTGTCTTCAGGCTCACGATGCTCCAGGAGGACCCGGGGAGCCGCGTTTGCAGTTCGTCAGCACGTTGAGAGTATCAACGCCGATCACCTGCCATCACTGTGTTGATGCTCCCTGTGTCAAATCTTGTCCGACAGGTTGTTTGTACTCTGACGAAAATCGAGTAGGGGTTCACGAGGAGAAGTGTATCGGTTGCCACAACTGCGTACTCGCTTGCCCGTTTGGAGCGATTTCGATCAAGTCGAGGATCAAAACGAGACGCCTTGGCAACCTCGAGGTCAATTGCGGTTGGGCTCCCGTTGTAATCAAGTGCGACCTTTGCGCTGAACGACCGGAAGGCCCTGCTTGTGTAACCGCATGTCTGACAAACGGCTTGATGCTCGTCGACCAGGATTATCTGGACAACTTGGCAAAAGAAAAGCGCGTCCACGCAGCAATGTCCGCTGAATCGCATGTGCATTCGTGAAGTCAACACTTGCTAGTAAGGGGTTTCTCATGGAAAAACATATGGCAGTTTGCCCGTACTGCGGTGCGGGCTGCAAGTTGAACCTGGTTGTCGAGAACGGAATGGTTGTCGATGCCGAGCCGCTTAACGGCATCACCAACGAAGGCAATCTTTGCCTTAAGGGCTTGTGCGGATTCGATTTCATCAATGACACGAAGATTCTGACGCCTCGAATCCTGCATCCCATGATTCGCCGCGAAAAGGGCGGCGAGCTCGAGCGCGTTACGTGGGATGAAGCGCTCGACTTCACCGCGCGCCGCCTTATGGAAATCAAGGCGCAGTACGGGCCTGATTCGATTTTGCTTACCGGCTCGTCTCGCGGCCCGGGCAATGAGGCGAACTATGTGATGCAGAAGTTCACGCGCGCTTGCATCGGCACTAACAACATCGACAACTGCGCACGCACGTGCCACGGCCCGTCGGTTATCGGCCTTATCGACACGCTTGGTAGCGGTGCGATGAGCGTTTCCATTCCAGGCATGGAGGAAGCAGACTGCATCATGCTCATCGGCTATAATCCCGCCGCCAGCCATCCTATTGTTGCGAGCCGCATCGTCAAGGCCCGCGAGCGCGGCGCTAAAATCATCGTCGTCGACCCTCGCGTTATCGAGACTGCGCGCATCGCCGATATTCACTTGCAGATCAACAACGGCTCAAACCTCGCTTTCCTTAACGCCATGGCAAATGTCATCATTAAGGAAGGTCTCGAAGATAGGGCGTTCATTGACGCCCATACCGAGGGATTCGAGGAGTGGCTCGAGGTTGTTGTGCGCTATACCCCCGAGTATTCCGCTGAGATTTGCGGTGTCGATGCTGATGATATTCGCGAAGCCGCGCGTATCTATGCAACTGCCGATACGGCGATCCTCGGCTGGGGCATGGGCGTTACGCAGCAGCGTCAGGGCGTCCATACTGTTCACGCAATTGCATCGCTCGCCTGCGTTGCCGGTCAGATTGCGCGCCCGCATTGCGGCGTCGCGCCTGTTCGTGGCCAGAACAACGTGCAGGGCAGCTGCGACATGGGCATGTGGCCGAGCCTGTATCCGGGCTACCAAAAAGTTACCGACCCTGCTATCCGCGAGAAATTCGCGAAAGCTTGGAACCTTCCGCCCGAGCGACTCTCCCTTAAAGAGGGTGCGAAGCTTACCGACCTTCCGCATGGCGTTAAGGAAAAGAAAATCCGTGCCTTCTACAACTTCGGCGAAGACCCGCTGCAGACCGAGCCCGATTCTGCCGACATGAAGGAAACGCTCGAGAACATCGACTTCCTCATCAGCCAGGATATCTTCATGACGCAGACGACCGCGATGGCAGACGTCGTGTTGCCCGGCACCTCTTGGGGTGAGCACGAGGGCGTCTTCACCGCATCCGACCGTACCTTCCAGCGCTTCACGGCAGCGGTGCCCCCGAAGGGCGAATGCAAGCACGATTGGGAGATTTTCCAGGAGCTTTCGACGCGTATGGGCTACCCGATGCGCTATCGCAACACGAAAGAGATTTGGGACGAGGTTCGCGAGCTGTGCCCGCTGTTTTATGGCGCAACCTACGAGAAGATGGAAGGCCTCGGTCATGCCCAGTGGCCGATTCCCACCATTGAGCATCCGGGTACTCCCGACCTTTACCTTGGCGGCAAGTTCAATACGCCGAACCAGAAGGCAAAGCTCATGACTCACGAATGGATTGAGCCGACCGAGCTTCCCGATGACGGCTACCCGCTGATTCTTTGTACCGTTCGCGAGGTTGGCCACTACTCCTGCCGCTCGATGACCGGCAACTGCAAAACGCTGGCGCAGCTTGCTGACGAACCGGGCTTCGTGCAGATCAACCCCAAGGACGCAGACGAGCGCAACATCAAGGACGGCGATCTTGTTTGGGTTTACTCGCGTCGCGGCAAGGTCATCACGCGCGCAGCGGTTGATGAGCGCATTAACCCCGGTACCGTCTATATGACCTATCAGTGGTGGATCGGCAAGTGCAATGATTTGACGCTGCACGCCACCGACCCTCTTTCGGGCACCCCCGAAGACAAGTTCTCTGCATGCCAGGTTGCCCAAATCGAAGATCAGGTTTGGGCCGAACAGCACGCTGAGAAGCTTTACGCGGAAATGAAGGCGCATCTGGCTCGAGAGGCGGCTCATCAGTATTCGGCATAAGGATTCTCACGGCTGCCGACTATTCAGAGAAAGGAGGCGCCCATGAGTTCATATATTGCTGTCGATCCCGATAAGTGCATTGGCTGCAAGACATGCGAAGCGGCGTGCGCAAGCAGCCATCGCAGGGCCGGGATGCAGCGGCGCCATCGACTGATTTTCGTTTCGAACAGAGGCATATCCACGGTGGTGACATGCCACCACTGCGATGATGCCCCTTGTGTAAATGTGTGTCCCGTGGAAGCACTCAAGGCTGAAGATGGCGTGGTTCGCACGGATGAACAGCGTTGCATAGGCTGCAAATTATGCGCCATCGCTTGCCCCTATGGGGCGATAGAGCCTTCGGGAACTCCGGTTTCAGGTGTAGCGGGCGTTATGTACAAGACGCCCGCCGCCCCGGCGGGGCAAAGCCCCCTTATTACTTGGGAAATTGGCGTTTCTCCCATCGCTGTTAAATGCGACCTCTGCACAGGGGCCGCTGGTAAACCCCAATGTGTTGCAAATTGCTTGTCTGGCGCGCTTAAACTCGTCACCGACGAGGAAATCAATCGCGAAACCCGCTATCGCAACGTCATGAGCGCAAATGCCAGCGAGGTGATGATGCTGGACTCCTGGAATGAGCGGAGGTTGTGATGATGGTTGAATTACTTGCGGCGTCAGGCGCTCTTTCACTCGCCGGTGCCTTGTTCTCCCTTTTGCTCATTCGTTGGGATGGTCCCTCTAAGACTGTCGCTTGCTTGTTCGGCATTCTTGCGGCCTTAGCGAGCCTCGGTTCGGGCATGCTTGCTCTTTTTAGTGAGCCCGTGATTCTCACCGCCCCAACCGTCTTTTGGTTCGCAGATTTCACCCTCTTGTGGAATCCATTGGCGGGCTTGATCGTAGTGGTTATCTCGCTGCTCTCCGTTTCGGCGTGGATTTACGGCTTCTCGTACTTTGATGAATATCGTGGTCACGGTGTTGGCCAAATCGGTTTTTACATGCACCTGTTCATAATCTCGATGTTGCTCGTGGTGCTATCCGACAATGCATTTTGGTTCTTGGTCTTCTTCGAGCTGATGTCTCTGACGTCGTACTTCCTCGTCGTTTTCGACCAAACAAAGCAGTCGATACGCGGCGGCTTTATGTACTTTGTCATGGCGCACATCGGCTTCATGATGATCATGATCGCATTCTTCGTGATGGCTTGGGCGGCTGGCAGCTTCGAATTCTCCGCGTTCAGAATGCTCGAGCTTCCCGTCGGCCTGGCTTCGGTCGTGTTTATCCTCGCCTTCGTCGGCTTCGGCATCAAGGCCGGTATGCTCCCGTTCCATTCTTGGCTGCCCCAGGCCCATCCGGCGGCCCCTTCGAACGTTTCTGCGCTCATGTCCGGTGGCATGATCAAAATCGGTATCTTCGGTATCGTGAAAGTAGCGTTTGACCTGCTCGCAGGATCCGATTGTCAACTGTGGTGGGGTCTTGCGGTTTTGGTCATCGGCGTTGTCTCGAGTGTGCTGGGCATTGCCTATGCCCTTATGGAACATGACGTGAAGAAGCTTCTCGCGTTTTCGTCTGTTGAAAATATCGGCATTATCCTGATTGGTGTCGGCGTCGCACTTGTCGGCTGCGCGATGAGTAATTCCGTTGTTGCCGCTCTTGGTCTTATGGCTGCTCTGTACCACACTATCAACCATGCGATGTTCAAGGGCGCGCTCTTCCTTGGCGCAGGTTCGATGATTTACCGTTCGCATACGCGCAATATCGATCAGATGGGCGGACTTTCTAAGTTCATGCCGGTTACGGCAATCATGTTCCTCATTGCTGCTGTGTGCGTTTGCGCCATCCCGCCGCTGAATGGCTTTGCTTCCGAGTGGTTCACCTATCAGTCGCTTCTGACGGCAGCTCTTCAGGGGGACGGCCTGGTCATGGGCTTCATGGCGTTTGCCGCGGCGGCCCTGGCCATCACCGGTGCCCTTGCGGTCATCTGCTTCGTCAAATGCTACGGTGTTGCCTTCGCCGGCAAGCCGCGCGTTGACTTCTCCGATGAGATGCGCGAAGTTCCAACCAGCATGGTTATCGGCAATGCTTTGCTCGTGTTGATGTGCATCGTGCTTGGTTTGGGCATTGCGTACTTCGCTCCCATCATGCAGGATATCGCGAGCGCAACGCTCGGCATCGCCTCCGTTGCCATCGCGTCTGGCACTGTCGTTTCGATACCAGGCTCGTACGCAGCGATTTCACTCCTCGTTGTTGCGATTGTGCTCTTTGTTCTTTGCCTGTTCCTCCGGGGTATCTTGGGAATCTTCAACGCTAAGTACGGCGCCGGTGTGCGCGACGACGCGTGGGCCTGCGGCTATCTGCCGGATCGCTCCATGCCTCCCTCCTCAGGCACCTTCGCAACGAACGTCCGCGGTTTCTTCGGTCCCATGTACGACGCCCGCGATGCGATTGTCGAACGCAAGTCTCTTGTCATGCGCGCCTATGAGGGCCTGATCAGCTTCTTGAAAAAGCTCGAGCCCGTTGCCGATAAATATCTGGTTGACGGTGTCACAGGCATCGCCAAGCGAATCGGCGTGGCCGCGAGAAGCGTCGAGGGCGGAGACTACCGCCGCTATATCGGCTATATCGTTATCGTCCTCGGAATCTCGCTGATTCTGACTGTGGCTGTGGGTTAGGTGGTGCATCATGAACGAAATTTTCTTGGCGATTCTCCAACCTCTGCTGCTTCTCGTATTGGCGCCTTTGTTCTCCGGCTTCAGCCGCGTTTTGCGTGCGAAGATGCACGGACGTAAGGGCCCGAGCATCCTGCAGGATTACTATGACCTGGTCAAGCTCTTCAAGCGCGAGGACCTTCGTACGGAGAATTCGGGCTTGCCGTACCGAATTATGCCGATACTGTTTCTGGCTACGGTTTTGCTTTTAGGCGCTGCGATTCCGCTTGTCACCCTGCAAAGCCCCATCCCGCTCCTGGGCGACTTCATCCTTGTCGTCTACCTGCTCGTCCTGCCGCGCTTCTTCTTCGCGCTATCGTCGGTCGATTCCTCAGGCGCCTACCCGAGTGTCGGCGGCATCCGTGAGCTGCTCGTGAGTGCGCTTATCGAACCCGCAATCATCCTTGCCCTGTTCACGGTGGCGCTTTCGACCGGTATGTCCAACTTAGGCGACATGTGCACCGCTGTGCGCGCATTCGCCATCGACACCCCGGTAGCTATCGTCATTGCAGGTTGCGCCATGGCGGCATGCTGTTACGTCGAGCTGGGCAAGCTGCCCTTCGACATGGCGGAAGCTGAACAGGAAATCCAGGAAGGCCCGCTCGCGGAGTACTCTGGTCCGTCCTTGGCAATCCTCAAGGTCGCGATGACGCTCAAACAGATGCTCATGGCCGGCTTGTTCGTGTCGTTGTTCGTTCCGTTTGGAAACGCGGCCGAGCTCACGCTGCCCGCGTTGGTGTTTGGGACTATCTGGCTCTATATCAAGCTCACGATCGTTTTCCTTATTTGCGCCGTGATCGAGAACACGGTTATGCGTACACGTTTCAACAGTCTTTCCCGCAACACCTGGATGATCGTCGGCTGCTCTGCTCTGTCGTTCGTGTTCCTCATCGTCGGTGTGTAGAAAGGAGGTCTGAAGATGACTATCGGCTTTATTTCAACGCTCGTTCCAGCGTTGGCCATCTTGGTTCCGTTCATCGGGATGCTGCTGATCTTGATATCGCCACGTCCCGCGACACGCTGGCTGTGCGTTGTGGCCTCCGCGATATCGCTTCTTTTCTGCCTGTTCAGCATGCAATCATGTTGGGTGAACGGCATGGAAGGCGCGACGACTCCGCTGTTGCACCTAGACTCGGTCACGATATTCGGACTCACGGTCGATCGCGTGAGCTCCCTTCTTGCGACGGCGTTTGTTGGCATCGGCATGCTGGTGACGATTTACGCTACCGCTTACCTCAATGAGGGAAACAAGGAGCACCCTGACAAGCACCGCAAGCGCTTCTATGCCGTTTTCTGCGCCTTCATCGGTGCGATGGCGGGCGTCGTGTTCAGCTCCACTATTTTGGGTCAGCTCGTGTTTTTCGAGATCACCGGCGCCTGCTCCTGGTCGTTGATCGGCTACTACAACACGCCAGCTTCCCAGAAGGCGGCTATGAAGGCGCTGATTATCACGCATCTAGCCTCCCTTGGTCTGTACTGCGCCACTGCGGTTCTGTTTATGCAGACGGGTACCTTCGATCTTGCTGCCATCGCGCAGCTTGAAGGTGGATGGAAGACGGCTGTCGTGATCGGCATCCTCATTGCCGCTTGGGGCAAATCTGCTCAGCTGTCGTTCTACATGTGGCTGCCTTCCGCTATGAATGCGCCGACGCCGGTTTCTGCTTACTTGCACGGTGCATCCATGGTTAAAGTCGGCGTTTACATCTTCGCGCGCGCTCTCATATGCGCAGGTCCCGTGGACCCGGTGATCGGATGGATTGTCGTTGTGGGCGCCATCGTGACGATGGTCTTCGCCTTCTCGATGTATCTTCCGCAGAAGGATATCAAGCGCCTCCTGGCGTTCTCGACCATCGCTCAGCTGTCTTATATGTTCCTCGGCTTCGGTTTCGCAATCTTCGGTTCCGAACTGGCTCTCGAGGGCGGCATTGCCCATATCTTCAACCATGCGTTCGCGAAGATCCTTTTCTTCCTGGTTGCCGGTGCATTGAGCTACTGCATGGGCACGCGCATGCTCACGGATATCCGCGGCTTGTGGAAGAAAGCGCCACTTATCGCGGTCTCCTTTGCGGTTGCGGCGCTTGCTATCGGTGGCGTTCCTCCTTTCGGCCTCTTCTTCAGCAAGTTCGCGATCCTGGCAGGCGGATTCGAGACGGCTGTCGGCAACATCCCGCTCATGATCATCGTTGTCGTAGCCATCATCGAGTCGATTTGCTCGTTCGCCTGGTTCTTGAAATGGATGGGCTCGACACTTCCCGGAGAGCCCTCCGAGACTGTTGCGGAGGCGCGCCCGCTTCCGAAGGCAATGGCCGGCGTGTTCATCGTGCTGATCATCCTGATTGTGTGCTCGGGTTTCGTGGCCATCGCGTGGCTCAATTAAGGAGGATCTCATGACAGGATTTACGCTGGTTAATATTTTAGGCGGTTTGCTGATCGTCACATCGACGGTCGTGGTTCTCGCGAGAACGGCCAAGAAATCCGCTTTGCTCTACATGCTTCAATCGTTTGTTCTCGTATTGCTGCTGCTCTCTCTTGGCTTCGCAACGGATTCGAGCGAGCTGTTTGTTTGGTCAGCCTCGGCATTCGTTACGAAGGTCGTTCTCGTGCCGAGCATCTTGCTCTATACCATTAAAAAGCTTGGGGAATCCGGTGAAGTCGAAAATAAGATTTCACCCGCGCGAAGCATCGCAATCATCGCGATTGAGGTACTGGTGTGCTTTGCGGCGGTCAAGCATGTGGACCTGTATACGGCTGCAGAGGTCAAGCCCGCGCTCGCGATTTCGCTCGCACACTTCTTCATCGGCCTGACGTGCATCATCTCGCAGCGCAACATCATCAAGCAGATTTTCGGTTACTGCCTGATGGAGAACGGCTCTCACGTTACGTTGGCCTTGTTGGCACCGCATGCGCCAGAGTTGGTGGAAATCGGCATCGCGACTGATGCCATCTTCGCCGTGCTTGTTATGGCGCTTGTGGTTAGGCAGATTTTCCGCAAAACCAACTCTCTTGACGCGAACGACTTAATGGAATTGAAGGGATAGGTTATGGACGCTTCATTATTGGTATTGCTCATGCTGGCAACGCCGTTGGCGTCGTGCCTGCTCATGGCGGTGATTCCCGCCATTGCGCCTCGGGGTTTGTTCGAGGCGATCCAATCATGTGCTTGATCGCCGTGCTTGTCTTCGGTGCTGGCGTTGTTGGTACGGTGGTGCTCGGTGGGGAAGAGGTCCACGCGTTTGACCTGTGGCTTCATGTCGATGCACTCTCTTCCATCTTCGTCGGTATCGTGTGTGCGGTAGCTTTGCTTACAGGTGTCGCTTCCCTTTCCCATATCCGCTACGACGCGGACGAGGGGAATGTCGGAGCTAAGCAAATCAAGCGTTTCTACGCGCTGTTCAGCCTGTTCGTCTTCACGATGCTGCTTGTTGCCACATCGAACAACCTTATCATGATGTGGGCTTCTATCGAGGGTACGACGCTTGCTACGGTATTTCTCGTCGGAACGTACAACACGAAGATCTCGCTTGAGGCGGCATGGAAGTATCTCATCGTCTGCACTGCCGGAGTTGCTTTCGGCCTGTACGGAACGCTCTTGGTGTACGCGAACGCAGCGGACGTCATGGCCAATCCGCATCAGGCGGCATTCTGGTCGACGCTCGTGCCATACGCTGGTCAATTCGACCCCGCTTTGATCCAGATCGCCTTCGTGTTCATCGCGATCGGTTTCGGTACCAAGGCCGGCTTGTTCCCGATGCATACATGGATGCCCGATGCGTACTCGCAGGCTCCAAGCCCCGTTTCGGGTCTGCTTTCAGGGGCGCTCGCCAAGTGCGCAATCCTTGTCGTCATCAGGTTCTATGTGCTGGCCGTTCAGGCTATCGGGCCGGCGTTTCCGCAGGCCATCATGCTGATCTTCGGAGCAGCCTCGATCGTCTTCGGAGCCTTTGCTCTTCTTTTGCAGTCCGACTTCAAACGCAAGCTGGCTTACAGCTCGTGCGAGAACATCGGCATCGTTGCCCTCTGCCTTGGCCTGGGCGGCCCCATCGGTGTTGCAGCCGCGCTTCTGCATTGCGTGTTCCACAGCCTCGTAAAGTCGCTTATGTTCTGCATGTCGGGCAATCTCGCCATGAAGTTCAAGACGAGCGATCTGGGGCAGATCAAGGGCGTGGTGAAGGTTGCTCCCGTCACTGCCGTTCTTGTCGGAATTGGGCTTTTCGCCATTTCGGGATTCCCGCCGCTGGCGCTTTTCACAAGCGAGATGCTGGCGTTCGTGGCTGCCGCGTCCTCGGGCTTCATGTGGTTGATCATCATCATCGCGCTTGCCCTCACCGTTGTGGTGGGCGCCTTCTCGATTGTGTTCCTCCGCTCGATTTTGGGCGAAGCCCCTGAAGGCTTAAAGCGCGGTGAGCCTAAGGCGCTCACGCTCATTCCCGAGTTTGCGCTGGTGGCTCTTATCTTGTGGTTTGGCGTTGCGCTCCCAGCACCCGTCGTTTCCGGTGTCGGTTCGGCAACCGAAATCGTGTTGCAGGACGACATCTCCAGCGAAAGTAACTTACCTGGTGCGGCGCTATTTGACAGTATCTTCAATGCGTCCGACGTGACTTGGACTATCGGAGAGTAGGAGGCCAAAGTGAGCAAGAAAAGTTCCAACAAATCGAAATGCGGTAAGTCGCATGTCGAATTTGTCCAGCGGCGCTTCCATGGTGCTTTGCTTGATAGCACGTGGCAAACAGATGAGCAGCTCACCCTTACGGTTCGCGCTGATTCTACTCCCGATATTGTGCAGCATCTCTACTATCGCCGTGGCGGTTGGCTCTCTGTTGTCGTAGGCAACGACGAGCGTCCCATCAATGGCAAGTATGCGCTCTACTACGTCCTTTCGATGGAAGAAACCGACCCGTGTATTCTCGTTGTTCGAAGCGAGGTCGATCCCGATCCGGGCACGTTCCCTTCGGTGGCGGCGCGCGTTCCTGCCTGCATGTGGGGTGAACGCGAGGTTCGCGACATGTTCGGCCTGACTCCTATCGGGCTTCCTGACCCCCGTAGATTGGTGCTTCCTGACGATTGGCCGGAGGGGCTCTATCCGCTGCGCAAGGACTCCATGGATTACCGCCACCGGCCCAACACGACGACCGATCTTGAGAACTACGAGTTCTTGAACGACGCTCCTGAGGGTTCGACAACCACCATCCCTATGGGCCCGTTGCATATCACCTCCGACGAACCTGGTCACTTCAGGCTGTTCGTCGAGGGCGAAAACATCGTCGACGCCGACTATCGCATGTTTTATGTGCATCGCGGTATGGAAAAGGTTGCCGAATCGCGCATGACCTACGACGGTGTCCCGTTTTTGGCCGATCGCATCTGCGGCATTTGCGGCTTTGCCCACTCGGTTGCCTACTCCGAGTCGGTGGAGCATGCCATGGGAATCGAGATTCCGCTCCGCGCTCAGGTTATCAGGTCGATCATGCTTGAGGTCGAGCGTCTGCATTCCCATCTGCTCAATCTCGGCCTTGTCTGCCATTTCACTGGCTTTGACACGGGCTTCATGCATTTCTTCCGCATCCGCGAGAAGGCGATGGACCTTGCCGAGCTTTTGACTGGTGCTCGCAAAACCTATGGCATGAACCTTATCGGCGGTGTTCGTCGCGACATCCTCGCTGAACAGAAGCTCGAGACCATCAAGGTTCTGCACGAGCTGCGCGAGGAAGTGAGGCATCTCCTCGATGCGCTCGTGTCGACGGCTAACTTCGAGCAGCGTACGGCTGGCATCGGCATCCTCGACAAGCAGGTCGCCCGCGACTGGAGCCCCGTCGGTCCAACGGTTCGCGGAAGCGGCTTTACCCGCGATTCGCGATTCGACCACCCGTTCGACGGCTATAAGCTCTTGACTGACAAGACTGCGCGTACGTATGACGGCTGCGATGCGAAAAGCCGTACGCTCGTGCGCGTCGACGAGTTCTTCGACAGCATCGATATGATCGAGTTCTGGCTGGAAAGCGCACCAACTGGCCCCATTCTCAACGAATCGTGGAGCTATGAGCCCTACCTCTTCGGCGTTGGCTTCACCGAGGCGCCGCGCGGTGAGGACCTGCATTGGTCGATGACGGGCGACAACCAGAAGTGCTATCGCTGGCGCGCTAAGGCCTCGACGTACAGCAACTGGCCGGTGCTCCGATCGATGCTTCGCGGGAATACTATCGCCGACGCCGCTGTTGTCATCGGCAGCATCGACCCGTGTTACTCGTGCACCGATCGCGTCACCATCGTCGATGTGAAGAAGCGCAAGCAGAAGGTCCTCTCGAAACAGGAGTTCGAGGACAGCTGCAGGAAGCGCGATATGAATGAGCTTGTCGTTCGTTAAGGAAAGGAGGGCCGAATGCTAAAGATGCTTAAGCACATCCTGCAACAGGGCGAAGGCACGGTGAAATACCCTTTTGCCCCGCTTGAGCAGGCGAAAGATGTGCGAGGAAAGCCCGAGCACACGCATGAGTTGTGCATTGCGTGCGCAGCATGCGCCGCAGTATGTCCTCCGAACGCGATTCAGATGGACGCCGATACCGAAGAGGGCACCATCGTTTGGAGCATCAATTACGGGCGCTGCATTTTCTGCGGCCGCTGTGAGGAAAGGTGCCCGACTGGCGCAATCAAGCTGACGCCCGAATTCGAACTCGCCGTCATGTCGAAAGACGACCTGACCGATACCTGCACCTTCAAACTGCAGAGATGCTCCGAGTGCGGCCAGTACTTCGCCCCTCGTAAGGAGGTCGAGTACGCAGCCGCGTTGCTCGAGCGTATCGGCAACGACGGTGCAGCTTACGAAAACGTGGGCGTTTGCCTCGATTGTAAACGGAAGCATACCCTCGATATGCAGGGCGTGAAGCTTGAAAGGAAGTGAGTTTTATGGTTATGAAAGAGATTCCGGAAGAGCTTCAGGTGCGCCTTGATCGCAAGGTTGTTGATGCCGAAGTCGCGAAGGCGAAGGGAAAGCTGCTCAGCGACATCAAGCGCTCGGTATATGTGTATCGCGTTGACTGCAGCGGATGCAATGCGTGCGAAATCGAGATTTTCGCGAGCATCACCCCCGTGTTCGACGTCGAGCGATTCGGTATCAAGGTTGTTCCGACGCCGCGTCATGCGGACATCCTGGTTTACACGGGCGCGATCACTCGTTCCATGCGCATGCCTGCCATCAGGGCTTATGATGCTGCTCCTGATCCGAAGATCATCGTTTCGTACGGTGCCTGCGGATGCACGGGCGGAATCTTCCACGACAACTATTGCGTGTGGGGCGGAACCGACAAGCTCTTGCCGGTGGACGTCTACATTCCGGGCTGTCCTCCGACACCGGGCCAGACGGTGTACGGTTTCGCGATGGCGCTTGGCAAGTTGGCTCAGAAGCAGCATGCCACTCATCACTTCGAGGGCGAAGGGGAAGTTGCCCCCATCGCTTTTCCCGATATTCCCTACAAGCTCCGCGTGGAACTTGAACGAGAAGCTCGCAGGATGTCGGGTTACCGATACGGCAGAGATCTTGTCGACGGATTCATGGGGGCCCTCGAGCACAGCGACGATGTTCTATTGAGCGTCAACGACCTGATCGCTACGCAAGACGATCCGCGTCGAGCTGAAGTCTACGAGGAACTCAAGGGTATCTTGTTGGCGAGGACGATAGGGGACGGGCATGGAAAAGAAAGTAGTGTTCTACCGTCTAACAGCTAAGTTTGTCGATAGCGCGGTCGACATCCCCGAAGAGGTTAGCAACATCATGTACTACACGCTTTCTGTCGGGCATCACACGGGCGTGGCTGATTGCTTGAGCCCGTGTTTGTCCTGCTCGATGGACACCTATCGCTCGATTGTGTCTCACCTCGATTCGGCCGAGGCCCGCTACAAGCTCGAGGGCATCATGCGCTTCGGGGAGATACAGATCGACAAGGTGCACGTGCCCACTTTGAGCAAAGCGTTGAAGAAGGAGCTCCAATCACTCTACCTTCAGAAAACGTCGAAGCTCTATGCGGGCGAGATTACGTGGCTCACCCAATTCCTCGATCTTCTTGAGGAAGTAAGGACCCAGACCGCAATGTACATGATGGGGAGATTGACCGATGGGCAGTAACGTGCTTTTGGCGGTTGGCAGCGTGCTCCGCGGCGATGATGCCGCAGGGCCGCTTTTGGCCAAGATGATGACCGACTCGCCGGTTGATGGCTGGTCGGTGATCGACGGCGGGCAGTGTCCCGAAGACGAGTTGGGCGTGATCAGGCGGCTTGAGCCTGACACGGTTCTCGTGTTCGATGCCGCCGACATGGGCCTTCCGCCAGGCGCCGTTCGCAATCTCAGCGCCGGTGACGTCGCGACGAACTGCCTGATCTCGACGCACGCGCTTCCCATCACCTTTTTGCTGGGTGAAATCGAGAGCATGGCAAAACGCGTCGTGTTCCTCGGTATTCAACCAGCTGATACGACCTTTTTCGCACCGCTTACCCCGGCGGTGCGAGAGTCGGTCAAAGAGCTCTTCGAGCGTATTTCCGCCAACGAAGGATGGGAGGACTATCGCTTCGTCGGTGAAGAGGGCTAAGGGGAACCGCACAGGGATTTCAGACGTAGACAACTACACGCTGACGGTATCGGACGTCCTTGAGAATCTCGAGAAGTCGTACTGTTAAACGAATAAACCTACATCATATGTTTGATGAGCGGTTTGTCGAAGGTGATGACATCGTGCTCGTACAGGTGATTTCGCGCCACGAGCAGGCAGTCGATGTAATCGAACAGCGTTGTTCCGAACAGACGCGTCGCGTAACGCACGATGTCCTCTTCGCCTACGCAAATATCGTTTAGCAGCGTAAGAAGCGCTTCGCTGATAAGCGAGCGGGGCACCTGATACACGTCGCGCAGGGTGACCGCCACGCGAGCGAAGATTTCGGGGTAGGAATATGCTTGGCCGGACTTGATGACTTCGGCAACTTCGCGGGCTTTTTTCCTTTCGTCATCCAGCAGGTAGCGAAGGATGGCGCTTTCGTCGAGTACGGTAATCATTTCTTCGCCAACGAGGAGATCCAGGCTTCTCGCTCCTGATCGCGGGTGATTGGTTTCGAGTAGAGCTTCAAAAAGCCGTAAGCGGAATTCTCGCCTTTTTGCGCGCAGCTTTTAATTTGGAAGGGAAACTTCTGGTCGAGGATGCACTGCTTGAGGAAAATCCTGATAGCCTCAGACATGCTCGTTCCCATTGATGAGAAAAGGGCTTCGGCTTGTTCCTTGAGGTTCTCGTCGACTCTTACGTGGATGATCGATTTATCCATGTGGGCAAAACCTCCGTTGTGTCAGGTTTTGTGTCATGAACAGTATACAATAACACCCCACCATATCCGGCGTTTTCCCTGCTTTCATCTTGTTTTCCTGCGCGAACGCCAAATTGAATGTATCCCGCAGACGCGTTAACCGAGTGGCGATTTTGCGGATTCGAATTCCTCAGTGCTCGTGTCCGTCAACCTCACGTGCGCAATGATTGGACACAATCGAAATCTTTCGCGATAATGTCATCGGCAGGTAATTTTAGCTACTGCATTTTGATTATTGGGTATTGCGGTCGCATACGGTAGAATAGGCGGGCTGCAAAAAATTGAGTTTTCTTTTGGAGATGGATGGGTCCTGGTGGGCCCCGCGGCCTTCAAAGCCGTTGTGAGGCGCGCAGAACGTCTCGGGTGTGTTCGATTCGCACGCATCTCCGCCAGTTGCAACTTGCAAGGGACTCCGCGGGGTCCCTTTTCTCTTTTTCGGTCGGCGCTGCTTGCCCATTCGCATATCGAACTCGTGAGGTTCGTGCCTATGGCGGCACGATTAGGCTACACTGCTTCAAAACAAATGACGGGAAGGCGAATTTCATGCTCACATACTTCAAGCGATATGAGATTGCCGCATGCGCCATTGCGGTTGCGATTCCGCTTGCCGTGGTTTTCGTCTGGTCGAACATCGAAGGCCGCGCGATGGGTTTCACCGCAGCGGGCGCTGGGGCTTCCGTTGTGCTTCTGCTCGCCGGCCTTTTCATCTTCACGAGGCTGTTCGCGCGCGCCGCGCAGTCGAAGCTCGAGAGTCTCGTGTCGCTCTACAACGACGACTGCAATGTCGACGCGTTCCTCGCGGGCTCGTCGAAGATTGCGCAATCCGCAGAGCCGCCCCTGGGAGAGCTTCCCGCTTGGTTTCTTTCCTTCTATGCGTGCGCGCTTATCAACGATGGCAAGAACAGCGAAGCGGCGAAGATCGGCCTCATGATCCAAGACAGCGTGAAAACTGCACCGACTGACGAGATCAAGCTCGCGCTCTATGCCGATCTCGTTCCCCTTGTGAAGAGCCTTTTCGACAACGATCGCGTGATTGCCCTTATCGATGAGGCGCTTTCCCTGCCGAACTTGGAGGACGACTTCATCACGAAGCAGCGTGGCGCGTACCTTTCGTGGTCGCGCGAAGTCGCTGAGGCGGAACGTGCGGGCGATTCCCCAAAGCTTATTGGCCTGTATCGCTCCATCTGGGACAACCACGACCAGTGCCTGCGCCTGCGCGTCGTTTACGCTTCCAAGGAAGGTGAACTTCACGCTGCAGCGGGCAACAGGGATGCTGCGGCGGGTTGCATGCGTTTCGCGGCGGACAACGGGAAGAACCTCCCCGCAGCTCGCACGGCGCGTGCATTCTTCGGCGAATAGAGGCTTAGTACTTCGTCTCCTAAAAGCACCCCTCTCGGAAAGAGCGCCCCCACTTACGGAATATCGCCGGGACTTGTTAGCACGTTCGAAACAAAAGACTCCTATAATGCCGAACGTTTTTGCAATTCACGGCACAAGTGGGGTAGAGGTATGGATTTGATGCAAATCGTGGCCGTGGTGGTGTTCGTCGTCGCGATGGTCGCCATCATGTCGGAGAAGGTGCACCGCGCGCTCGTCGCCATCGTCGGCGCGATGATCCTGCTCGTCGTTCACGTCGTCACCTTCGACCAGGCCATGAGCCACGTCGACTTCAACACGCTCGGCGTGCTCCTGGGCATGATGCTCTTCGTCGCCGTGGTGAAGCTCTCGGGCATCTTCGAGTACCTCGCCATCAAGTGCGCGCGCCTCGCGAAGGGCAACCCTTGGCACGTCATGGTGCTGTTCGTCTGCCTGACCGCCGTGCTCTCGGCGCTGCTCGACAACGTGACGACGGTGCTGCTCATCGGCCCCATGACCATCACGGTGTGCCGCCTGCTTGACATCGACGCGGTGCCGTTCTTCCTCGCCGAGATCATGGCCTCCAACATCGGCGGCACGGCGACGCTGATCGGCGACCCGCCCAACATCATGATCGGCTCGGCGGCGGGCTACTCATTCGTCGACTTCGTCGTCTACGACACCCCGGCGGCGCTGCTCTCGCTCGCCGTGATGCTCGCCCTGTTCTACCTGCTCTTCGGCCGAAAGCTCCATGTCGACGACGCGCACAAAGACGCGCTCGCGGGCCTCGACGAGCGCGAGCAGATCAAGAACCCGATCCTTCTGCGCCAGAGCGTCGTCATGATCGTCCTCGTCGTCGTGGGCTTCATGGCCCACGGCTCGCTCGGCATCGAGTCCTGCGTCGTCGCCCTCACCGCGGCGGGCGTCCTCATGCTGATCTCGGGCGAGCGCATCGAGGAGGCGCTCGCGCACGTCGAGTGGACGACGCTCGTCTTCTTCGCGGGCCTGTTCATCATCGTGGGCGCGCTCTCGGAGGTCGGCGTCATCGGCATGCTCGCGCAGGCCTTGATCGACGTCACGGGCGGCTCGACCTTCGTCGCCATGCTCGTGCTGCTCTTCGCCTCCGCCATCATCTCGAGCTTCCTCGACAACATCCCCTTCGTCGCCACGATGATCCCGATCCTGCTCTCCATGGAGGCGACCGGCATGGACGTCGCGCCCCTGTGGTGGGCGGTCTCGCTCGGAGCCTGCCTCGGCGGAAACGGCACCTTGATCGGCGCGTCGGCGAACGTCGTCATGTCTGACATATCGCGCAAGAACGGCCACGTCATCACGTTCGCGCACTTCTTCAAGGTCGGCTTTCCCACGATGCTCGCGACGGTCGCTGTGTCAGCCATCTATCTAATCGTGCGTTTTCCGCCAATGTAGCATTTCGGGGTTTCGCGTTGTGCGAAGCTGCCCTATACTTGCGTGCAGTCCTTTAAAAGCGGTACAGAGAGACCGACAAGGAGCGCGAGCGTTTCCCCACTACGGAAGCGCGTTATCGCAGAACCGAGCGGTCTGCCTGCATCCCTGACCAGAAGAGGGTGCGAATGACAGATTCAACTACAGTGAAATCCGTCTGTATGGACGCAGACGAAATCGAGCGATCGCTCACGCGCATCGCGCACCAGATCTTAGAGGCCAATCACGGCGCCTCGAACATCGCTTTGGTGGGAATCCTCACCCGTGGCGACTTGCTCGCCCATCGCCTCGCGAGCAAGATCAAGCAGATCGAGGGCACGGACGTTCCGCTCGGCGCGCTCGACATCAGCTTCTACCGCGACGACTTCGCGACGCACCTTTCCCCAGAGGTTCACTCAACCGACATCCGCTTCGGCATCGACGGGCTCACCGTCGTTCTTGTCGACGATGTCTTGTTCACTGGCCGCACCATCCGCGCTGCGCTCGACGCGTTAAGCGATTTCGGCCGCCCCTCCTGCGTGCAGCTTGCGGTCCTTGTCGACCGAGGCCATCGCGAGCTTCCCATCCGCGCCGATTTCGTCGGCAAGAACGTGCCCTCGTCATCGCACGAGAACGTTCGCCTTTTCCTGGAGGAAGTCGATGGCGTCTCCGCTGTCGAGGTTCTTGAAATGGCGCCCGGCGATCGCGCTGGCTCGGCTCCGCTTGGTATCGAGCACGATCAGGAAAAGGAGGCGTAGGCAATGGCTTTCAACCACAAGCACCTCATCAACATCTCCGACTACTCTGCAGAAGACATCACGCGCATTCTCGACACTGCGGCGAGCTTCCGCGCGGTGAACGAGCGGCGCATCAAGAAGGTACCGACGCTTAAGGGTTTCACGGTCGTGAACATGTTCAACGAGCCTTCGACCCGCACGCGTTCCTCCTTCGAACTCGCCGAGAAGCGCCTGTCGTGCGACACGCTCAATTTCGGCGGGTCATCCACCTCCACGGTGAAGGGCGAGAGCTTACGCGACACCGTGCAGACGCTCTGCTCGTACAAGATCGACGCCATCGTCGTGCGCGACAAGCACGCAGGCGCTCCGCGCAAAGTCGCCGATGTCTCAGGCGTTTCCGTTATTTGCGCAGGTGACGGCAAGCATCAGCATCCTACGCAAGCGCTCCTCGACCTGTACACGATTCGCGAGCGTTTCGGCAGGCTCGAAGGCCTCCACGTCGGCATCGTCGGCGACATCGGCCATTCGCGCGTCTGCGGCTCGCTCATTCCCGCGCTCAAGATTATGGGCGCGCATGTTACCGTCATCGCGCCGCCGACGCTCATGCCGGCTGCCCCTGAAATCTTAGGGGCCGATGTAATAACGAGCGATCTCGACGCTGCGCTGCCCGAGCTCGACGTGGTTTATATGCTGCGCATCCAGCGCGAGCGCCTCGAAGGTGCGCCGTACCCGAGCCTTCGCGAATACAACCTGCTCTTCGGTCTGACCGAGGCGCGCGAGAAGCTCATGAAGCCCGACGCGATCATCTGCCATCCGGGGCCGGTGAACCGCGGCGTCGAGCTCGATGACTACATGTGCGATCATCCGCAGCGCGCCGTCATCCTTGACCAGGTCTATTCCGGGGTGCTCGTTCGCATGGCCGTTCTCTATCTGCTGCTAGGAGGAACCGACAATGGCGTTGATGCTTAAAAACGCACGGCTCATCGATCCCCAGGTTGGCCTCGATGAGGTTGCCGACATCCTGATTCGCGACGGGCGCATCGTGGAAATCGGCCACGACCTCGACATGCCGAAGGGCGTCGAGCGCGACCTTTCGGGCAAGATCGTCGTCCCCGGGCTGGTCGACATGCATGTTCACTTGCGCGACCCCGGCTTCGAGTACAAAGGCGACATCGAGTCCGAAACGAAGGCGGCGGCACACGGTGGCTTCACCGCGGTTTGCGCGATGCCGAACACGAATCCCGTCTGCGATAATGCGACGATTGTGGAATACGTGCAGCGCAAGGCCTCCGAGGTTGGCTTTGCCCGCGTGCTCGTGTCGGGCGCGCTCACGCAGGGCCTCAAAGGCGAGGTGCTCTCCGAGATGGGGGATATGGTCGCCCATGGCGTCGTTGCGTTCACCGATGACGGGCGCGGCGTACAGGACTCCGGCATGATGCGCCGCACGATGGACTACGCCAAGCAGTTCGATCGCGTCGTCATGTGCCACTGCCAGGACGAGGGCCTTGTGGGCGCCGGTCAAGTGAACGAGGGCGAATGCTCCACGCGGCTTGGCCTTTTGGGCTGGCCTGCGGAAGGCGAGGAGCTCGAAATCATGCGCGACATCGCGCTTTGCCGCCTGACGGGCTGCCATTTCCATGCGCAGCACGTGACGACCGCGCGTGGGCTCGACCTCATCCGCGCGGCGAAGGCGGAGGGCTTGCCCGTCACCTGCGAGGTGACGCCGCACCATCTGCTTCTCGACGACTCCATGATCGGCGAGGACTACGATACGAACTACAAGGTCAACCCGCCGCTGCGCACGAAGGCCGACGTTGCCGCATTGCGCGCCGGGCTTGCGGACGGCACGGTCGACGCCATCGTCACCGACCACGCTCCGCATGCGACCTACGAGAAGGATCGCGAGTTCGAGCTGGCTCCCTTTGGGATGACCGGCATCGAGACGTCGCTCGGGCTTATGCTCACCCATATGGTGGGCGAGGGCGTGATCGGATGGGATCGCCTGATCGAGCTCATGGCGGTGAACCCGCGCGCTATCCTGTGTGACGAGCGCGTGGCGATCGAGCCAGGTTGTGTTGCAGATTTGACGGTCATCAACCCCGATGCGGCTTGGACGGTCAGCAAAGAAGACTTCTGCTCGAAGGCGCAAAACACGCCGTTTATCGGTTGGAACCTTCGTGGTCGCGCCACCGATGTGTATGTCGGAGGCTATGCAACGATGGAAGATGGCCAGGTCATCTCCACGGTGAAACATTAAGGCGCCATAACGGCGATTGCGATACGTAATGGATGACGCTCGCGAGGGCGAGCTTGAATGGAAAGGAACGAAGTGAGCGAGATCACGAAAAAGCTGCTTGAGAACACCTCGAAGCCGCTCGGTGCACCGGCGCTGCTCGTGCTCGAGGACGGCGCCGTGTTCAGCGGCACCTCCTGTGCGGCACAAGGCGAAGTGTTCGGCGAAATCTGCTTCAACACCTCCCTGGAGGGCTATCTCGAGGTGATCACCGACCCGAGCTATGCGGGCCAGATCATCACGATGACCTACCCTCAGATCGGCAATTACGGCGTGAACCGCGAGGATTGCCAATCTGAAAAGCCGGCGCTTCGCGGACTTGTCGTGCGCGATATGTGCTCGGTTCCGTCGAACTGGCGCAGCGAACTCTCGCTGCCCGACTTCCTGTGCGAGAACAACGTCGTCGCCATCGAGGGCGTCGACACGCGTGCGCTCGTGCGCCATGTGCGCGACAACGGTGCCCAGCGCGCGGTGCTCTCTACGACCGACACCGACGTCGAGAGCCTGCTTGCGAAGGTTCGCGCGAGCGAGTCCATCGTGGGCGTGAACCTCGCCGAGACGGTTTCCCGTGCGGAGAAGGCGTCGTTTGGCCAGGACGACCTGCCCGAAAGCCAGGCGTTCGCGCTCACCGCCCCCGCGCCCGCGAAGTATAAGGTTGTCGCCTATGACTGTGGCGCAAAGCTCTCCATCTTCCAGAACCTCGTGCGCGTGGGCTGCGAACTTGTCGCCGTTCCGTGGAACACCCCTGCCGAAGACGTGCTCGCCATGAATCCCGATGGCGTCTTCCTCTCCAACGGCCCCGGCGACCCCGATGCGGTTTCGGGCACGTATTCCCAGGTGGAAAAGCTGCTCGGTAAGGTACCTGTCTTTGGTATCTGCCTCGGCCACCAGATGATGGGCAAGGCCGCCGGCGCACAGATCGAAAAGCTCAAGTTCGGCCATCGCGGCGGCAACCACCCCGTCATGAACCTGCGCACGCATCGCGTCGAGATCACCGCGCAAAACCACGGCTTCGGCATCCTGTTCCCCTCGCTTGGCGAGCTTATCCCCGAGGAGTCGGCAGGTGTGACCGAGCACGTTGATGACCTGCGCTTCTGGGTGGAAAAGAACGTAGCTCCGGTTGTGCGCAACGAGCGCTTCGGCCGCATTCAGCTCACGCACGTGAACCTCAATGACGGCACGGCCGAGGGCATCGCATTCCTTGACATCCCGGCTTTCTCGGTGCAGTACCACCCCGAGGCGTCGCCCGGACCGACCGATGCTCACTACCTGTTCACCGCTTTCTCGCGTCTCATGGATGGCCGCGAGGATTATCTCGATATCGACATTGCCGCCGACCGTTTGGCCGGTTGGAAGTTTGGGGGAGAAGTCAATGCCTAAACGTACCGACATCAAGTCCATTCTGGTCATCGGATCGGGCCCGATCGTCATCGGTCAGGCATGCGAGTTCGACTATTCAGGCGCTCAGGCCTGCAAGGTCCTCAAGGCGGACGGCTACCGCGTCATCCTTGTGAATTCCAACCCGGCGACCATCATGACCGACCCAGGTCTGGTCGACCGCACCTACGTCGAGCCCATCACACCCGAGTTCGTCGAGAAGGTCATCGAGAAGGAGCGCCCCGACGCGCTTTTGCCGACGCTTGGCGGACAGACCGGCCTGAACACCGCAGTCGCCCTCGCGAAATCCGGCGTGCTCGACAAGTACGGCGTCGAAATGGTCGGCTGCGACCTTCCCGCCATCGAGCGCGGCGAGGACCGCAAGCTCTTCAACGAATGCATGGAAGAACTCGGCATCGAGGTCGCGCGCAGCGGCTACGCCTACTCCATGGAAGACGCCGAGGCAATCGTCGCTAAGCTCGGCTTCCCCGTGGTGTGCCGCCCGTCGTTCACGCTCGGCGGTGCCGGTGGCGGCATCGCGCACGACATGGATGAGCTCCACCTCATCGTGAGCCAAGGCCTCGAGCTTTCGCCCGCAGGCGAGGTGCTCGTCGAGGAATCCATCGAGGGATGGAAAGAATACGAGATGGAGGTCATGCGCGATCGCGTCGGCAACGGCATCATCGTGTGCTCCATCGAGAACTTCGACGCTATGGGCGTCCACACCGGCGACTCTATCACCGTTGCCCCTGCTCAGACGCTTTCCGATGTGGAATACCAGCGCATGCGCACAGCCTCGCTCGCCATCCTTGAGAAAATCGGCGTCGAAACCGGCGGCTCGAACGTTCAGTTCGCGGTGAACCCGAAGACGGGCCGCATGATCGTCATCGAGATGAACCCCCGTGTGTCGCGCTCCTCTGCGCTCGCTTCGAAGGCGACGGGCTTCCCGATCGCCAAGGCTGCGGCCAAGCTCGCTGTCGGCTACACCCTCGACGAGATCGTGAACGACATCACGAAGGCGACGCCCGCATGCTTCGAGCCTTCCATCGACTACTGCGTCGTCAAGGTGCCGCGCTTCGCGTTCGAGAAGTTCCAGGGCACCGACGACACGCTCACGACCCGCATGAAGGCGGTCGGCGAGATCATGTCCATCGGGCGTACCTTTGAAGAGTCGCTCGGGAAGGCACTTCGCTCCCTTGAAAACGGGCGTGCGGGCCTCGGTGCTGATGGCAAGGGTGCAGAGTGCACCATGCAGGGCGCGGAATTCGACGACATGGTGAGCCGCCCGACCGCGAACCGCATTTTCTTCATCGCTGAGGCAATGCGCCGCGGCATGAGCGTTGAAGAGCTCCATGCAAAGACGGGCATCGACCCGTGGTTCTTGGCTCGCATGGCCGACATGGTCGCTGTTGAACAGGCCCTTTCGGGTCATAAACTCGAAGAGCTCGACGCGGAGGACATGCGCTGCGCTAAGCGCTTCGGCCTCTCCGACGTGCAGATCGCGCATCTGACCGGAACCGACGAGCTTTCCGTTCGCGCCCACCGCAAGGCGCTGGGCGTTATCCCTGCGTTCAAGACGGTCGACACCTGCGCTGCTGAAACCCCCAGCAAGACGGCGTATCACTACAAGACGTACGACGCATGCGAAAGCGAGGTCGCGCCGAAGACGAAAAAGCGCGCGATGATCCTCGGCGCCGGCCCGAACCGCATCGGCCAGGGCATCGAGTTCGACTACTGCTGCGTGCATGCGAGCTACGCGCTTGCCGATGCGGGCTTCGAGACCATCATGGTCAACTGCAACCCCGAGACGGTATCGACCGACTA